>NZ_JBXWQF010000031.1:0-35564 GCF_059612245.1 Ruegeria sp. CDSA079 | reverse complement strand
TGCCGGGGGCACTCACTTGGCTTTTTTTGCCAATGTGGACGTCGGTTGAAGGTTGGCTGAATGACTGTTCTGCGGACGAAGCAGCCGTCGGTCTTGCCGGGATGAGTGTCTGGTTCGGCGAACAACTCAGTTTTTTTCACCGTCCTCGACTTCTTGCAATTTTCTAAAAGCGGTTGGCGTCATGCCGTTTGCGCGGCGGAAGGCTCGGGCGAAATTGGCGGCGTCCGTGAACCCGAGAACGGTCGCGATATCGGAAATCGACCTGCTGGTCGTGACTAGAACCTCTCTTGCGTATTGCTGCCTCACGAAGCTTATCTCGTTGGTAATATTGGTCCCGTTCTCAGCTAGTCGTCGTTTCAGCTTGTGCTGGCTCATCGATGCGAGAGCCGCACATTTTGAAGCGCTCAGGTCAATCTGTTCGATGTGTGCCCGGAGCATTTGCCTAAAGGATTGAACAAACCCGTCGGCAGCCGAGCTGGATATCTCCTCCGTGGCTAAACTGGACGACACAGGATTCAGTTTTAGGGACAACCAAGACGACGGAAAGTGGATGCAGAACCCCATTCTGTTCCCCCTCATAGGATGCATCAGGTCGAATTCCGATGGCAAAACCTTGGGGTCGCTTACAGTAACTGTTACTTTCGATGGGTCCAACCGATTGCGCAAAGCCCGCCGGAGAACGGCCAGGCCGAGCGCCACCATGAATGCATCGTTCTGAGCGGGCAGGATTTGGGGTGCAAAAGAGCGCGTTTCACCAAAAACTGCCGTTTGGCCGACTATATTGAGATGTTCTGTGACAGAGCTGGCAATTTCGTTGGACCGCGCAATAAAGATCGACAGGAAGTCTCCCACCGTTGACGCGCGCGCCTCAGCGTCCTCAAGTATCGCCCAACCCTGAACATCGAGTTTGCTTCCAACGCGGGCCCCAAAAAAGGGATCTTCGGCAGACTTGGCGGCGTTCTCGACAAACTGGTGGATGACCATGACGTGAACTGAGAGGTCGGCCTCAAAGATTGCACCCTCAGTTAACCCGACGCTCTCAAACACTGGTTCCGGGTCAATACCGCGTTCGTGGAGTTCCGTGGCGAAGGGGCGCAAAACACTCAGCTTTACGAGTGGTAAGGTGTGATTCATCGATTCAGTATTCGCTTTGATGTTCAGTTTCATCCTAGCGTCTCAGAACAACCAAGAGGGAATAAACTGCTCTAAATAGTCCTTATGGGGCAAAAAACTGCCACCACCGCGCCCCGAAGACAGGCAATGGGTCCGTCAATTCTTATACTGTTTCTCAGTTCAAACGCTCCGAGCACAGGGGCTGATCCAATGGGAGATCGATATGAAGAGCATACTACAATCTGTTGCAGGTGTTTTGCTCGCGACAGCAACGGCTACGTCGGCGCTCGCTCAGGAAGAGGCTTCACCGGCACTGGTTCTATTCACGAACTGTGCGGTGTTTGATGGTCTCACGGAAACCTTGATTGAAGGGCAAAATGTTCTGGTTGAGGGCAATCTGATTTCGGCTGTCGGCGATACGTCACTTGAGGCAGAAGGGGCAAACCAGATTGACTGCGATGGACGCACTTTGATGCCTGGGCTGATCGATGCGCACTCGCATCTTTACCTGAACATTAGTGGCGGCCTTGGTGCCGTGGAGGCTGCAACCTGGGACGAAATTGCAGCGCGTGCGGCGCACATGGCCAATGAATACCTGTATAGCGGGTTTACCAGCGTACGCGAAATGGGCGGCGGAGGGTCGGGTGTAAAGAAGACGGTCGATGCGGGTCTGATCGATGGCCCGCGCATTTACCCAGCCGGTGCCTTTCTCTCACAAACGTCAGGCCACGGCGACTTTCGGACCGCATCAATGCGCAACCCGAATTTGCCTCCCTATGCCAATGACAGCAATGCGCAACGTCTCGGAATCACGTATGTGGCAGACGGTGTAGATGGTGTCATGGCGGCTGTTCGTCAGAACCTGTCTCAAGGGGCCACCCAGATCAAAATGATGGCGGGAGGTGGCGTCGCTTCGATTCTTGATCCACTTCACACACTTCAATACCAACCCGAAGAACTTGAAGCGGCGGTACGCGCTGCAGCCGATTGGGATACCTATGTCGGCGTTCACGTCTTCTCTGACGAGGGAATTACGCGTGCCATTGAGGCGGGTGTAAAAAGCATCGAGCATGGCTTTTTCGCCAGCCGGGAAACACTTCAGCTGATGAAGGACAATGATATCTTCCTTGTCTCTCAGATGACTGGAATATCCCCTTATATCGAACAGAACCCAGGCCTTCAAACCAAGGAAAACCAAGCGAAACTCGCTTTGGCAACTGAATTTTCCAAGGATTTTGTTGAAAACGTCAAGGAAATCCGACCAAAAATGGCGTTCCAGTCTGACATCGTTTTTGCCCCTGCAGAACAATTCCGGACACAAATGGATCACGAAAAGTGGTTCCACGCTGAACTCTTCGGCAACCATGCGATGCTTGTAGCGGCAACCTCTTCGGCAGGGGAGCTTCTGGCATACTCGGGGAAAGCCAATCCTTACCTCGAAGGTCCTCTCGGTCTGATTGCGGAAGGCGCTTATGCCGACGTTCTAATTGTCGATGGAAACCCGCTTGAAGACATCAGTGTCATCGGCGGCAACGAGAAATGGTACGACGCCGAACCGCGTCCTCGTGACATCCCGACGATGCGACTGATCATGAAAGATGGCGTGATCTATAAAAATACTCTGAACTGATTAATAAGCGTGGCGGCTTCAAGACGGTCGCCACGCGTTTCCGGCATCTCATACCTGAAGTAGCTGTCTAGATCGCATTTTGTACAACAAACACTCCCAATGAAAGCGTGCTGGGCTCATTCCCTGAAGCGTGAAGAAACCGATAACTAAAAGCAGCCATTAATGAGTGGTGCAGAAAGTGTCACTTTGGGGCTCGATACGGTCCTTCGCCGTTGTCCGCTCGAACGTCCGCTTCTGCGCCAACGGTCAGCCACTTCATCAATGCCAACAAACAGTCGTCAGCCGGTCGGCCTACCCGCGCTCGAATTCAGTGGTAGCGGTTCACTTGGCGTTGCATCTGGGTGCAATGACGCAAGATACGCACAACTGGGTGTATCATGGTTACTGCGTGTTAGCCGAGGTAACCCGGATCTATACGCGTGGGCCATATTTGCGGCATCTGCGCCTGCTCGATGTGTTGTTGGGCGCTCCGCTCGCGTTTCGTAGACTTGCTCGATCGCACCGGGTGCAACAACCCCGTCTTCTTGAGAAAACGAGACCCAGACGATCCGGTCAAAGTCAACGATCTGCCTCGCACGTTCACCGAGCGTTGCGAGAAGACAGTCGAGCCAGCGTTGGTCGAGCTCAGGAGCGTCGCTGACAAGGATGTTGTCGCCTACAATTTCTTTCAACCAGCATGCTACATCTTCCGCGGGTTCCGCCGTCTTCAAGGCGCTGAAAGGGATATTGTGTAAGGCAGCGCTTTTCTGTGACCAATCATCGAGCAACCAGTCAGGATCTGGCTGTATGAGCTTGCTTTCGACAACGACATCCTGCTGTTCGATCCACGCAATGCCAACTTCGATCGGCCAGCTTTCAGGGCTCAACGAGGATGCCTCGAAGTCGATGAATACGAGCTTTTTCGGATAGACTATTTTCCCATGCTCATCGAGCCCGACACCGAGACCAAGGGAGCGACGTTTGGCAAAAAATGCTTCTTCTTCCGGCGTCGGCCGGCTGATTGAGTTCAATAGGTTTTTCAGGTCATCCTGAGACATGATCTTTCAGTGGCAAGTTGGGCTCAGACCCACAGGTTCCGGTTTTCGTCAAGTGTCATGGCAGGTTCTGCGGTTACGGAAATGCAACTTATCAATTGTGGGAACATCAAAATGACAACGTGGGAAATCGCCTTCAATATTGCGGCCGCGGGAGCCACAATCATTCTTCTTCTTCAACTATGGCGGCTACTGAAAACGGGCGAGCGGGATCGTTCAAACGACGCTGAACTCGTGAAACAGTTTAGGGACACCGCGCCATATGACAATCTCGAAGACCTATTATCGAACAAAGAATGAATTTTGATCGGTGACGAGTAAGCACCTCTCATCTGTCTTTTAACGGCAGGAAAACCTCGATTTCGGATCCCAGCATGTCGTCAATTGGGTCGCAGTGCTTGAACCGTGCTCCGTCAATCGCGCCCAGAACCTTTGCCTTCCGGTCAGGCAACCTTGCCCAACTGGCATAACAGTGCACTTACTGATCCAGTGCATGTGCGCTGGATCAGCAAACATACGATGTTTTTGCGCAGAATTTGGATAGCCATGCCCATTGAAGAAGTTCGCCTCAGGTTTTCTTTCTGTCTTTTTTTCAGCCTACGCCGCTTAATGTCAGGCCGCGACAAATCTTCGGTTTTACGGCCTTTCGGTTCGAATGACGCAGAAGCAGCAGTTTCTCAGAACTTCCTTCGAAGTCGAGGTAAAAGACTTTCCGGTAATGTTGGAAAGCACGACGATTTATAGGGGCTCCTAAAATTAGCCTTAACTCATGACACTTTCCAACTTGGCATCTTTCCAATCTGTTCCAACAGGAAATCCATGAAGACCCGAACCTTGGCGGACAAGACGTTTGCTTTGGGATAGACAAGCCATAGTACAGATGCGTCGGTCACTCGGTAGTTTGGTAAGACCTGAACAAGACTGCCTTCCGCCAGTTCATGGTGGACGCTCCAGAGCGAATTCATAGAAATACCTGCTCCAGCCATAGTGGCGAGTTTTTGGCTGAGCCCATCGTCAAAAGTTAGCTGACAGCGGGCCGCGCGGGGATCAAACTCTCCTAATGAGCCGTCAGTACCGGTGAGAGGACGCGGCTCCTGATCTCTGAATGCGATCAAATCATGATCCACCAGATCGGATGGCTTTGCCGGTGCCCCACGCTGGGCCAAATATTCAGGAGAGGCACAAAGTACGCGATTGTCTTCAGCGAGCTTGCGGCCTTTGAGGCTGGTATCTTCAAGCGCTGAGTTCCGAATAGCTAAATCGTAGCTGCCCTCAATCAGGTTGAATTGGCTGTCGGACAGACGAAGGTCGAGATTAACCCCCGGGTACTGCACGAGGAATTCTGGCAGGATAGGCGCGATGTAAAGCTGGGCAAAAGTGCTGGGCGCGGTAAAGCGCAGTGTTCCTGTGGGCTGAGTTTGTCCTTGACCCAATGCGGCGCGTCCAGCACTCTCTTGCGCCAGGATTTCGCGGGCGTAGGGGAGAAATTCAGCGCCTTCCAACGATAAGGCAACTTTACGGGTCGAGCGGTGCAACAAATCAGCACCCAATGTATGTTCGAGCTTGGCAAGCCGGGCGCTTGCTACAGCCGGTGCAAAACCGAGATCGCGCCCTGCTGCGCTAATATTGAGCTTTTCAGCTGCAAGTACAAACAGGCGAAGGCTTTCTGTATCCATATTATTATATCCAAAAACCGAATTATCTATCTTTGAATGTCTCATTTTTATTCTTTCTTCAATGCGTATCTTCGAGGCAAGCCGCAACAGGGTCGCAACGCGAACGCAAATCGCTTGCCAAGTCGCGGATCGAAATTGTTGTAATAAAAGGAGAACGCCATGCCGGGTACTGCAATCGTCAATTATCACGTCCACAGTGCGTCGAGGCAGGCGTTTCAAATCGATGCTGGAGGTGTCGCAGGAAATCTGATCTCACCGGAGCTTGTTGCGACGAAAATTCCACTCCGAGATCTTCGAGGTTCCGAAGATGCAGTTTCTTTCACAAAGGACGGCGTCTCGTTTGCCTCATCCCCCAGTAAAGTCACTTCATTTGACGATGGAACCGATTGGCAACAAGTTTATGACCGAGAATTAACCGAGGTGCTTGTCCAGCATCTGGGTGCCAAAGAGGTTATTGTCTTCGACCACACTTTGAGGGTCGATGACCCTGACTCTGATCGTAAACCCGCCCGGAATGTTCATAGCGACTACAGCACTGAGGGGGCAGAAAAGCGACTGGTCGACATTCTTGGACCGGACAAGGCCGCAGAATGGAGCACGGGGCACTACGCCTTCATCAATATCTGGCGACCGGTCGAAAACCCGATCAATAGCGCGCCGCTTGGTTTTGTTCGCCCAACCAGCGTCACGAACGAAGACTGGATTCTGATCGATCTGATTTACCCTGATCGGCGCGGTCACATCATGGGGCTGGCGGCGAGCGACGCACATGAATGGGTTTATCAATCACGAATGACCCCGGATGAGATTGTCCTGTTCAATATCTACGACAACCAAGGACTGCCTTCAGTGGGTCACAGTGCAGTCGATTTGATCGAGGATCCAAGTATCCATTCAATTCGAAAGAGCCTCGAGAGCCGAACTGTTGTTCGCTTCTGATAAGATATCGAAAAGCCAGGCACATAGCTAAAACGTGCTTCAGGATGGTTCGGTTATTTGAGACAGGGTAAATGCAAACTTCAAAGGGCAGTCCATCCTCAACCGTCCGAAGCCCGGCTTACAAACAAAGGAATGAACCATGTCCAAAACAATTCTTATCACTGGATCAACAGACGGCCTCGGTCTCTTGACTGCCAAAACCCTGTCGGCACAAGGTCATAGAATTCTGCTACATGGTCGAAGCCAAGCAAAACTTGAGGTAGCTGCAACGGAAGTCGGCGGCCATTCAGAAAGCTATGTCGCCGACTTTTCAAAGCTGAGTGATGTCGAAGCGCTGTCGGCTGAGATTCTTGAGCGACATGACCGCATCGATGTCCTGATCAACAATGCAGGCGTCTACAAGACACCCACCACAAGAACACCGGATGGCTTCGACGTTCGCTTTGTGGTCAATACGTTCGCGCCGTGGGTGCTAACGCAACGGCTGCTGCCGATCATCCCGCAAGATGGCCGTATAATTAACTTGTCGTCGGCCGCACAAGCCCCAGTCGATGCAAAGGCGATGGTCGGTCATGGTTCGCTGGACGATTTTGGGGCCTATGCCCAAAGCAAACTGGCGATCACCATCTGGTCACAGGAACTGGCAAGAGCGCTGCCAAATGGCCCTTCTGTCATTGCGGTGAATCCCGGCTCACTGCTTGCCTCAAAGATGGTGAAAGAGGGGTTTGGCGTCGCTGGGAATGATATGAGCATTGGCGCGGACATCCTGTGCCGTGCCGCACTGGACCCCGAGTTTGCCGTTGCTTCTGGGAAATACTTCGACAACGACTCGGGACAGCTGGCGCGACCTCATGCAGCAGCAATGGATGAAGACCATAGAAAATCTGTGATGAAAGCTATCCAAGAGGTCACAGCCACCTTGCGGTGAACTCTCGGACAGGCGGTAAAACCGCGAGAGCATCGATGTTTTTTGTCGAAATAGGTCTCAATGCTGTAAGCTGGTGGTACGGGGAGGACATGTGGTGGAAACCGATAATTCCTTACACTTTGGAAGTGCCATCAGTGAGTCTTGGGAGCGCTGTGAGCTTAAATACAAGCTTGTTCGGGATGCCGCTCGCCCCATCCTTCGCCTACAATCATCTGAAGTGGCTCCTCGGTTAGAGGAATTGGTAGAACGTTCCGGCGGCCGCCAAGGGATAATCAGCCAACTCGCTCAAATAGCCGCCAATGCCGGTCATTGCCTTGTTGTCACGGATACCGATGGAGTTTCGGTTCGTCTGGAAGGCACCGACCAAGGCCGTTCCGTTTTTGAAGAAAACGGCATCGCCGTCGGTTCCTGTTGGGATGAGCGCATTGCGGGAACTAATGGTGTTAGCATGGCGTTATCTGAGAGAGATGCCTTCACCGTTAGCGGAGGAAACCACTACTTTTCTTCATTGCGTCCATTCGCCTGCACAGCTGCCCCTCTTTTTGACGCAGAAAACCACACACTCGGTGCAATCAGCTTGGCCATGCTGGATCGCAATAACTCGTCAGATTACCTCTTTGCGTCTCAGCTTTTGGGCACTGCAGCAGACAGAATCCAACGCATACTATTCGAAAAACAGTTTGCAGATAGTTTGATCATATCTGTTTCCTCAGCTGATGGGCGCGACTTGCTGAAGCGGGATGAACTTGTGGCGTTGAACGAAGCTGGGATCATCTTGGGCACTACCGCAGGGGCACATCGCCTCGTAAGTAAAAAGACTCCCGCGGTACTAAGAGGGAAGGCCTTTGAATTGGTGTTCGGTACTGATTCAAAGGCTATGGAAGCCGTCCCCGAAAGAGTAATGAGTGTTCGGTCCATGAATGGGCCAGTTCTAAATTTCTCGGCGCTAACTAAGAGCGGTAAACGCGCTTCTCCAGTTTCATGGAAAAACCCAAAAACGAAAGCTCCGCTGAGACCAAAACGTACGCGACTGGCCGCCTCGTTACGCCAGCTTTCGATTGGAAGCGATCGAATGGCTGCGCTCTGTACGAGGGCCCTTGCACACTATCGAAAGGGATTACCCTTCTTGATCGAAGGTGAGTCCGGTACCGGCAAGACTGCCCTCATTGCAGCGATCCTTGAAGCTACCAAGTTCGACTCAGCACGTGTAACGACCGTTGACTGCGCGTCTCTGGGTGTAGCTGAACAGGACAAACTTTACTTTCAGACCTTGCTGGAACAAGCGCGTATTGCGGGTTCCTTGGGAATGCCAGACCAGGAACATATTGTTCTGGTTTTTGAGAACGTAGACGAACTTCCAGCATTCGCGCAGGCTCGACTCAGGATGCTGATGGGTGAAATTGAGGCAAACGGGTTGCTGCTCGAAGAGCAGAATTCGGAACCGACACCCAGAATAATTGCAACATGCCGTCGCCCGCTTCGCGTTGCCGTACAGGACGGGTTGTTCCGTGATGATCTCTATTTCCTGCTGGCAAATACGATCGTTCAACTTCCACCTCTTCGACACCGTGAACGTATCGAGACCTTGGCTGGCGAGATCGCTCGGCAGTTGGCAGGTGAGGCAGTTCAAATAACAGAAGAAGCAAAAATCGTGATCTCCCGTTCTGATTGGCCCGGCAATGTCCGAGAGCTAAAAAACGCCCTACAGCAATCGCTTATGGAAGGGGATGGTAGTCGTATCTCGCGGCTGGACCTGCCGGAACGCACCATATCTGCGTCAGAAACTCACAAGGTCTTAGAGACGGGACAGAGACATTCCGATCAGTCAAATTCGACCTATGATGAGCAGACACTCATTCAGGATGCGCTCATCGGAGCTCGATGGAATGTTTCGAGAGCAGCGCGCAACATAGGAATGGGCCGGGCAACCATTCATCGAAAGATGAAACAATATGGCATCGCGCGACCCCGTTAGAATTATCAAGGTCGGCAACATTACTGTTGCCGACATGCGGTTGAGCGAAGCTATTTGTGGATGACCCTACCGAAAGCGTCGAGAGCGCTTTCATGCATCATTTCGCCAAGCGTTGGGTGCGGGAATACAGTTTCCATCAAATCTGGACCTGTTGCATTGAGCTTTTGCCCGACGACATATCCTTGGATCAGTTCGGTCACTTCGGCCCCGACCATATGCGCTCCAATCAATCGCTCGGTTTTGGCATCAAAGACGGTTTTGATCATCCCCTGCGCGTCGCCCAATGCAATGGCTTTGCCATTGCCCTGGTAAGGAAACCGCCCGACTTTTATTTCAAAACCGGCTTCGATCGCTTGCGCTTCGGTCATCCCAACGCTCGCGATCTGAGGGTGGCAATACGTGCAACCTGCAATACTCTCCGGCTTGACGGGGTGACCTTCAAGTCCAGCGATGAGCTCCGCGACCATGACGCCCTCGTGACTTGCCTTGTGAGCAAGCCAAGGAGCCCCTGCGACATCTCCGATAGCATAGAGACCGGGTACGTTGGTGCGGCAATACTCGTCTGTGACGACATGATTTCGGTCAACCTCAACACCTATCTCTTCGAGGCCAAGGTTCTCAACGTTGCCGGTGATGCCAACAGCTGAAATCACAGTGTCAAATTCCTGAACCGTGACCTCGCCGTCTTTTTCGATATGAGCGACAACGCGGTCGCTGTGGCGTTCAAGCTGCGTAACTTTCGAACCCTCGAAGAATTTCATACCCTGTTTGCTGAAGCTCTTCTTGGAATAGGTCGATATCTCAGCGTCTTCGACAGGCAAAATACGATCCATTACTTCCACTACGGTCGTTTCTGCTCCGATAGCGTTGTAAAAACTTGCAAATTCAATGCCGATCGCACCGGAACCGATGACCAACAGCTTGTTTGGTTCGTGAGGGGGTTGCAGAGCATGTTTATAGGACCAGACGCGGTTCCCATCCGCTTCAAGCCCAGGAAGGTCTCTGGCGCGTGCACCGGTTGCCAGAACGATGTTGTCCGATCGCAGTGTCTGCTCTCCTTCTTTGGATTTCACGATAACTTCGCCATTTCCGGCCAAGCGCGCTTCACCCATAATGGACGACACCTTGTTCTTCTTGAACAAATAGCCAACGCCGTTTGAAAGCTGTTTGGCGACCCTCCGCGACCGCGCGACAATTGCTTCGAGATCGTGTTCCGGGTCTTCAATCTTCAGGCCAAAGTCTTTTGCATTTTGCGCCAAGTGTAGCACTTCGCTTGAGCGGAGCAGTGCTTTTGTGGGAATGCAGCCCCAGTTCAGGCAAATACCACCGAGGTGTTCACGCTCGATACAAACGACATCCAACCCCAGTTGGGCTGCACGGATTGCAGCAACATAACCGCCCGGGCCTGCTCCGATCACGATCATATCGAATTTTGTTTCAGTCATTTTGGATCTCCGTGATGAACGGCCTAAACCAGGCCAAAAGCACCTGTAGTTTCGGTAAAGCGAGTGAATGTAGCCGACGCGGCAAACACCGCGATGAGCAGAGCCACACCTCTGCGCCACGTATCGTGCACCAATGGGAATTGGCGATCTGCCAGAAGGATGATCGGCAAGATCATGGCGTATATCGCGAATTGGCAAGCTTCCAACCCAAAGGCGAATGCTATCAGGTCGAGTAAATCAAACTGACCTGCAAACATCGCCTGAGACGCAGAGGCGGCAAACCCGTAGCCATGGACCAGTCCTATGAGGAACAACGCTAACCAACTCAGCGGATGCCTGATCTGAAAGCAAATAAATGCGCCAGCGACAACGATCGAGAGCGCAATGCTAAATTCCACCAACGGTATGAACAAGATCATTGCGGGCGCGATGCCGTAGAGGCCGGCAGCAAGCGTGATCATATGTCCGATGGTGAAGGCAGAAGCCATCCCCAGAGCTTGGCGCCAGCTTTGTGCGGCAATGGCGATAAGGACAATTATGGCCAGGTGATCAAGCCCAAAGTAAATATGTTCTGCTCCGATTAAGGCCGCATCGCGCATAACGACCCATTTGTTTGAAGCCGCCGGATACGCGACATCCAGCACCCCAATCATCGCTTGTGTCTCGACTGCGTCGCTGCGATGCAGCTTCACGACAGTTCCAAACCTGTCCATCACCTGAAAGTTCTTACCAAGATCTGAAGTAACGCGCAGATCCTGATTAAGAGATCCGGATGGGACCGAGAGCGCGACGTCTACTGTGAGGTCAAAATACGGCAAAGTTGCCAGGTCAGTTTGGACGACATCTTGAAACGCTGCCGTCGCAGATTTGACAGTTCCAAATGAGGGCCTCTCAGTATCGGCCCAGAACCGAAATTGCTCAACTTTCGTGGCTGATCTGCGGCCATCAATCCAAATGGACACCGACCGGTTCAATAGGTCCAAAAGCTCAGACGTATTGTTTTCGATCGCATGCGCGTCCAGAAAAATGTCAGCGCCGTTGCTGATGCCAAACGGGGGTAAGCGAGTTTCGCTCTGTCCTTGCCAATCGTCAGGAAGCAGAGTCAACGGAGCGGGCATCCGAATGAGAACGAGTGCTTGGTCTCCGCCGTCGTCAACAATGTGGATGATCCGCGGGTCGGAATAGCTGAAGTGAGCGTATCCTCGCTGCGGCCACCAGCAGAGCGCCAGCAAGAGAACCATACCACCAAATAGGATCGGCAGTTGTCGCGTATTTTTTGCAGGGTTCAACCAAGCCATGTTCGCCTCCAAAAAAAGGGTTGCGGCTTGGTGTGCCGCAGCCCGTTTTCGTATTTGGGTTATCTTCAGGAGCGCGGGTCCCAGAAGTTCCGGTTATTCTGCTTCTCGTCCAGAATACCGTCGGGGGCGCTGACGATTTCCATCTGCATGCCCCAAGGCGTCAGAAAATAGACCCAGTCCATCCCCTCCAACAGTGTGCCCGTCAGCGGGTGGGGGCTTTCCAAGACCTGTACACCGTTATCACGCAGGTACTGGGTCGCTTCGTTGATATCATCGACGTAAAAGGCGATGTGATATCCACCAATGTCGCTGTTTTTTGGCGGGTTCGGGTTCTGGTCCGGAGATGTGTATTTGAACACCTCAAAGGCCGGACCGTTGCCGCAACGCACCATTGTGATGACTTCTATGACCGCGCGCGGGTTCACGTTCAGGTTTTTTGTCATCCAGTCATCTTCAAACGGACCAAACGGACCGAACGAAAAAAACGCCTCGCATCCCATGATGTCAACGAGGAACTCAACCGCTTCGTCCACGTCTGGTACGGTGATGCCAATATGTTGAGTTCCGCGCATACCTGGTAGCTCGGCAAACGCAGATGCTGGAATGCCCAAGGTCAGAGCCGTGACACAGGCAAATTTACCAATATTTTTTAACATTTTATCCTCCTTTAGATTGATAGTCATTCGGCGTGCGCCACGGCGTTCGCGCGCGGTAGTTCGCACTCCTTCCTCCTCCAATGCAGCCAAGCACAAAGGCCTGACCGCACCGGGGAGAGACGCATGCGAATTCAGATGTTTTGGGCGTTCATCTCTTGCGCGATGTATTCCGCCTGTCGGATCGCCAACGCGACAATTGTCAGAGTCGGATTGCAGGCGCCCGATGAGGTGAACTGACTACCGTCCGACACAAACAGATTTGAGATGTCGTGCGATTGGCCATAGGCATTGACGACACCTTTCGCCGGATTGGCATGCATCCGATTGGTACCCATGTTGTGAGATGCAGGATAGGCTGGCAGTTCGTAGATATCGGTTGCCCCGACCGACTCATAAATCTGCGCCGTCGACTCGTACATGTAGTTGGTCATGTTGACGTCGTTGATATGCGGTGTTTTCGACACGATTGGCACAGGCAAACCATACTGGTCTACTTCGCTAACATGCAGCGCCACCCCATTCTGCTCTTGCGCCAGGTCTTCACCCAGCACCCAGACACCAGACATATGATCATACTTCTCAAGTGCACTGGAAACGCTGCGTCCCCAGCCCGTGTTGCCTGGTTCCAAAAATGCAGCCATGAACGGCAGGCCAAGTGACAGGAACTCCAGGTAAAAACCACCGGAGAAACCGCGCGAGGGGTCGTGTTTGACGTCATCTCCGACAATGCCTGCCACCGAGGTGCCGCGGAACATGTGCACTGGCTCGGGCATGGCTGCGTAAAGGCCACCCGTGGTATGCACCATGTAGTTCTTGCCAACCTGTCCCGATGAATTTGCGAGACCGTCGGGGAACATTGTAGAAGCGGAATTGAGCAGCAGGCGTGGGCTCTCGATTGAGTTCCCGGCAACGCAAACAATGCGTGCTTTCTGCAGGTGTTGGTTACCGTCCGCGTCCGCATAAAGGACACCGGTCACCTTCCTAGTGTCATCATGCTCAATCATCAGCACCATGGCATCCGTGCGGACTTCACAGAATTCGGTGTCCTCAGCTCTGGGAAGTTCTGCGACCATCGTCGACCATTTGGCGCCGATCGCACAGCCCTGCATACAGAACCCGATCTGCATGCAGGCCGGACGTTCATCGCGATCAATGGAGTTGATAGCCATCGGACCAGACGCGTAATCCGTGCGACCAGTGCGACGACATCCTTCTGCGAGCACCCGAAAGCCATTGTTCCAAGGCAGATGAGGCATTCCCGTGGTCTTGCCGGTCACGCCCATTTTGAGCTCGGCCTTTTCATACCAGGGCGTCATCTCCTCCAGTGAAACGGGCCAGTCTTCGATATTCGCGTCTGCGATTTCGCCATAGGTTGAGCGGGTCTTGAACTCAAAATCCTTAAATCGCAGAGCGACACCCGCCCAGTGCACGGTGGATCCCCCGTAGCCTTTGACGATCCAAGCCGGCAGGTTCGGGTGGTTGACGGAACCGTGCCAACCGCCACCTGAGTATCTTTTGTCCAGCCACGACAGTTTTTGGAACTGGGTCCATTCGTCATTTTCCATGTCTGTACTGTCGAACCGGGGTCCGGCTTCCAGCACGACGGAATTGATCCCTTTTTGCGCCAATTCATACGCGAGGGTCCCACCTCCGGCACCCGAACCGATTATGACAACAACGCTGTCGTCGTCTTTTTCAAACGTAGCCATGATCGCCTCCCTTAACCCTGAACTTGCGCCAACCGCTCTTCCAGGGTCGGGCCCGGAGGAACGAAGGTGATGTCTGAAAATCCGCGATCGATGTAACCGCCGTGCTCAACAGAAGAGCCTTGGTATCCGAACAACGGCCACACATCTTTGTTGTTGTAGATGGCGAAATAGGCGGTCCAGCGTACGCCTTGGAAGAAGCCTTCGTTTTGGAATTTCCGAAGGAGGCCCTCGCGTGCGTCAGGATCATCAATTTCAACGTATGGCACCCCAAACAGGGCTTCTGCCTGCTCGTTGATCCGCTTCAGACCATCCCGCAAGCCGTCCGCAGTATCCGCATCCTCCTCGGCATTTGTGGTGACCGTGTCTGCAATCGCCTTATAGTGGCTAATTTCCAGAAGGTCCGGGTGGGGATAGATATCCTGCGTCATTTGCAGAAGCGTCGCGCTTTCCGTCTCATCTAAGACGGACGCGAAGGCAGGATTTGCACTGCTGAGCATCGCGCTCGTCGTGACGCCAGCCATTGCAGTCGTCATTAGAAACATGCGGCGACTGACACCTGTCGTGTCCAAACCCCGCCGCCTTTGACGATGGAAACGTATGTTCATTTTCTCCTCCAGATTTTAGCTATCTTTTTTGGCTGAGCGTGTCGGACCGCCCATGGAATTCCCGGGCAGCGGCGCGCGCAAGGTCCAGTCGAGAAACCGTAGGGAAACTCTTGCGTCGGTCGCTGGCGAATTGCGTGGATCAGAAGCGGTGAAATCCGCCTCTCTGTGAGACGTAGAGGGGCGCGATACCCTCCAGGATGCCGCGGATGTATGGTGTCGCATTTTCCGATACGATAGCTTCGCACCCGTCGATCAACTCGAAGAACCGGCCAGCGTAGTTTTCGGCAAACCCTTTCACATGCAGGTCGCCATTCTGAGCGTCCGCATATCTTTCGATGATGTGCCAGGTGTTGCCGTTATCAGTTCGATACCATTCGTAAACCAGCGTACCCGGCTCGTTTTGAGTTCTCGCGACGAGTTCAGTCATGAGGTCTTCGAACTTGGCACCGTTTTCCGAGGGCACACCAACTTTCAGGTGAATATGGATCGTTTCGTTGGACATAGTTTCCTCCCTTTCCATACAAGCCGCTCTCCTCTTGCGGCTCATGTCTTTGCTCATGCTGCGGCAGAGTTCTGTGCGTCGAAGTGAATGGTTCGCAGAGCTGCAACTGAAGCTGTGTGCAGGTCTTGAACGAGGGCGCGAGGGGCCCGCATAGCCTTGTCGCTGGCAAGCTCCAAACTTGTGTGAGCGTCACAAGAGACCGCGCCCAATCCGAGATCTGCATTAAAGGCGTCAACCGCCCGAGTACCGGGTCCAACTGAGCCCTCGGTCAGGATCAGGGCATGGGCCAAAACCCGAGTTTTAGTTTCGCCAAGCGGCTTCCAGCGCTGCGCCGTACCCACGACCTTTTTCCCCTGAATGGAGAGATTCCAGTCGCCGTCGCAGAAACTGGTGGGCGTTGGACCTGTGGCCAGCCTAACTCCTGTGGAACCCAGCCCGTTGCGGATGATGCCAGTAATCAGCCTATAGCCATCATTGATCGTGAAACCGCGCGGCGCGGTGAAAGCGATTGTCAAATTGACAACCCCCGACCCTTGCGGAACAGCGCCGCCCCCGGTTGGCCGAGTAAAGACCGGCCAACCGCGCTTCAGCGAATGCGATGAAGCATCCTTGAAACCGTAGTATTTACGATACGAAGCCGGACAGACCAGTGCATCGTTTTCGCTGGCCCAGAGGCCCACGGCAGATTCCCGTGCGGAAAAAAGCTTGGCTTCAAAAGCCAAACCCTCGGCCGGGTTGGAAAACTGCCTTAGAAGGCCGGTCATTTGCCCATTCCTTCAATTTCTTCACATATCGAAGTCAGAAGGTCGCCCGCCGGGGCTCCGTCGAGTGCACGATGGTCAAAAGTTAATGACAGGCCCACATGCGGACGCAGTTCAATGCCGCCATCTTCGCTTCGAACTGCCCCGTCAATAAGGCGCCCAATACCCAGAATGCAGATTTGCGGGGCATTGATGATTGGTGTGAAGTGCTCGACCCTGGTCAATCCAAGATTACTTACAGTGAACGTGCCGCCAGTCATTTCTGTTACGCTGAGTTTGTTGGTCTTTGCCCGAGCGGCAAGGTCTTGTCGCGCCGCCCTCAGTTCAGAAACATCCATCTCACCCGCACCGAAGATCGCTGGTGCGACCAACAAGTTGCCCGGCAAGGCAATCGCAACCGACAGATCAATCCCGCTGGAAAGCTTGACGTCTTTTCCCTCTACTCTGCCGTTAGCGTCTGGGTTTTTCTTCAAAGCGCGTATAACGGCTGACATCAGAAGATCTTCAACCGAAGCCTTGGTTCCTGCCTCGGCCAACCGGGCCTTTTCCGCCAAAAGAGCGGTTGCGTCGGCGCTGCCCTGATGCGTCAGCTGAGCAGCTGTCTGCAGGCTTTTCACCATCGCGTCAGCGATCATCCCGCGCACACCCTTGAGCGGGACAGTTTTCACTTCGCCGCTCATTCTATCGATCCGATCACGGCGCCTTTGGCGACGACAGCATCGGCCTCTTCTTTGATTCTTACGGTCCCAGATGCCGGGGCAAGGATTTCGTACTGAACCTTGGCCGTCATAATTTCGGCGATCAGGGCACCTTCTTCGACAGTAGATCCATCATCAACCAGCCAGCTTGTGATGACGGTTTCCTCGTCCTCTTCCCATAGATCCGAAGGGATAACGATATCAGTTGCCATTTAGGCACTCCTTCCTTGTTCGGGGCCGCAATGTGCTGCCCCGTGCTTGATGGTTTCCACTGGTGTGTGGATCAGGCGGCTTTCATGTCGTTCCAGGCAGCAACGATCTTGTCCGGGTTGGGCAAGCAGTGTTGCTCCATGACCCGAGCGAACGGGATCGGAACATCCGGGAAAGCAATTCTTTTGGGCGCGGCTTTCAGCACCGAGATGTCATGCTCAGTCACGGTCGCGATGATTTCACCGGAAACGCCGTAGCTCATGTAATCTTCGTCAACGACGATCAGTCGGCCGGTCTTGGCCACCGAGGCGCGAATCGTTTCTCGGTCCAGCGGCACGAGGCTGACAAGGTCCACAACTTCGGCACTGACGCCTTGCGCTTCCAGCTTGGCAGCCGCCTTCAATGCGTTGTGAACGCCCATTCCAAGGCTAACAATGGTGACATCTGAACCTTCGCGAACCACTTTGGCCTTGCCGATTTCAACAGTGTAACTTTCCTCGGGAACATGAACTGTTGCTCCGGCCTCGGTACCTAACCACCCCATGCCTTGCAGGCTTTTGTGGTACATGTAGACCACGGGGCTATCGTCACGCATCGCTGCCGTCATCAGCCCTTTGGCGTCGTAAGCGTTGGAAGGGGCCACGACTTTCATACCCGGTAAATGGGCAAAGGTGCCGTAGACACATTGCGAGTGCTGACCAGCGTCCGAGTAGCCGCCGCCGGTCGAAGTCATCAGCACCATCGGTACTTTGAAATTGCCGCCCGAGAAGTAGATGTTCTTGGCCATTAGATTGTAGATCGCGTCAAAACAAACGCCGAAGAAGTCTACGAACATCAATTCTACGACCGGTCGCATCCCGTCCTGGGCTGCACCAACTGCGGCACCAATAAACGCTGTTTCCGAGATTGGAGTGTCGCGAACCCGTTCGGCGCCAAACTCGTCCAAGAGGCCGCGCGTATTGCCGTAAACCCCGCCCAGTGCACCGATATCTTCACCCATCACAAAAACGGAAGGGTCAATCTTCATTTCCTGCTGCATCGCCTCGGCCATAGCTCGGGCGATGGTCAGCTTTCTTTCGTTTGGTTTGTTCATTTTTCCTCCCTCCAGCTCAGGCAAAGACTGCTGTCAGCGCATCTTCAGGTGCTGGCTCTTCGCTTTCCCGGGCGAACTTGATTGCAGCCTCGACGCGTGCCGCGCTTTCGGCTTCGATTGCGTCGAGCTCAGCTTCGGTGGCTGCGCCATCGGCAAGCATTGTGGCCCGCATCTTCGGAATAGGATCCTTTTCGAAAAGCGCGTCTTTTTCGCCTTCTGGCCGATAGCCTTCGGCATCTCCCATGAAATGTCCTGCCAGGCGATATGTCTCGATTTCCAGAAGTGTCGGACCTTCGCCAGCGCGTGCTCGCGATATGGCTTCTCCGGCTGCGTCATAGATCGCATAGGGATCATTACCTTCGATGCGTTTTCCGGGGATGCCATAAGCCCCAGCACGATCCGCATTGTTCGTAACGGCTGTTGAGGCTTCTTTGGAAACGGAGATGCCCCATGCATTGTCCTCGATCACGCAGACAAAGGGCAGATTCCAAACGGCGGCCAAGTTCATGGCTTCATGCCAACCGCCCTGGTTAACTGCGCCCTCACCAACAAACGCAACCGCGACGCCCGGTTTGTTTTGCATCTTTCGCGAAAGAGCCGCACCTACCGCTGGCCCCATGCCTTGGGCAATAATCCCCGAGCAGGCAAAATTCACGTCGGCATCAAAGATATGCATGTGGCCGCCGCGTCCACCGGACAGGCCTGTCTTTTTCCCAAAGATTTCGGCTGCCATTTTGTCGAGGTCAACACCCTTGGCAATCGCTTGGTGGTGCGGACGATGCGTCGCCGTTACCACGTCATCAGGGTTGAGGTGCGCGCATACGCCGACGGCGACCGGTTCTTGACCGTCGCTGAGATGCATTTCCCCGGGAATTGGCCCGTTAGCCATATTAAAAACGGGCGTTTTGCCCTCGAAATAAATACCTGCAATGGTTTCTTCGAACCGGCGGCTCGTGACCATATTGCGATACATCCAATGCTGTTCTTCGCGAGTTGGTGTCATGCGCTCCTCCCAAGCATGCGATCGTGATGTCGCTCATGTTTCGTTGGGAAGGCTGGAGAGAAGCGCTGAATGCGGCAAGGAAATCGTTAGCCCTGCATCTCGCCAATTGCTTAACTGTCTCACCGCGAGACAGTTTTAGACAGTTCGAGACGATAACCCTCAAGCAACCACGACCACTGCATGAGGTCGCTTACCAAAATCGATATTGGAGATTCCTTCAGATTATTTTCAGAATCGGAAAACTGAACTCCGATTTGGGTCAATTTATCCTGCTGTGTGTTCAATCTACGTATGAGCCGTCAAACATCCATCCGGAGATGCCCAATGAAAGCAATGACCCTTGTTGAATACGGCGAGAACGCAAAGTTCGAACTTGCCGAAATTGAAACGCCGACTGCCAAGCCCGGCCATGTTGTCGTGCGCGTTGCAGCCACCAGCGTGAACACAGTGGATACTATGATACGTGCGATGGGCACGGATCTCCCTCTCTCGCCCGAACTACCCGCTGTTCTGGGTATGGACTTTGCCGGAACTGTCGAGGCCGTTGGGGACGGCGTGAGTGGCTTCAAGGTAGGCGACGAGGTTTACGGATGTGCTGGCGGCCTACTGGAGCTACAGGGTGCACTGGCTGAATACATGGTCGCTGATGCGCGTCTTATTGCACGCAAACCCAAGTCCCTTTCGATGCGAGAAGCCGCTGCGATCCCGCTGGTCGGCATTACTGCCTATGAGGGGCTGACCCGCGCAGGTGCTCAAGCAGGTCAGAAGGTTCTGGTGCAAGGTGGTGCCGGTGGAGTCGGTCACTTAGCCGTGCAACTTGCCAGGCATTTTGGTGCAGACGTCTTCGCAACCGGAACCGGTGCGTCGCAACTTGAAGTGATCGAGAGCTACGGTGCGACGGCAATCGATTTCATGAAGGAGAAGGTCGCAGACTTTGTCGAGGAACACACTGCCGGTGCAGGTTTCGAGACCATCTTTGACTCGGTTGGCGGGCCAAACATGACTAACTCCTTCGAGGCAGCAGCGCTGAACGGCAACATCGCCTCGACCGTTGCTCTGGTCGAGTTGGATCTTACTCCAGCACATTTCAAAGGCCTGTCACTGCACATCATCTTCATGCTGATCCCGATGATACACGACCACAAGCGTGATGAGCATGGCGCGATCCTGGCTAAATTAGCCGAAATCGTAGACGCAGGCGCATTGAGGCCACTGCTTGATGACCAGCGCTTCGGGTTTGAACAGGTCGGTGATGCCTATGATCGCCTGACCAGTGGCCAAGCCATCGGCAAGGTCGTTGTCGAACTTTGAAGCACTGCGCCTAATCCAACCTCTCGGGCAGCGCGCATTCAAAATGCGTCGCTGCCCACTTTTCTTTCTCCGAACCCAGCTTGAGAACTCAAGGAACTAAACTGCGATGCATGCGACGACCCGGCAAAATTTTGAAGCTCGGTTCAACGAGCTGGATCCTGCACCGAGGACATATGCTTCTGGTGTTAGTCTGATCAGGCGCAGCCGGTTCGACCTGAATCTCAATCAACAATGCACCCCGGAAAACGTCAGAGATTGGCTGTTGAACACAGCAGTTCTGACTAAGGACACCATCGACCTCACAAAGGAGTTTGCGGAACGGTTGGCGCAGGCAGGGTTGGGGGTTGGTCGTCTGAGTCTCAATGTTGGAACATTGCACCCGCAAGCCTTTGGATATGCGTGGAACTGGAGCACGACCGACGGGTTTTGCGATGAGATCCAAATTGGCGAGGAAGTCCTTCATTCTGACGGCTACAGAAAAACCCTCTTTTCAACGTGATGGAGTACGGCCGAATGGTTCGGGTGGCTCTTGAAAACGATGAAGGCGAAGCGGCAAGCCCTCTCATGAAAAGTCTCGGTAAAGAGGGCTTCTTGGAATATGCGGCGCTTCCGATGTCTGCGAGCTGCGGCAGATTTAACGCAATTACACTGGCCACGCGACAGCAAGGCGGGTTCGAAAGGGAACAACTGGAAAGTTTGACCCTCCTGATCAAGCTGTTCGGTTTGCATGTAGATCGACACGTCGCAGAGCGGATTACGAAGAACATCTCCCATACCTATCTTGGATGGGAAGCAGGCGAGCGCGTTGCAAGCGGGACGATCCAGCGGGGAACGGGCGTTCCGATCAGGGCAGTTGTATGGAGCTCTGATATGCGTGGTTTTTCTACGCTCTCTGAAAACATGGACAACCAATCCGTCGCAACGGTGCTCGATCACTACTTCACAGCCATGGCAGACGCAGTAAATCAGCATGGCGGCGACGTCTTGAAGTTTATTGGTGACGGTATGCTCGCCGTGTTTCCAATTGCTTCTTTTGAAACGTCTCAAAGCGCCGCTCAAGCGGCTGTTGAAGCCGCGCGACAAGCGCTATCCGAGCTGGATTTACTGACCGAGCGCATGCGTAGTGAAACGGCTTGGTCTCCGCTACATGCGGGCATTGGTTTGCACTTGGGTGAAATCTTCTTTGGAAACATCGGCGCGGCGCAGCGCTTGGATTTTACCGTCATTGGCGAGGCCGTAAATCTGGCAAGCCGCATCGAGGGCTGCTGCAAACACCTGAAACGAGACCTGCTTTTCTCTTCAGAGGTCGCATGCCTTCTTGATGACGAGGTCGAGTCTCTGGGTACACGATGTCTCAAAGGATTCAACAAACCAGAGCAACTGTTTTCGTTGCATTCAATGGTTCGAAGCCCGGTAATGACCGTATTTTCAGGATGATTATATAAATAAAATAAAAACTGAAATCCGATTGCGTTCATTTATTTAAATTTTTCAGTCAGTAGATTGCGCTTCGGGTGAGGTGCTCCTCAAGAACCGCTTCGCCCTAACGGAAACGCCAACCTCCAAAACCGTTCTTGTCCGAACGGTTCGAAACAGGAAATGAGGAACCAAAATGAAGTATGAGAACTTCACCACATTCAACGTGAAGGTTGAGAACGCGATCGCCACCGTCACGTTTGATTTCGGCTCCGTCAACGTGCAGGGTCAGGAAATGCTGGCTGATCTGAACAGTCTTGCCATGCGGCTGGAGAGAGACCGCAGCGTCAAGGTTGTGGTCTTTGAATCGGCCAATCCGGAAATCTGGGTCTGCCACTACGACACCGAATTGTTGAAAGATATGTCGACCGAGGCTGTGTCGCGCGATGAAGCCCAGTTGTTGGACTTGCAAGCTGTCTGCGAAAGGATCAGTCGCGTACCTCAGGCAACAATCGCAAAACTGGAAGGCTTCGCCCGTGGCGGCGGTCACGAGTTGGCCCTGGCGCTGGACATGCGCTTTGCCGCGCGCGGTAAGTTCAAGTTTATGCAAATGGAAGTCGGCATGGGCATCCTGCCTTGCGGCGGCGGTGCATCACGCATGGCGCGTCAAACGGGTCTGGGTCGCGCACTTGAAATCATCCTAAGCGCGCAGGATTATAATGCGGATGACGCGGAACGGTTCGGCACAATCAACAAGGCGCTGGAACCCGACGAGATCGGACCATTTGTCGACGCGCTGGCCAAACGCATCGCACAGTTCCCGGCGGAGTCGATCAATGCCTGCAAACAAATGGTCTACGAGTCCATCGACAAGCCGATTGATGAAGCTCTGAAGGCTGAAGCCTATTGGCTGTATCAGGCAACCAGCAAAACCCCTGCGGTCAAACGCTTTGCTATCGCAGATGAGCAGAGACTCGAGCATGACATCGAAAACCAGCGCAACTGGGGCGAACTGGTGATGAAGGTTCAGGACATCAACTGATGTCTGCCACCCAGAACAAGGAAACCGTCCAATGCTTTTTTGAGCGGTTTTCTAAAACCAATGTGGAGGGGGCACTGTCCTTGCTGGACGCGGACGTCGTTTGGCAAGCGATGGGCCTCAAAAGCAACCCACCTGTGGATACACGGATGGATCGAGAAGGAATAGCCGAGCTTATCAAAAAGATGCGTGAAAGAATGCCCAGTGGCCTTCAGCTTAAGCCAACAGGCTGGACTGTCGAGGGTGATCGGGTCGCGATGGAAATGGAGTCCTACGGGACCAAAGTGAACGGAACTGTCTACAACAACTTCTACCATTTCTTGGTGACGTTGAAGGACGGCAAGATCACTGCAATCCGCGAATACATGGACACGCTGCATCTCAAGCAGGTCCTGATCGACGACATCTGACCAAAATCTGCGCAGCTGACGGGCGCTTTCCAAATCCTGACGTTGTTAGGCTGCGGACCCGGTGCCCGCGATTTTAGACAACTTCACTTGCTGCTGCGGCGCTGTAGGCGGCGCAGCCTCCAACAAACGGAGACTAATGTAATCATGTCAGTCACTTCACTGGAACGCGCTCGTACAATTGAGCGACCTACACGAGACGAGATGCTGCAACGCGCACCTTCTGTTCAACAATTCTGGACCAAGAACCGGGACTTGTTCAAAGACGCCTGGACTGATTGGGAAAGTTCAGAGGGACGAGAACACGTGCTCGACTCGTCCCTTTTTGATCCACAATTGCGATCAGCTGTCGAACAAGCATGGGATGACCCAACCAAAGAGGCCGCGGTTCGAGAACTTTGGAAGGAAGTATTTCCTGGTGTTTACGCGACACAGTTCTTCGACCCGCAACGGCTCGCCGCTCTCAGGGATTATCTGGACGAGGTATCCAGCGCGGAAATTCCACTACGTCCTCCCTATGGGATCGTACTGAACCGGGGCGGCGCGCTGCTTGATCCGCGTTCGGAAGGGTATCTTGCGGCCCCAAGTTTCCAAGCTTTTTATAAAGGGCTGATGGACAGCTATATGAGGCCGGTTTCTCGTCTGCTGTTCCCCGATGTTGTCGGCTATGACACACAGACCTTTGGGTTCTCGATCCGCTGGCAAGAAAACAAAGATACCTCGTTGCGCCCGCATACCGACGCGTCCGCTGTGACGCTCAACATCAATCTGAACCTGCCGGGCGAGGATTTTTCAGGTTCTGCTGTCAGCTTTTTTGACAATGAAACGCGTCAGGTCAGCAAGCTTACATTTGAGCCGGGGACTGCTTTGATACACCACGGCAGTGTCCCCCATGCGTCCGAACCGATCACCAGCGGCGAGCGCTACAACTTTGTGCTCTGGCTCTATGGTGAAAACGGTCGGATCCCACCTCAAGGGGCGGAGCACAAGGAAATAGACGCGCGTCAGCGTTGGACTGTGCCAGCGGCCTCGTCCGACAATTTTGCACCGTTTTAGCAGAGTCGTTGAATCAACTTCATCGGTGCGAAACAAGCCTCGTCAGTCTGCACAGCGTTACCAGGTTACAAAATTGTGCCTGGTTGCGGTGCAGCTGACGAGCCGCGACAACCAGGATTGACTCCGTTTGATCCACCGAAGTCACAACCGAAGAGAGGACCAAGATGTCCAGAGTGATTGTGTATTTTGCCCATCCCGGGCAGCGCCATAGCCGGGCAAACTCGGCAATGGTAAAAGCTGCAAAGACCGTCGAAGGCATAACCTTTGTCGATCTGTACGCCGAGTACCCTCGCCACGATATAGATGTCGAACGGGAACAGCGTCGCTTGCTGGATCATGACGTGATCGTGTTTCAGTTTCCGCTGTATTGGTACTCGACGCCGAGCCTTCTGAAAGAGTGGCAGGATCTCGTTCTGCAACACGGGTTTGCGTACGATCACGGCGGCGACAAGCTGACAGGCAAGTCGATGGTGCTTGCGATTACTACTGGCGGGTCCGACGAAGCCTATACCGCTGCGGGGTATCAAAACTTTCCTCTCCGCTCATTTCTATACCCGCTTGAGCAAACCGCCCGACTTTGCGGGATGACTTTTGCACCGCCTTATGTGCTGTATTCCGCTCTGCAGGCGGACGAGGAAGGTGCCATCGTAAACCACACAAACGGATATAAGAAACTGCTGAACGCGCTTCAGGACGAAACCTTTGATTTCGCGAAGGCTGAGCAACAAGCCACGATGACATTTACCGATCTGCCCATTCGAGAGAAGGCCTGACCCATGAACGATTTTTTGCTTCTCGCGTTCGTCTTTCTAACAGCTGGTGTTGTCGCAGTCCCCATTGCTACACGTTTGGGTCTGGGGTCAGTCTTGGGCTATTTGATCGCTGGCATTGCGATCAGTCCTTTGCTGGCTGCACTCGGCGTGGACGTAATCTCGATCCAGCATTTCGCTGAATTTGGCGTCGTGATGATGCTGTTCCTTGTCGGGTTGGAGCTTGAGCCAAAAATGCTCTGGGCCATGCGATCCAAGCTGCTTGGTTTAGGCGGACTTCAGGTCGCTGCGACAACCGGTCTTGTGATGATCGTCGCGCTGTTCTTTGGGCAGCCTTGGACGGTTTCTCTTGCTATCGGCATGGTTCTCGCTTTGTCGTCGACGGCGATTGTCTTGCAGACCCTGAACGAAAAAGGGCTTATGAAAACGGACGGAGGCCAGTCAAGCTTCTCCGTCCTGCTTTTTCAGGACATCGCAGTCATTCCGATGTTGGCATTTATCCCTCTTCTCGCATTACCGGAACTCTCGGATTTTTCGCACGGTGTCGTCTCCACCTCAGGTCACGGGGCTGAAGTGGCACATACCGGAGACGCGCATGCATCCGATGGGCACGGAGGCGATGGGCACGCAAGCCTCAGCCTCGTGGACGGTCTGGCCGGTTGGCAAGTTGCATCCGTAACGATCGGAGCAGTCGTCGCAATCGTTCTCGGTGGCACATTCCTGACCCGTCCGATCTTTCGCTTCATCGCGATGGCTGGCCTGCGTGAGCTTTTTGTGGCGACCGCTCTTCTCTTCGTTATCGGAATTGCGCTTTTGATGATCGTCGTTGGTTTGTCCCCAGCGCTTGGGACATTCTTAGCCGGTGTGGTTCTTGCGAACAGCGAATACAGACACGAGTTGGAATCGAACATCGACCCATTCCGAGGGCTGCTCCTGGGGTTGTTCTTTATTACAGTTGGCGCAGGAATTGATTTTGCGCTGCTTGGCGAGAACTTCGTGACCATCTTGGCATTGACGCTTGGCGTGATCCTTTTGAAAGCCGGGGTTTTGTTTACTTTGGCTCACATCTTCCGGATCCAAGGAACCGACAAGTGGCTCTTTGGATTGGGACTTGCTCAAGCAGGAGAGTTCGGGTTCGTCTTGCTGTCCTTCACCGTCGCAAGCCACGTCATCCCGAAACCAATCGCGGATCAACTGCTGTTGGTTGTCGCGCTGTCCATGCTGCTTACTCCGGCTTTGTTCATCATCTACGACAAACTCATCCTATCCCGTTCAACCCAGGAACAGGAAAGAGAAGCAGACGCAATTGATGAGGACGGGGACGTGATCATTGTCGGTCACGGGCGTTTTGGTGGTGTTGTCAATCGAATGCTTCGAGCGGCAGGGTATACAACAACCGTTCTCGACTACAGCGCGTCACATCTCGAACTGCTCCGTTCGTTTGGTTTTAAAGTGTTTTTCGGTGATGCCACCAGACCAGACTTGTTGCATGCGGCAGGAATATCTAAAGCACGGTTGCTGGTGGTCGCGATTGACGGAAAAGAGCAGATCAATTCTCTGGTCCACCACGTACGCCACAACTATCCGAATGTAAAAATCATCGCGCGAGCGATAGACCGTCAGCATGTCTACGACCTCTATGCGGCCGGCGTTAAAGAAATCATCCGCGAGACGTTTGACTCCTCTGTGCGCACCGGGCGATCGGCGTTTGAAACCTTGGGCATGCACCCGTTTGAAGCTGAACTGCTCGCACGGCAATTTTCAGAGGACGACCGGCACATTCTTCGGGAAATGGCTGAAGTCTATGATCCCAATATCCCTTTGCAAGAAAACGCTGCCTATATCGAGAAATCACGGGTGCTGATGGAGGAACGCGACGCTCAGATTTTTGGTAAAGGCGATGCTTACGGTGATCGAACAGAATCCGGTTGGTTGCCGCCGTCAGGGAAGGATGTCGAGGCAGTCAAGGCCAATCACATGAAAACTGAGAAGGCTTCGCATCAATAGAATACTCTGCAGAATGGAAATCAACCGGTCTCAATCACAGCGCAAATCGAGCTTGCTAAGCTCTTAAGTTGGACTTAGGGCGGCCCAAAGTGAAACTTGGCCGTTTGCGTACACGCCGAGCTCGACTTCCCGAATAGCAAAGATTTATCGAACGAGCTGATATTGGGTTTCAGCGGATCACAGCGCACGTTTCAGAACGCGTTCAAAATATAAACGACGTCGGGGTGCGCTTTCATCGGCAAGTCCGAGTTCACAAACCATGTCGAAGGTCGGCTTTCCCGTTCACCAGAATACCTACTTCACCGGCGCAGCGAATGACTGCTGCCCGCCCGATCCCGCGCAAGTCGTATGACCGGCGAACTCGCTAACGTCCAAAAGTCAAAAGCAGAAAAGTGAGACACAATATTGGACACAAACCAATTTCCGAACACTACCCATTGACCCCACTTCATTTATTTTGTTAATTTTCAATATGTTGACAAAAAATCCTACCACCCCAGCCAGCTCATCAGAACATGGAACAACGACAGGCGCTTGGGTCACCGATACCCGAGAAATGCCCCAGTTTATGCCCCAGTCACCCGAACCACCCGTTAACAACTATAACGGGTTCTGCGGGGGTGCCCCTCCCACGTTGCGGGAGGAGCGGGTTAGCGTGTTTTGACCCGAGAGTTTTGCATAGCCACAGGGCTAAAGCAGACCCCAATCGACACCGTTCGCCTGCCGATCACGCTCATCCTGAAGGTTATCTCGGCGGTCACCGATGGTCAGATGGCGGGGATTGATACAGAGACGGTTATGGCAACGGTGGCGGATTACCTGATCGCGGGTGGCGGCAAGCCGGTGGGTGATGCAATAAACGAACCTGTAAGCTCGGTCCTGATGCCCGTGAAACCGAAGTTTCCTTGGTTGCTCCGTCTCGGTGACCATACATCCGTTTCCATCTACTTCCGTATTAGCCAGCAAGTCTTCCACGCGCCCTAACGCCTCGACGGCGACTCTGGCCTCGGTGATGAAAGATTTGACAGCGTTTCCAGCGTCAGTTCCCGGCTTTAGCTTGACCTCCTCGCAGGTAATGAACTTCTTCGACATCAGTGTCTGATTGAACCGAGATGTGAGCTTGGAGATGCCGTTGATCCCAATCGAGTTACTTGGACCAAACAGAGCACTTAGAACCTGTCCAATGGTGCTTTTTCCAGTTCCTTTCGTCTGGGAATACAGCAGTATCGAAAAACTTGGCTTTCTGCCCTCGTTCTGAAGACTCCAGGACAACCAGTCCAAGAAGAAGGTTCGATGACAGTCATGACCGAACATGCGCTCCAGCAGTTCCTGAAACATACCGTAATCGGCCTCGGTTAGGCCGACCGGCTGACGACTGTTTGTTGGCATTGATGAAGTGGCTGACCGTTGGCGCAGAAGCGGACGTTCGAGCGGACAACGGCGAAGGACCGTATCGAGCCCAAAGCGGTCATTGAATACTCAAGAAATCGGGACAACTGAGGAATATTATACCGCAAGAAACATGGCAATTTCCCACGACCTTCGGCGGTCAAAATTTGGTGCCAACAGATGGCTATGGTCTTTGGCGCTCATGGGCGTTCTATGGGCTCAAGACTTTGAAGACGGCTTGTTTGTCCAGAAATCAAGCAACATCTTCGCTATCTCGGTCTGGTGGTGGGCATAGACCACCACGTCGAGCTTTTCCTGGCCCAATTGGTTGCGTAGGGAGATTAGCTCGCCGCTTTCAATTTCCTTGTGCACCATGCTGAACGGCAGCCAACCAACACCGAGACCGTTCAGGATCATTTCCTTTGCTCCACTTGAAAAGGCCGTCTGGCAAACGGGGTTTTTGCTAAAATCGGCGGTTCCGAACGGGAGTTTGCTCTTGTTCAATGCTTCGCCGAAGTAGCTATTTTCGGGATAGACGACGGCCGGCGTATCCAAAGGCACGTCAACGTTTCCACGCACGGAATACCGCAATCCGCCACCGATGACCGGAATGAGGTAGTCGTGACCCCAAGTTCCGCGACGAATGCCTGCTCCGAACGGCATTGGGGCGACAGTTTGCGCCTCATAGCATAGCAGCATGTTGGTATCGCCGCGCAAGAACAGTGTGACACAATCGTTCAGATTGGCAGTTCTGAGACGAAAACGGAGCCCCTTGAACGTGGCACGTGCACGCAGTGCCATATCAGGGAAGGTGGAGACGACCGATGCGTGTGTCGCGGCGATCGTCACGATCGAAACGGTTGGACCATGTTGCGCAATTTTTGTGCGCAGGTCATTTAGCCTTGCGATCAAAGAGCGTATTTCGGCTTCGTTCGAGGCCAGTGCCGGACTGATCTCGACCCGGTTCGATTTGCGATCGAGAACTTCAATCCCTAGCCACTCCTCAAAACTGCGAATACGCCTTGAGAATGCTGGTTGTGTTATGTTTCTGCGGGCCGCGGCCCGCGTCATGTTCCGCTCTTCTAGAAGGGCCAGAACATCATCAAACCACAGCATATTCATCCGCACCTCCCTTGCACCCAAAGAAAATGTATTAGCAGCCTGCAAAATATGCACTGTTTTTCCTCTTTTCCTTTTGAAAGTGTTTGTCTGTAGGCAAAAGCGGGGAGAGTGTGGTGGCTGAGACAATTCAGATGACCGGTGGTGACGCGATGGTCGCGCCGGAGTTGGTTTTGAGCTTGTGCAAGGAGCTATCGCTGACGCTGGCGAAATTTCCCCGGGTATCGCTTGGCCATCTTCCTACGCCTTTGGAGCCGATGGATCGCCTGAGCGAGGTTTTGGGTGGTCCGCGTTTATGGGTCAAACGAGATGATTGCACCGGCCTTTCGTCGGGTGGGAACAAGACCCGTAAGCTGGAATTTCTGATGGCTGACGCAGTCCAGAAAGGCGCGGATACAATCATCACGCAGGGGGCGACGCAATCCAATCACGCGCGTCAAACAGCAGCGGCGGCCGCAAAACTTGGCATCTCGTGCCACATCCTGCTTGAGGATCGCACGGGTTCCAATGACCCGAACTATATTCTGAATGGAAATGTCCTGTTGGATCGACTGCATGGCGCCAGTGTGTCCAAGCGTCCCGGTGGGGCGGATATGAACGCCGAGATGGGAGCCTGCGCCGCGCAGATGAAGACAGAAGGGCAAAAACCCTACATCATCCCGGGCGGTGGATCGAACCCAATCGGGGCCTTGGGCTACGTAAATTGCGCGCGCGAGTTATGCGAACAGGCCGCCAATGCCGGATTGAAAATTGACGCGCTGGTACATGCGACCGGCAGCTCGGGTACGCAAGCTGGATTGGTCGCCGGGCTTGCCGCCCTAGAAAGTGACATTCACCTTTTGGGCATCGGTGTGCGCGCCCCGCAAGACAAACAGGAAAGTATGGTTCATGATCTGGCAGTGCGAACTGTCGAGTATATGGAGACGGGTACGCCCATTGCGCGCGAAAAAGTGCGCGCAAATTGCGACTACGTTGGTGCAGGATATGGTCTTCCCACTGAAGGGATGATTGACGCGCTTAAGTTGCTGGCCCGCACCGAAGGGCTTCTGTTCGACCCGGTCTATTCGGGTAAAGGGTTGGATGGTCTCATCGACCAAATCCGCAAGGGCTATTTCGACGGCATGGACAATGTCGTCTTTCTGCATACGGGCGGAAGTGCAGCCCTGTTTGGCTATCCCGAAACTCTTGAACTTCCCGGCTACGTGGCCTGAAACCTACAACAAACCAACAAGGAGATATCAAATGAAACTAAAAAAATACTTGATCAGCGCGGCTTTGGTTTCAGCTCTCGGTGCGCCACTCGCCGCTGAAGAGGTTAAGATCGGCGTTCCCACTTGGACCGGAGCACAAGCCATTGCTCATGTTTTGGGTGAGATCGTGACCACCCGCATCGGTGGCACAGTGGAGTATGTGCCCGGCAACAATGCCACAATTTTTCAAGCGATGGATCAGGGCAAGGGTGATATCGATGTTCACCCTGATGTTTGGTTGCCAAATCAGGAAGCGTTCACCAAGCAATATGTCGATGGTGCTGGCACTGTGACGCTGTCATCGAACCCTTATCAGGGCAATCAGGGCTTCTGCGTCTCCAAAGACTTTGCCGCAGATATGAATATCACCGACATCGCGGATCTTGGACGCCCCGATGTAGCGGCTGCGATGGACAGTGATGGCAATGGTAAGGGCGAGATGTGGATCGGTGCGCCCGGCTGGGCCTCGGCCAATGTGAACGAGGTGAAAGTGCGCGACTACGGCCTGCTGGACTTCATCGATCCGATCCGCGCGGAAGAAGCTGTGAAGACCGCACGGATCAAGGACAGTATAGCCAAAAACGACGGATATGCCTTCTACTGCTATGAGCCGCACGCCGTCTGGTACATGTTCGACGTGGTGATGCTGACCGAGCCGACTTATGACCCTGAAAAATACGTCATGGTGCAGCCCTCCGACGATCCTGACTGGTACAACAAATCGATGGTTGCCAGCAAGGACGCTCTGAAGGAAGTGCAGATCGCCTGGTCCAACTCGCTTGGGGATCGCTCGCCGGCGATTGCTGAGTTCTTCGCGAACTTCTCCCTGACCGCCGATGACGTAAGCTCGCTGGCCTTCGAGATCAGTGCCAATGGGCGCGATGCTGAGGAAGTTGCGGCCGAATGGGTTAACGCCAATTCCGATCGCGTGGATTCGATGCTGGGTCTCTGAGCTAGACCCAATAACAACGGGCAGCGCCAAGCGGAGCTGTCCCATTTGAAGGCACGCACGGGTGGGCGGATGAGCGACGAGACTGTAATCGAAATTTCCAACATCTGGAAAATCTTCGGGGCAAAACCTGAGGTCGCTCTTGAAGCCATTCTTGCGCGAGGCCTGACCAAGGCCGAAGTGCTTGCTGAATTCAACGCGGTGGTGGGCGTGGCCGATGTTAGCCTCAGCGTCAATCGCGGTGAGATCTTCTGTATCATGGGGCTCTCAGGAAGCGGCAAATCCACACTTGTGCGCCATTTCAATCGCCTGCTTGAACCAACGGCCGGCAAGATCGAGATCGAGGGCACGGACGTCATGGCGCTCGGCACAAGGGAACTTCAGGCTTTCCGCAACCGGAAAATCGGGATGGTGTTCCAGAATTTCGCGCTGATGCCCCACCGTTCGGTCCTTGATAATGTGGCAATGCCGTTGGAAATCCGCCAGGTGGCCAAAAACGAGCGCATGCGGCAGGCGGCCGCCATTCTCGATATTGTCGAACTGGGGGCGTGGGGGGCGAAGTTCGCGCACGAACTCTCTGGCGGCATGCAGCAACGTGTGGGTCTTGCCCGTGCGCTCGCGGCCAACCCTGATGTTCTATTGATGGATGAGCCATTCTCCGCACTTGATCCCCTCATCCGGCGGCAGCTGCAGGATGAGTTCATCCGGCTGTCGAAAATCCTCAAGAAAACAACGATCTTCATCACCCATGACCTTGATGAGGCTGTCCGCATCGGAGACCGGATTGCGATCATGCGTGACGGCAAGATGGTGCAGATCGGCTCGGCTGAGGACATTGTCATGCATCCCGCTGATGACTACGTCGCTGATTTCGTGGCCGGGATATCGCGCCTGAAGGTGGTGCATGCTCATGCGGCGATGCAGCCCTTGGACAGCTACCTCGCCACGCACGGCCCACTGCCGGCTGACATCGACCGGGTGGATCACAATGAGACACTTTCCGCTTTAATTACGCGAGCCATCGACGACGAACGACCGGTTCTGGTTTCCGAAGGCGGCGAAGACAGAGGTGTCATCACTCGAGCAGATCTGTTGCGCACCGTGATTGAAGGGACAGAAATGTCATGAGCGAAGATCTTGGTGTGAACCCCCTTGAAGACACAGAAAGCGAAGCCGCGCAGGCCTACGCCGAGGAACGCCGCGAGAATATCCGCACCTTTGTGCGCACCAGCCCTGATTACTACATCCGCAACTTCGACAAGATCGGCGCATCCGCGCGTTTTACGGCAACCTTCAACGCAATGGCAGGGCTCTTTGGTCCGATCTGGTTCGGCGCACGCGGGCTTTGGTCATGGGCATTGGCCTTTCTTGTCGTCGAAGCAATCGGATTTGTGCAGATCGCGCGGGGCCTGTTCGGAGACTTGGGGGCGGACGCGCTGGCCCGTGTGACCTCGATCGAAGGTACGCTAGATTTGCGCTACCAGCAGCTTGCGGCAGCGCAAGAGAGCGGCTCGGATCGAGCCGCGGCCATTCAACGCCAGATCGAAGGGCTGGAGGCCAATATTGAAGGCTTCCGCGCCGAGGCAGAGTTGCTCGCTGCGCAAGGCCCGTCGATTGCCCTCACCGGGTTAATCATCTTGCTTGTAGCCAAGCTCATACAGGCTGTGGCCGCCAACTGGGCATTGGAGGCCTGGTTTTCTGACTGGCTCTCAGATCGCACCATTCGCTCCGGCATGCCGGTCAGCCAGATTGTCTTCAGCGCGGGTTTTATGATCCTGTTGGTCGCGACCGCAATGGTTCACTACAGTTTCCCGGGCCGGTTTTCATTTCTTAGCGAATTTCCAACAGATAACTCAACTCGCCTGGCCAGCATTGATAGCGTAGAGGCATTTATCGCCTGGTGCGTTGCCAACAGTGTGTCGTTCTTTGACGGGCTCACTGCGGCCATTCGATGGTTGTTGGATGCCATGGAGGTTGCGTTGGTTCAGACCCCTTGGATCGTGGTGGCCGCGCTGATCATTCTGTTGACCTGGCTCACAGCTGGCTTGCGAATGGCTATATGGTCTGGTGCCTTTCTGGCCTACATGGGCCTTCTCGGCTTCTGGGAAAAAGCTATGACCACATTGGCGCTTCTCGGCACTGCGGCGCTGCTTTCCATCGTGATTGGCATTCCTTTGGGCATGTTCTCTGCGCGCCGGCCGCGCTTCTACGCTGTCATCCAGCCAATCATGGATTTCATGCAGACTATGCCTGCGTTTGTCTTCATGGTGCCTGTGATTGCCTTTTTTGGGGTTGGCAAGCCAGCGGCAGTTATTGTCACTATGATCTTCGGTGGGACACCCGTGGTACGCCTTACCGTTTTGGGTCTGCGTGGTGTTCCTGAAAGCGTGCGCGAAGCCGCGATCAGTTTTGGCGCCAACAAATGGTACCTTCTCACCAAGGTCGATCTGCCGCTCGCCAGCCCCTCTATTCGCGCCGGTATCAACCAGACAATCATGCTGTCACTGGCTATGGTCGTGGTGGCCTCGCTTATTGGCGCGAAGGGACTGGGCGAAGACGTCCTCGAGGCGCTGCAATACGCCAATGTGGGCCAGGGTATCCTCGCAGGCTTTGCCATTCTCTTCTGCGCGATGATTCTTGACCGGATCGTTCAAGGTCAGCGAAAGTGACTCCCCTTGTACTTGTTCATGGTTTCATGGGTGGTAGCGCACAATGGGATGGGTGTCGCGATACCCTGCACCAGCATGCTGATGTGATTGCAGTCGACCTGCCCGGGTTCGGAGTAAATGCCCATCTGCCACCAATTGACAGTATTGGCGGATATGCGGATTGGGTCGTCCGGCACCTCCGTGGCCTTGGAGTGGAGGAGTATCATCTGCTCGGTCACTCCATGGGCGGCATGATCGCTCAGGAAATTGCCGTTCGCGAAGGTGAAAGGATTGACCGTCTTGTGCTTTACGCAACTGGCGCGGCCGGTGTCTTGCCGGGGCGGTTCGAGACAATTGAGCACAGTAAAAAGCGCGCTGCGGAAAGCGGCCCGGCGGCCACCGCACGTCGGATCGCAGCGACTTGGTTTCTGGATTGCGAAGCTGCGCCAGGATATGAACACTGCGCCGGGATCGCCACTCAAGCTAAGCTGGCCGCCATAAATGCTGGGCTTGAAGCGATGCAATCCTGGTCAGGAGAGCAGAACCTTAGCCGAATCCGGCGGGAAACACTTGTGCTTTGGGGCGATCGAGATCGGACCTATCCGTGGAGCCAAATTCAAATGCTATGGGAGGCGATCCCCAATACATCGTTAGGAGTTATTCCGGGCTGCGCTCACGCGCTACATGCCGAGAAACCTGACTTATTCCTACGTTTAATCTCCGACTTTTTGGACCGCTGAGCAATGCAAACAACTTGGACTTTTGCTGGGCGGCAGCCGATGTCAGCTTTGTCCGCAACCCGGTCATTCAACCATAAAGTCCGAACGTCCGCTCCTCCTGAAACAGAGCAACCTCCTGCATCTAAATAAAGAAGCAACTGCAGGAGTATGATCCATGAAGTACCTGTCTGCCCTCGGCGTTCTCGTCG
>NZ_JBXWQF010000030.1:0-37973 GCF_059612245.1 Ruegeria sp. CDSA079 | reverse complement strand
AGATGCCCGAAAGTCTTCCTGTCAGCCATCGCACTCGCCGCACTCGTCATCTATTGGCTATGAGTCCTGAGCCTAGCTTAGAGTATGCAGAAGTCTCTTAACGGGACAACCAAGCGATTTTTTCAGCCGCAATAATAAGAACAATAATCCCCCTCCTTTTTGAAGTCGGTTTCCAAAACCCCCCACCCCTTAGATTCCAGCTGAAAACTCTGCCAATAGGCCAAGGTTTTGTGTCCATCTGCCGAGGGTGGCGGAAATGGTGGCAATGAAGTCGATCCCGGCTTTTGGCAAGCAATTGCCTCAACGTCTAGGAACCTAAAGGAGATCACCACCATGATCATTGGATACGCAAGAACATCTACACTGGAACAACAAGCAGGACTGGAAGCCCAACAGAAGAAACTCTCAGAAGTTGGATGCGAGAAAATTTACTCCGAACAAGTCTCCTCTGTTGCACGTAGAGAGACGCTCAGTGAAGCTCTCAGCTTCTGCAGAGAAGGAGATGTCCTCATAGTCACCAAGCTTGACCGCCTTGCTCGTTCAGTCAGACATCTGGGAGAGATCGTGGATGAGCTAACCAAGAGAGGCATCGCACTGAGAGTACTCGACATGTCCCTTGATACTTCCTCAGCTACAGGGAAGCTTATGCTGAATGTCCTTGGGTCCATCTCTCAATTCGAACGGGAGATGATGTTGGAGCGGCAGCGAGAGGGAATAGACAAAGGCAAGGCAACAATCCATTCCTGCCGCGACACATATGCCACCCGCATGTTGAACAAGGGTATGAGATTGGAAGAGGTTTCGCATCTTCTAGGTCACGCAACAGTCCAGCAAACTCAGAAATACGCAAAGTTTGCAAACCGGCCAGTTGCGGCAAAAGCACGGGAATACCTAAACTCTGACTGACCCAACAAAATCACTCAGCACGTTTTTCGGAATAGTATGTACCTACTATACTTCTCAGGAGCGTGCTGAAGTGGTTAAGTGTTTACTTTAATTGAAAAAAGTGGTGAGCCGTGCAGGATTCGAACCTGCGACCCACTGATTAAAAGTCAGTTGCTCTACCAACTGAGCTAACGGCCCACTCTTTTGCTGGATCTTTTAGATCCGTGGCGCTCTTTAAGGCAATTCCCTGATCAGGTTCAAGCCCTTATTTTACGCCTCGCTTCACCATCACATCTTGTGTTTCCGGCGACCCGATAGGCGGCCTAATTAGGCAGGTGTCGCAGGGGGGTCAACCCCTTTTTTCAGGATTCTGCGCAACAGGGTGGATTCATGTTCTGACCGGGGTTATATCGCCGCTATGCAACAGAGACTCGATACCGGTTTGCCCTTCATGAAGATGCATGGGTTGGGAAATGACTTTGTCATCGTGGACGCGCGCGGCCGCGATTTCCAGATCACCCCGGCTCTCGCAAAGGGAATCGGGCATCGACACTTTGGTGTGGGTTTCGACCAACTGGCCGTAATCGAAAATGGCAAAGCGGACGCGCATCTGGTCTTCTACAATTCCGATGGATCGACCTCGGCCGCCTGTGGCAATGCCACACGCTGCATCGCGCGGTTTCTAATGGATGAGACCGGAAGTGGGGTGGTAACTTTGACCACCGAACGTGGAACGCTCTACGCGAAAGATGAGGGCGAAGGGCTGACATCGGTCAACATGGGATCGCCCCAGCTGAAATGGGACGAAATCCCATTGGCTGAACAGATGGATACGTTGGAACTGCCGATAGAATGGGCGCCAACGGCAACCGGCATGGGCAACCCCCATTGCACATTCTTCGTCGAAAACGCCGAGGCGATCCCGCTGGCGGAGTTCGGCGCGCGCTATGAATACCATCCCCTCTATCCTGAAAGGACCAATGTGCAGGTGGCGCAGATTACAGGGCCGGACCGCATCCGAATGCGGGTGTGGGAGCGCGGAGTAGGCATCACCCTAGCCTCCGGCTCTTCGTCTTGTGCAACAGCCGTCGCCGCGGCACGGCGCGGGCTAACCGGTCGTAAAGTTCAGATCGACCTGGACGGCGGTACTCTCTGGATCGACTGGCGCGAGGACGGAGTCTGGATGACCGGGCCAACAGCCCATGTCTTTTCGGGCACGCTGACATCGGAATTTTTGAGGTCGATGGGATGAACCCGCCCAAGTTTACCACTCTGGGCTGCCGCCTGAACGCCTATGAGACCGAGGCGATGAAAGAACTGTCGCAGCAGGCGGGTCTGACGGACGCTGTGGTGGTGAACACATGCGCGGTTACAGCCGAGGCTGTTCGCAAAGCCCGGCAAGAGATTCGCAAGCTGCGGCGCGAAAACCCCCACGCCCGTCTGATCGTCACGGGCTGCGCCGCCCAAACGGAACCCGAGACCTTTGCCCAAATGGACGAGGTCGATGCGGTCATCGGCAATACCGAGAAGATGCAGCCCGACACCTGGAAAGGTATGGCAGCCGATTTCATTGGCGAGACCGAGGCGGTTCAGGTCGACGATATCATGTCAGTCACCGAAACGGCCGGCCACCTGATCGACGGCTTTGGCACACGTTCACGTGCCTATGTGCAGGTCCAAAACGGCTGTGACCACCGCTGTACCTTTTGCATCATTCCCTACGGCCGGGGCAACTCGCGCAGTGTGCCCGCAGGTGTTGTGGTGGATCAGATCAAGAGGCTGGTGGACAAGGGATATAACGAGGTGGTTTTGACCGGCGTTGACCTGACCTCTTGGGGTGCGGATCTGCCCGCTCAACCCAAACTGGGCGATCTGGTGATGCGCATTCTCAAGCTGGTGCCAGATTTGCCACGCCTGCGGATCAGTTCGATCGACTCAATCGAGGTCGACGAGAACTTGATGCAGGCTATAGCGACCGAGCCACGCCTGATGCCGCACCTGCATCTGTCGCTGCAACACGGGGATGACCTGATCCTAAAGCGGATGAAACGCCGCCACCTGCGCGATGATGCCATCCGATTTACTGAAGACGCGCGGAAACTGCGCCCTGATATGACCTTCGGTGCGGATATCATCGCGGGCTTTCCAACAGAGACCGAAGCGCATTTCGAAAACTCGCTCAGGCTGGTCAATGATTGTGACCTGACATGGCTGCACGTATTCCCGTATTCCAAACGCGACGGCACACCAGCTGCGCGGATCCCACAGCAGATAAATGGAACGGTCATCAAAGACCGCGCCGCCCGACTACGCGCGGCCGGAGACGCTCAGGTATCCAGGCACCTGTCGGAACAGTTCGGCAAGACCCATCACATCCTGATGGAAAACCCTCATATGGGCCGGACCGAGCAATTCACCGAAGTAATCTTCGACACGCCTCAGCCCGAAGGTCAGATCGTAATCACGGCAATCACCGGACAGACCGCAACCCAGCTTACAGCCTGATCCGCCCTTCATCTGGCCAAAAATATCTCGGGGATGAATTGGCCGAAGGCCAAGAAAGGGCTGGCCCCTTTTATACGACCAGAAAAAGGAAAACCCCCGCAACCTGACGGCGCGGGGGTTTTGATTTCAGTATCCCGAAAAGATCAATCTTCTTTGCGAAGCTTGCCTTTATGCGGTGCCCAAAGGCGCTTGTTAACCAGATAGAGCAGCACCGAAAGAACGGTCAGGAAAATCACGCCAACAAAGCCAGCGTTCTTGCGCTCCATCATCTTCGGCTCGGCCGCCCACATCAGGAAGGCTGAGACGTCTTCCGACATGTGTTCGACAGAGTTCGAATGTCCGTCAGCAAAGTCGACCTGTTCGTCCGATAGCGGCGGTGCCATCGAAATCCACCCCCCGGGGAAGGCTTTGTTTTCGTAGAGGACAGAGCCTGCCTCTTCTTTCTCTTCACCGGTGTAGCCGTCCAGCAGCGAGGCGATGTATTCGGCACCGCCCATGCCTTTTACCAGTTGATTGATGCCCAGACCGTAAGGCCCGTGGAAGCCCGCGCGGGCCTTGGCCATCAGGCTCAGGTCCGGTGCGCCAACACCGGTATTGGCCGGGAAATGGTCTGTCGGGATTGCCGGGCGGAAGTCGTCCAGCTCAGGGTCGAACACTTCGAAGTTTTCCGCTGCATAAGCGATAACTTCTTCTTCTGAATAGCCCAGCGCTGTCAGATCGCGCAGAGGTACATATTGCAGGCCATGGCAGGCGGCACAGACCTCGGTATAGATCTGCAGGCCGCGCTGCAGCTGATGTTGATCCCAGGTACCGAAGGGGCCTTCGAACGAGAAGGCGAAATCTTCGATATGCTGCTCACCGCCGCCTGCCGCAATGGATGCAGCAGGGGTCAGGGCCAGAGCAAACGCGGCGCCGATTGCAAGTTTCTTGAACATGTTTCCGGTCCCTCTTCTTACTCGGCCGGCGTGGCGTCGGCGCCAGCCTTGCCATAATGCGCGTTGAAGTCTTCTTCGATCGTCTCCGGCTGTGCCAGAGGCTTCTCGATCACACCGAGGATCGGCAGGATCACGAAGAAATAGGCGAACCAGTAGGCGGACGCGATCAGCGAGAAGGTCGCATAGGGCTCTTCCGCAGGCATCGCACCCAGCCACATCAGGGCAAAGAAGTCGATGATCAGCAGGTAGAACCACCATTTGAACATCGGACGGTACTTGCCCGAACGCACGCTCGAGGTGTCCAGCCAGGGCGCCAGCGCCATGGCCAGGATCGCACCGAACATCGCGATCACACCAAAGAACTTGGCGTCGACGATGCCGCCGGTGATGAAGCTGGCGAACTGAACAACCCAGACCTCACCGGTGAAGGCCCGCAGGATCGCGTAGAACGGCAGGAAGTACCATTCGGGCACGATATGCGCCGGTGTGACCAACGGGTTGGCTTCGATGTAGTTATCCGGGTGGCCCAGATAGTTCGGCATGTAGCCGACGATGGCCCAGAACACGACCAGGATAACGGCCAGCGCGAACAGGTCCTTGATCACGAAATATGGCCAGAACGGCAGCGTGTCTTTCTCGGCCTCGGCTTTCGAGCCACGGCGAACCTCAACACCTGTCGGGTTGTTGTTGCCGGTGGTGTGGAAGGCCCAGATGTGCACGATCACCAGCGCCGCGATAACGAAAGGCAGCAGGTAGTGCAGCGAGAAGAAGCGGTTCAGCGTGGCATTGTCCACGGCGGGTCCGCCCAGCAGCCAGGTCTGGATCGCTTCGCCCACAAACGGGATCGCACCAAACAGGCCGGTGATAACAGTCGCACCCCAGAAGGACATCTGACCCCAGGGCAGAACGTAGCCCATGAAGGCAGTGCCCATCATCATCAGATAGATCAGCATACCGATGATCCACGTGATCTCACGCGGGGCTTTGTACGAACCGTAGAACAGGCCACGGAAGATATGGATGTAGACCGCAACAAAGAACAGCGACGCGCCATTCATGTGAATGTAGCGCAGCATATAGCCGCCATTCACGTTGCGCATGATGTGCTCAATGCTGGCGAAGGCCAGATCGACATGTGGGGTATAGTGCATCACCAGAACGATACCGGTGACGATTTGCAGCGCCAGGCAGAAGGCCAGGACGATGCCCCAGATCCACCACCAGTTCAGGTTCTTGGGGGTTGGGATCATCAGGGTGTCATACAGCAGGCCGACGATCGGCAGACGGCTGTTCAGCCACTTCTCGCCGTTTGACTTCGGCTCGTAGTGATCGTGGGGAATTCCGGACATAAACTGGGTCTCCCTTAGCCGAGTTTGATGGTTGTTGCGTCGACCCACTCAACAGGCGGGACAGGCAGGTTCTCAGGCGCGGGGCCTTTACGGATACGACCGGCAAGGTCGTAGTGCGAACCGTGGCAGGGGCAGAACCAGCCACCAAAGTCGCCAGCATCTCCCAGAGGCACACAACCGAGGTGCGTACATACGCCCATCTGAACGATCCAGGCACCTGCCGCTTCGCCTTCGGGCGAAGGCATCACGCGGTTGGCGTCAGTTGCAGGTGCATCCGGATTCAGGTTGAAGTTCCGTGCCAGCGGATCAGGCAGGTTGCCAACGGCTTCCTCGTCCTGCTGCTGCGCGTCGGCAATCTCGGCACCAGTGCGGTGGCGGATAAAGACGGGTTTGCCCAGCCACTTAACGGTCAGCTGTGTACCCGGCTCGACCCCGCTTACATCCGTGCGGATCGACGACAGCGCCTGCACGTCTGCTGACGGGTTCATTTGGTTGATCAGGGGCCATACGGCTGCACCCGTCGCAACGACACCTGCGCCGCCAGCGACGTAATACAGGAAATCTCTGCGGGTGCCTTCGTGGTCTTCTGCGTGGGACACGAGGTTATCTCCGGTTGTCTGGCGCCCGCGGACGGGCAAAAAGCTCGCGCACCGCGTGAAAGCGGCGTCTTAAACGCGCTTACTATCGGGGAGAATAGTGTTCGTCCAGCGTTCATAAACGCGCAATACGCCGCATGTGCCGCTTCATATGGCTACCGGAGCTGTTTTTTTGGTGAATCTCGCGCTCAACTTTGTTCGTGAGCTCGAATCAGGCCAGCTTGATTCGATTGCCAGCGTATGCCCTCAATACGTTCCAACAGGTGTGTATTTTTGATTTCGAGCACCACTGATTTGCGCGCTGGATGCTCACAATCAAGCCGGCAGGAACGGGATTGTTTTCAGGAAAATCATATTCCCGAAATAGATGATTTAAATTGCAAATTGTGCACTTTTACTTCGTTGCACTTTTTGCGCGAATACAGGACAGCAGGCAAAACGCGCGAACTCCAGTAAGGAGACCCCCCATGTCAAATACCCTCCTGGCCACTGCTGTGTTTACATTGACCCTATCCAATCAGGCCCTTGCCGCAGGTGATCCCGAAAAGGGAAAGGCGATGTATAACCGCTGCTCCTCGTGCCATGCCATCATCAAGGACGGAGAAGTGCTGGTCAAAGGTGGAATCACCGGGCCGAATCTCTATGGCGTTATCGGGCGAGTCGCCGGATCCGAGAACGACTACCGTTATGGCAGTGAACGCTTGCCTGTTGGAATGTTCACCGATGACATGATCCGCGCCGGTGAAGAAGGTTTGGTCTGGACCGAAGAAAACATTGCGGCCTACTCAAAAGACCCGATCGGGTTCATCAAGGACTACCTCGATGACGATACCGCCCGCCCAAACATGAGCGTCAAGCTCAAGAAGGGTGCGGAAGATATCGCCGCGTATCTGGCGACGTTCAGCCAGTAACGCAGGCGCGGCTGCGGATGCCTTAGCCCGGTGGGCGGGTGGCCACCATGCTGGGTAGCTCGCCAAATTCCGCAAACCAGGTTGCAAGCGCTTCATTGCCCTTGCGCCAACCTCGCGCATCGTGGCGCAGATCCAGATAGCCCAGCGCGCAGCCGACAGCGACCTGCCCCATATCCAGCGGGCCTGACAAATGCGCCATCCAGCGCTGGTTCAGAACCGCGCAGGCACGATCGATCTTGACCCACTGCGACTCGATCCAGGCGTCCCACTTTTTGTCTTCTGGGCGCAGACGATCCTCGTAAGTCATCAAAAGGGCCGCATCCAGAATCCCATCGGCCAGCGCCTCGAGCGTCAGAACGTCCCAACGACCAGCATTCTCAGGATAAAGCTTTCCGCCGGAACGGGCATCCAGAAATGCGCAGATCACGCGGCTATCGAACAATGTCGGGCCATCCGGGCGTTCCAGCGCCGGAACTTTGGTCAAAGGCGCCTTGCTGACCAGCGACTCAGCCGGTGCAACCGGCGTTCCAGCCACCGTCTCCAGCTCAACATCTTCAAGCTGATCTGTTTCATGCAGCAAAACCATGACTTTGCGCACATAGGGCGACGTCAGACTGTGGTAGAGTTTCATCGGCAGACTCCCTGTTTGCGCCGACCTTACAGGAGGTCCGCAAAAACAAAAGACTTCACTTCACCGACGGCTAAGCCTTGTGCATCAACTCTTGCAGAGCCGTCAGTTCGGACCCGATCCCCGAGGACGCAACCTGTTCAGATGCCCGGGCGCGCACATCATCGGTCTTGTTCTGGCTCAACTTCCATGTGCCCTGAATATCCTCGACCTGCATTCGGCATGGCACAATCATCCGCATCATCTTGGTCAGAGCCTCGTCTGACATCTTGCCCGTGCCCCATGGCGGTTTAGGCAGCAGGCGCTCTTCAAAGAAAGCTGATTGCCTGTTCAAAAGATCCAACATCTCGTCCTGCGGACGCAGCTCCAGCTGCCCGGTCAAATGCACGGCCACGTAGTTCCAGGTCGGAACCTGATCCTCCACTTCATACCAATCCGGCGAGATATACCCATCTGGTCCTTGCACCGCGATCTTGACGTTTTTCGGCGTGCGCAGCGCCCGCACGATAGGATTTGAGCGTACAAGATGCAGTTCGGCCACCCGACCATCATCTGACAAAAGAAACGGCACGTGGCTCAACAGGGGGGCACCAATCGCAGATAATGCCAGCACGCCGAATCCTCGGTCACGTGCAAAATCAATGTGGCGCGCGCGGTCCTCGGCGCGGAAGGCGGGGTTCGGGTGCATGGTGGTCCTCCTGTCAAATCTGTTGCAGACAGGGTCCGATCTATGCAAGGTCCAACTTGTTCTCAGGGCGGGGCGAAATTCCCCACCGGCGGTATGCGGGCGATGATCCGTAAGCCCGCGAGCGGCCCCGCAGTGTCTACGATCCGAAAAGTGGAAACCGGTTTTCGGATAAATTGTAGAAGCACCAAAGGGTGTCAGCAGATCTGGTGAGAAGCCAGAGCCGACGGTTACAGTCCGGATGAAAGAGAACGTGTGAGTAGCGCCGCCCAGCGGCGTGCTTGCCCGTGATCGCCTTGGGTGACGTGTCATACCGTGCTGGCGGCGAAAAGTGAGAATCGGTTTTCGCGACCGCCAGCAGGCCACCAAACTGAAAGGAGATCATGATGACACACACCCGCTATGCCTTCATCAAAGCCAACTGGCATTCCGATATCGTCGACCGCGCGTTGGACGGGTTTTTGGAGCTCATTCCCGCCGAGCAGGTCGATGTCTTCGATGTCCCCGGCGCGTTCGAAATGCCCCTGCTGGCCCGCGACCTGGCCCAAACCGGCAAATATGCAGCCGTTGCCTGTGCCGCTTTTGTCGTCGATGGCGGCATCTACAGGCACGATTTCGTCGCACAGGCCGTCGTCGATGGATTGATGCGCGCTGGAATGGACACGGGTATACCCGTCCTGTCCGTCTCGCTGACGCCGCATCAATATCAGGAGACCGACCACCACAACGCCATTTACCGCGACCATTTCGTTCAGAAAGGGCGCGAAGCGGCTCAGGCCGCGCTGATGATCGCAGACACCCGCGCGAAAGTCGCGCAGGCCGCCTGAGCTTCATCTTTTCCAAAATACTCAAATGCGCCGCCCACCGGGCGGCGTTCACGTCATCAAAGGCCAAATCCGCTTGAGGCCGGGGGCCTTGCCCGCTAATCACAACCCTCAAAGGAGTACACCCCATGTCGATGAACAGCTTTGGACATCTTTTCCGCGTCACCACCTGGGGTGAAAGCCACGGCCCTGCTTTGGGCGCCACGGTCGACGGGTGCCCTCCGGGCGTTGCAATCGACGAAGCCATGATCCAGCACTGGCTGGACAAGCGCAAACCGGGGCAAAACAAGTTCACCACTCAGCGGCGCGAACCCGATCAGGTGAAAATCCTCTCGGGCGTGTTTGAGGGCCAGACTACTGGCACACCCGTCCAACTGATGATCGAGAACACCGATCAACGGTCGAAAGACTACGGTGATATTATGGACAAGTTTCGTCCGGGCCACGCCGATATCACTTACTGGCAGAAATACGGCATCCGCGACTATCGCGGTGGCGGGCGCAGTTCGGCGCGGGAAACCGCGTCACGTGTCGCCGCTGGAGGACTGGCACGCGAAGCGATTAAGCAGATTGCGCCCAACGTGCAGATCTCGGGTTACATGACCCAGATCGGACCGCATAAGATTGATCGCGCTAAATTCGACTGGTCTCAGATCGAACAGAACCCGTTCTGGACGCCCGACGCATCAGCCGCAGAAGATTGGGCCGCGTATCTGGACGACCTGCGCAAGTCCGGCAACTCCGTCGGTGCCATGGTCGAGGTCGTCGCGCGCGGTGTCCCTGCCGGGATCGGTGCGCCAGTATATGCCAAGTTAGACACCGATCTGGCCGCCGCGATGATGTCCATCAACGCCGTCAAGGGCGTCGAGATTGGCGAAGGCATGGCTGCCGCTGAACTGACGGGCGAAGCCAACGCGGATGAAATCTTCATGGGGCAGAATGGTCCACAATACAGCTCGAACCACGCCGGTGGCATTCTGGGCGGTATCTCGACCGGACAAGACATCGTGGTGCGTTTTGCGGTCAAGCCGACCTCGTCAATCCTGACAACACGAAAGACAATCACGAAATCGGGCGAGGAAACCGAGATCATTACCAAAGGCCGTCATGACCCCTGCGTTGGCATCCGAGCCGTTCCAGTGGGGGAGGCGATGATGGCCTGCGTGATCCTCGACCACCTGCTGCTGCATCGTGGCCAGATCGGAGAGAACCGTGGACGGATCGGCTGATCTGCGCACGCGCCTGCGGGCAGCGGTCGCGCACCGCATGGAGACCGATCCGGCCCATGATCTGGCCCATCTGGATCGTGTTTGGACCAACGCGCAGGCCATCGCGGATGAAAAAACCGATATGTCGGTTTTGCTGGCCGCAAGTTATCTGCATGATCTTGTAAATCTGCCAAAGGACGATCCGGACCGGCATCTGGCCTCTCGCAGATCCGCAGCGATATCAGAGCCTATTTTGGCGGAACTAGGATATAATTCGACCCAGATCCGTGCCATCCAACACGCGATCGAAGCCCATAGCTTTTCGGCCAATATCATCCCAAAAACGGCCGAAGCGCGCATTCTGCGCGATGCAGATCGGCTTGACGCCTTGGGTGCCATCGGTATCGCCCGTAACTTTTCCGTCTCCGGTGCTTTGGGGCGCACACTTTATGATCCGACAGATCCTTTTGCCCAAAACCGGTCTCTGGACGACCTGCACTTCTCACTCGACCATTGGAAGGTCAAGCTGCTGTCCCTGCCCGGTGACATGCTGACCGAGACCGGAAGGCAGATTGCCGAACAACGCACCGAGCGTATGATCCGCTATCTCGAAGAATTCGCGGAAGAAATCGGCAATTCCCTGCCTCAATCCTGGGTGAATGACTAAACCCAACCGTTGATCTTTGCCCGCCAAAGGCGCAGGTTCGCGCCGATGACAAAACCCTTAACATCGCATCGACCTCTGCTGGCAGTTACGCTGAAACTGGGCGCTCTGTTCCTTTTCACGTCGATGTCCGCTGTGGTCAAAGCGCTATCGGACGAGTTTCCTCCGGGCCAGTTGGTGTTCTTTCGTTCCCTGTTTGCGATTCCTGTCATCATTATTTGGCTCGTCGCGCGTGGAGAGTTGTCCAGAGGCTTTGTGGTCAAGAAACCCATGGGCCATTTCTGGCGCGGTGTTCTGGGAACCGGCGCCATGGGGCTTACTTTCACCGGCCTCAGCTTGCTGCCGTTGCCCGAAGTGACGGCAATTGGTTATGCCACGCCAATCTTCACCCTGATTCTGGCTGCTGTGATGCTGGGAGAACGGATTCGCCTGATCCGCATCGGCGCGGTGGCTCTTGGCCTGTTAGGGGTCCTGATCATGATTTGGCCGCGCCTGGGCAGCACCGAGATGGAGGTCGCCGCCACCGTCGGCGCGCTGTGTGTTTTGGGGGCTACTATCGCCCGGGCTTTTGTTCAGATCCATATCCGGCAATTGGTCAAGGTCGATCATCCTGCAGCAATTGTCTTCTATTTCTCAATGACCGCGACGCTACTGTCGGCGCTGACAGCGTTCTGGGGATGGTCAATGCCAACGTGGAATCAGGCTCTAATTCTGGTCATGATGGGCCTGATCGGCGGGGTTGCGCAGATTCTGGTCACGTCCTCTTACCGCTTTGGTCAGGCTTCGATGCTGGCACCTTATGACTATGCGACCATGCTGTTTGCGATTGTGATCGGCTATGTCTGGTTTGACGAACTTCCAACGCTTGCAATCCTGATCGGGGCTGCATTGGTGATCGCCGGCAATGTCGTTGTGATCTGGCGCGAACACCAGTTGGGGCTCGAGCGCGGCAAGGCCCGGTCGGTTACGGACCCCAAAGCGTGACTTTACCTTTTGTAATCTTCGCCTAGGTTGGGCCGGACAATCAAAGAGGTTCCCCCATGAGCGACACGCAGGATCACAAGGAAAAGATGCAGAAGGTGCAAGCCAAGCACCGCAAGAAAGTGTCCGAGGCGGTTGACCCCGGTCGCGGTCTGGTTTTGATCAACACCGGCAAGGGCAAAGGCAAATCTTCGGCCGCCTTTGGCGTGGTTATCCGTGCGCTGGGCTGGGGCCAGAAGGTCGCCGTGGTACAATTCATCAAAGGCAAGTGGAAAACAGGCGAGCGCCGCTTCTTTGAGGAACGCGATCTGGTCACATGGCACACGATGGGTGAAGGTTTTACCTGGGACACGCAGGATCGCGAGCGCGACATCGCCGCCGCAAACGCCGCTTTCGACAAGGCGCGCGCCCTGATGTCCAGTGGCGAATACGATCTGGTTGTACTGGATGAGATCAACATCGCCCTTCGCTATGAATACCTGACGGTAGAACAAGTGATCGACGGCCTGAACGCGCGGTCGGACAAGACCAGTGTGTTCCTAACTGGTCGTGATGCCCCGCAGGCGCTGCGAGACTATGCTGATCTGGTCACTGAAATGACCGAAGAAAAACACCCGTTCCAGGCGGGGATCAAAGCACAGCGCGGCGTAGACTTTTGATCTGTATCTGACTTAGGCCTTCGGGCGCACGTCAATCAGCCAAAGCGGCTCAGGGTCGTTTCAAGAATCTGTCTAAGCGAGGCACGTGGGGTAAGATCACCAACTTCTGATCTTTCAGGCGGCGTCGCTTCGACATTGTCGCGGCGCGGCTTTTGGCGGTCGACATAGGCGCAATAGTCACTGTCGCAACAGGTGCATCCACACGAAGCCAGTGCGTCATGGCGTGCCATTAATTCATCTAGAGACTCGCGCATTTTAACCTCGTTCTGATCAGACAGAGTCGTTTCCTGAGCGGCGGCAGGCTCTCACCAAGATCATGCTAAGCCTGCAAACCACCCCGAAACTTTGAGCTTGATGGTACATCATCTGGCGCCGCCCGCAACCTGACTGTTTTAGTCGGAATCTTCAAGTCATAAAACACCCCGAAAATAACTCGGGGTGCTAGACAGGTTCGTACCGGAAATCAGAGCGCGCGATTTTGCGGGTCCAGCGTAACCGACCACAGTTCGGTATCTGCCCGGTCCATCAGGCGAACCGTCATCTGCTCGGTCGCGCCATCGATGTCCACCAGACCAAAGAACTGCAGACCTTCACTGGGCGGCAGGTTTACCCCCTGCCCGTCGGCGGGTGCTTTGACGAATTTGACCTCGGGGCCGAATGTGCCATCCAGCGCGTTTGGACCAAAAGTTCCCGCGTGCAGCGGGCCCGAAACAAACTCCCAAAACGGTTCGAAATCCTGGAATTGAGCTTTGTTAGGGTCATAGTAATGCGCAGCGGTATAATGCACATCCGCCGTGAACCAGACCGTGTTGGTGACGCCAGCCGTTTTGATGAAACGCAGCAGATCAGCGATCTCCAACTCGCGACCCTTGGCCGGTCCACTATCACCGTTTGAGATCGCCTCTGCTCCGGCCTGTTCTTTCCAATTGTCCCAGACGATCAGCCCAATTGGCATATCCGAGGCAATCACCTTCCAAGTCGCTTGCGAAGACGCCAGCTCTTGCTTGAGCCATGCCAGTTGTTCGGCGCCCAGAATGCGGGACTGTTCTGTGATTTCATCATCCATCGAGGGGCCGTTAGGCCCGCGATAACTGCGCAGGTCCAGAAAGAAGACGTCCAGCATCGGCCCGTATGAGATCTTGCGATACACACGCCCGGGCTCTGCTGGCGTGATGCGCAGCGGTGTCATTTCGTGGAAGGCGCGCCCGGCGCGCGATTGCAGAACATGCACCGACTTCTCGGTGTACCGATCATCCGAAATCAGGTCTTTTGCATCAGACCAGTTGTTCACAACCTCATGGTCATCCCACTGGAAGAAGGTCGGGCAAAGGGCGTTCATGGCGCGCACATGTTCGTCCATCATATTGTATTTCCACTGAGCGCGGAATTCGTCCAGCGTTTCGGCCACTTTTCGTTTCTCGTCGATCAGGGTCGAGTTCTTCCAGATCAGCTGGCCGTCCTTCTCGACCTCATCATTCATAGGGCCATCAGCATAGACGGTGTCGCCTGAGTGAATGAAGAAGTCAGGCTTGTACTGTGCCATGGTTGCGTAAGTGCGCATACCTTCATCATCAATACCCCATCCCTGCCCAGCCGTGTCACCGGACCAGGCAAAACGAACGTTGCGGCGTGACGTCGGTGCGGTGCGGAATTGCCCAATAATAGGCTCTGATACGGCGTTGATGTCGCTCAGATCGGCGGCAACGAACCGGTAAAATATGTCCTGATCTGACGGCAGGCCATCGACCAGGCGCTTGATGGCAAAATCGCTGTTCGGAATGGCATCCATCGGCGCGAGTTTGCGGGCGTCCGCAAAGCTTTCAGTAGTCGAAACTTCCATCATCACGCGAGACGGTCGATCAGTGCGGGTCCAGATCATGCCCGATGTCGTATCGACATCGCCAGATTGAACACCGTGTGTGAATACGGGGCGCGATGCGGCACGGCTGATGGCTGGCACGGCCAGCGATGCGACAAAGGCGGTACTGCCTGCCAGAAAAGAACGGCGGTTTGGGCGAAAGATCTTGGTCATAGTGGGGCTCTCCTGTCTGATGACCGATTCCTCGATCACGCGATTGGTGCACCAATATGAGCCGCCGATTTGTAAAACCGGCGGCTCAGTTTCTTGACACTATCATGATGATACCATGACAGGTGTGGACAACGTCGTCAGGCGGCGACTTCCTGCTCGGGCGCGCTGAGCGAGATAACCAGCACCACAGCCGCACCGTTCAGCCAATAGAATGCAGCATCTAAACCTGAGAAACCCAGAACGCTGGGCGCAAACAGGAAGGTGATCCCGACGATCAAGTCTACGGCCAGATGAAACTTGTAAGGCAGGACACGCCAAATACCCAGGTGGTGATCTGTGAGAACTGTGAGAACAAACGCGGCCACGCCGGTGACAACCGAAAGCCACAGAGCCAACGGGTTGGACTGACCCAACCCCAGCAGGAACGGCAACGTCATCAGTGCAATGGCAACCGGGTAATCCAGATAGGCGTGGACAGAGCGGGTAACGAAACGCAGGGACATAAGAGCTTCCTTTTCTCAATCAGTGATGAAAAGAAAATAGGAAGCCTGATCCGAACGTTGCATTCCTGATCGTATCAGAAAACATGCAGATCGTTCAGAAATCTCGGCGTATTAATGCGTGGCGCGGTACGCCGCCGGTGACAGCCCAACCTGTTTCTTGAACACGCGCGAAAACGCGGCTTCAGAGGCATACCCAACCTCGGCCGCTGCATCCGCCACGTTCCAACGCGCCTCGGTCAGGCCGTGGCAGGCGATCTGCATCCGCCAGTCCGTGAGGTACTGCATCGGTGTTGTCCCCATCTTCTCGGCAAAAAGCTGAGCAAAGGCAGTGCGCGACATACCGGCCTCTCGTGCCAAAGACGCAACGCTCCAATCCTCGGCCGGGGCTTGGTGGAATGCGGTCAGGGCCCGCGAGATGCGCAGATCAGCAAATCCTGCCAACGCGGAATCCTGTGGGCTCTGACGTTCCAGATAGGCCCGGATTGCCTGAGCAAACAGAACTTCGGACAGTTTCAAAGCGATCAGATCCCCGCCAATCCTTGCGCCTGAAACCTCAGAGCCAATCATACGCAAGGTCGATTCCATCCACGACCCGGCCTCTTCGCCATAGTTTTCTAACAGAATATAGGGCGGCAAGCGGTCGATCAGCATGTGCCCTGCGCCTTTTCGTCCGGCTGGGCCAGTGAACGAGAAATGACCGCAGATCAGTTGCGTATCCCGTTCTTCATCATGACCGCCATAAACCAACACACCGTCGCCCGTATAACCCGCAATCTCCAACACCTGCTCCAGAGGCAACGCATCCGGCGGCTTTATTTCGGCACATAGCAACGCGTGTGGTGCGCCGTGTGGGATCAATATCAGGTCCCCCTGCCTTAGCCGCAGGGTTTCCCCTGTGGTAGAGACGTATACCTTGAGCTCGCCACGCTGCACAAAATGAAACCGGGCCACGTTTTCGAACCCCGGCACCTGAATGCCGAAGGGTGGTGTGAACGATGTGCGGAAGTAAAACGTGCCTCGCAAGGACAGGCGGGTGAGAATATCGCTGAGAAGATCCAACATGCGCTGAACATACGTGATTCGGGCAATTCGTCCAGATCACCGGACGGATTGCACGATAATTTGCACGTTCTGCAACAAAACCCCCGCCTTGGCGGGGGTAGAACGCTTACGAACGGACCAGTTTCTCGTAGTCTTCCGCGATGTCGCGTGTCAGGTCGCCGACCTCGAAGGTGTACTCACCAATCTGCCCAACAGGCGTAACTTCGGCAGCCGTACCGGTCAGCCAGCATTGTTCGAAGTCAGCCATTTCCTCGGGCTTAATGCGGCGTTCGTGCACTGTGATGCCCTTGTCTTTCAGCATCTGGATGACGGTCTGTCGGGTGATGCCATTCAGGAAACAGTCTGCCAGAGGCGTGTGAACCTCGTCATCTTTGACGAAAAACACGTTCGCGCCGGTGGCCTCGGCCACATATCCGCGCCAATCCATGAACAAAGCGTCCGAGCATCCCTTGGCTTCGGCCTTGTGCTTCGAGATGGTGCAAATCATGTAAAGACCTGCCGCCTTGGCGTGAACCGGGATGGTTTCAGGGCTGGGGCGTTTCCATTCGGCAATGTCCAGCTTTGCGCCCTGCATCTTGGCATCGCCATAGTAAGCCCCCCAAGGCCAGACCGCGACTGCCATGCGCACCGGGTTCTTGGCCGAGGCCACACCCATGTCTTCGCCGGATCCGCGCCAGACCAAGGCACGTATATAAGCGTCTTGCAGACCGCTGGCTTTCAGGACTTCTTCCTTGGCTGCTTCGATTTCATCAATCGAATAGGGCATTGGCATGTCCAGCGCCTCGGCCGAGGCAATCAGGCGCTCGGAATGTTCGCGGCTTTTGAAGATCTTGCCGTTGTATGCGCGCTCGCCTTCAAATACGGACGATGCATAGTGCATTGCGTGGGTCAGAATGTGCACAGTGGCGTCGCGCCAGGGCACCAACTTGCCATCCAACCAAATGGTGCCATCACGATCATCATACCCCGCCATGCGAAACCTCCTGAACCGGGTTGAATTTGCGATTGTTGCGCCGATTAAGTCCGATGCGGACATAATATTGCGCAAAAACTGCGATTCGATACCGCTCTACTCTTGGAATGTCAATAACGCTGACATAAACTAGGCCCCTAGTAACGAATGAGGCGTACCATGTCCGACATCCGCCCGGCCCCGCGTTATGGGGGCGAGAGCCTGTTGTTTTTGACCGATGAACAATTACGACAGGGGATCGAGGCCATGTTCTTCGCCTATCGCGGCTTCACCGCGGATCCTGATCGTATCCTCGCGGAATTGGCCTATGGTCGCGCCCACCACCGCGCGATCCACTTCATCAACCGCGCGCCGGGCACTACGGTCAACAACTTGTTAGCTATCCTTGGCGTGACAAAACAGTCTCTAAACAGGGTTTTACGAAGCCTGATCGAAGATGGTCTGGTGGAAAGCCGCGTGGGCACGGTGGACAAACGCGAACGCCACCTATTTCTTACAGAAAAGGGACAGGCGCTGGAAACCACGCTGTCAGATGCTCAGCGCTCAAGAATGCGCGCCGCTTACAAGGATGCCGGCCCCGACGCCGTGACTGGTTTCCGCAAAGTGCTTGAAGCAATGATGGATGCTGATATGCGTCATGCTTATACGAAACTTCGGGATACGACCTCATGAGCGATATGGATGCCCATCTGCTGATTGTTGACGACGACGAGCGCATTCGCGATCTGCTTAAGAAATTCCTGATGCGAAACGGGTTTTTGGTCACCGCAGCGCGGGATGCCGCCCATGCGCGGCGGGTCTTGTCGGGCCTGGATTTCGACATGATTGTCATGGACGTAATGATGCCAGGCGAAGACGGTGTCAGCCTCACAAAATCCCTTCGTGAGACACACAGCACCCCCATCCTTCTATTGACCGCCAAAGGGGAAACCGAACACCGGATTGCGGGGCTTGAGGTCGGGGCGGATGATTATCTGGCGAAACCGTTCGAGCCAAAGGAACTGTTGCTGCGGATCAACGCGATTCTACGCCGGATGCCAGAAACTCCAGCCGAGGAAACGGCGGCAAAGATCCTTTACCTCGGCCCGATCCGCTACGACATTGAGCGGGGTGAAATGTGGCAGGAAGAAGATCCGGTACGGCTGACCGCGACAGAGAGCCAGTTGATGAAGATTTTCTCGGCCCAGCCCGGCGAGCCGATCAGCCGCGCGAAGCTGGTCGAGGATCTGGGGCGCGACAAGGGTCAGGCACAGGAGCGCGCGGTGGACGTTCAGATCACGCGCCTGCGGCGCAAGATCGAACAAGACCCAAAGCAGCCACGCTATTTGCAGACCGTGCGGGGCGCAGGTTATATGCTGGCGCCGGATTGAATGTGCCGCTACGCGGCGTGTTCAGGCCTTCGGCGAGGATATTTTTAGCCAGATGAAGATGGGATTCCAATGACAACTGCCCTTCTGACCCATGCCGATTGTCTGGGCCATATCACTCCTGAGGGCCACCCAGAACGGGTGGCGCGCTTAGAGCATATATTGCACGCCCTGGAGGGGATGGACCTGAAACGTGTGACGGCTCCGCTGGCGGCTGATGACGATCTGTTGCGGGTGCATCCGGAAGGTTATGTTCGCGATATTCGATCCACACGCCCTTCGGACGGGTTCGCACAGATCGATGGGGATACGTTCATGTCGCCGGGCTCGGTCGATGCGGCCTATCGTGCAGCAGGTGCGGTGGTGCGGGCTGTTGATCTGGTGCTGAGTGGCAACGCGTCGAACGCGTTCTGCGCCATTCGCCCACCGGGACACCATGCAGAAACCGAGACAGCCATGGGGTTTTGCCTGTTTGGCAATGCCGCCCTGGCAGCGAAACATGCGCTGGACCATCACGGGCTGAACCGGGTCGCCGTCGTCGATTTCGACGTCCATCACGGTAATGGAACGCAGGATCTGCTGTGGGACGAAGCGCGCGCTCTGGTGATCACCAGCCAGCAGATGCCTCTCTGGCCCGGCTCAGGTCGCAGGGACGAGACGGGTGTTCACGACACGGTTCTGAATATCCCCCTGGCACCGGGCAGCGGTGGCACCGAGATGCGCGCAGCGTACGTGTCTCAGGCGTTTCCGCGGTTGCGGGCGTTCAACCCTGACCTGATCATCATTTCCGCCGGATTCGATGCCCATCAGGACGACCCGCTTGCCAATCTGAACTGGTCCACCGGCGACTTTGCGTGGATCACAGCCGAGCTGTGCAAGATTGCCGATGAGGTTTGTGAGGGCCGTATCGTCTCGACTCTGGAAGGCGGGTATGATCTGAACGCATTGGCCGAGGCCACACGCGCCCACGTGGAAGAATTGATGAAGGCAGCACGATGACCGATACCCCAGTTGAGCAGATGACATTCGAGCAGGCCATGAAAGAGCTTGAGGCCGTTGTGGGCCAGCTTGAACGCGGCGACGTGGCGTTGGATCAGTCGATCGCGCTTTATGAGCGCGGAGCGGCCCTGAAGAAACGGTGCGAAGACGAGTTGAAGCGGGCTGAAGAGAAAGTGGCCGCGATCACTCTGGATGCCACAGGGCAACCCACCGGGACCACGCCTGTCGAAGGTCAGTAAATGTTCCCCGAAAGACTGGCGCAGGATGCGGCACGCATTCAGGATCACTTTGATCTGGTTCTGGGTGCGCTGGAAGACATCAACGTAACGCGAGCCATGGCCTATGCCACACAAGGCGGCAAACGGTTGCGCGGGTTTCTGGTGCAGGAAAGCGCGCGTTTGCATGATGTGGATGAGGGCCGCTCGATCTGGCCTGCCACGGGGATCGAAGCGCTGCACGCCTATTCTCTGGTCCATGATGATCTGCCCTGCATGGATGATGACGATCTGCGGCGTGGGCGACCCACCGTTCACGTGAAATGGAATGAAGGGATCGGCGTTCTGGCCGGCGACGCTTTGCAGACCCTGGCGTTCGAGTTGTGTACCCGGCCCGAAGTAGGCGATGCTCAAACGCGTGCGGATCTGGCTCTGACGCTGGCTCAGGCCAGCGGAGCACAAGGCATGGTTCTGGGTCAGGCGCTGGACATTGCCGCGGAAACAGCGGCCACGCCTTTGACGCTGGAACAAATCACCCATTTGCAGGCGGGCAAGACAGGCGCGCTGATCGAATGGTCTGCCTGCGCAGGTGCGCGGCTGGCGCAGGCTGATCCGGCCCCTCTGCGCGACTATGCGCGGGCCCTTGGGCTTGCCTTTCAAATTGCTGATGACATCCTGGACGTCGAGGGTGATGTCGTAAAAGCCGGAAAACGGCTGCAGAAAGACGCAGACGCGGGCAAGGCGACCTTTGTTTCGCTTCTGGGTCTCGAGGCGGCCAAAACCCGCGCGGCAGAGCTGGTTGAAACGGCCTGTGCTGCTTTGGACGGGTACGGTGCGTCAGCAGAAACCTTGAAGGACGCCGCCCGCTTCGTTATTGCCCGGGACAGTTAAGCCAGGAACGCGCCACATGTCTGACCGACCAAATACGCCCTTGCTGGACCTTGTGAACCGCCCCGCGGATCTCAAGCAGTTCTCGGACGCTCAGTTGAATCAGGTGGCGCAAGAATTGCGGGCCGAGACGATCTCGGCCGTATCCGTCACCGGCGGGCATCTCGGGGCTGGTTTGGGTGTAGTCGAACTGACAACGGCGCTGCACGCTGTGTTCGATACGCCGCGCGACAAGATCATCTGGGACGTCGGTCATCAGTGCTATCCCCACAAGATCCTGACCGAGCGCCGCGACCGTATCCGCACCTTACGGATGAAGGACGGGTTGAGCGGATTTACTAAGCGCAGCGAAAGCCCCTATGACCCCTTTGGCGCGGCACATTCCAGCACCTCGATCAGTGCAGCACTTGGTTTTGCCGTGGCCCGCGATCTGGGTGGTGTCACACCTGAAGGTCTGGGCGACGCAATTGCCGTGATCGGCGACGGTTCGATGTCCGCAGGCATGGCATTTGAGGCGATGAACAATGCGGGCCATCTCGGCAAACGTCTGATCGTCATTCTGAACGACAATGAGATGAGCATTGCACCACCAGTGGGCGCCTTGTCCAATTATCTGTCCCGTATCTACGCGGAAGAGCCGTTCCACGATCTGAAGGCTGCCGCAAAAGGCGCGGTCTCGCTTCTGCCCGAGCCATTCCGCGAAGGCGCCAAACGCGCCAAGGAAATGCTGAAAGGCATGGCCGTCGGCGGTACGTTGTTCGAAGAGCTTGGCTTTTCTTACGTCGGCCCCATCGACGGGCATGATCTGGACCAGTTGTTGCCAGTGCTGCGCACCGTCAAGGCGCGGGCGACCGGCCCGATCCTGATCCACGTTCTGACGAAAAAGGGCAAGGGCTATGCTCCTGCCGAGCAAGCCCGCGACAAGGGTCATGCAACGGCAAAGTTCGACGTGGTGACGGGCGAGCAGAAGAAGGCACCGTCCAACGCGCCGTCTTATACGTCAGTCTTTGGCAAGACTTTGGTGGAAGAGGCCGCACGCGATGACAAGATCGTCGCCGTGACCGCCGCCATGCCGGACGGCACCGGTCTGAACCTGTTTGCAGAACGCTACCCGTCGCGCTGTTTCGATGTTGCGATTGCCGAGCAGCATGGGGTGACGTTCTCGGCCGCGCTTGCAGCTGGCGGTATGAAACCGTTCTGTACCATGTATTCGACCTTCCTGCAGCGCGGTTACGATCAGGTGGTCCATGATGTGGCGATCCAGCGTTTGCCAGTACGCTTCGCCATTGACCGCGCAGGCTTGGTAGGCGCCGACGGTGCCACCCATGCCGGGTCGTTCGATATTGCGTATTTGGCCAACCTGCCGGGCATGGTCGTCATGGCCGCCGCAGACGAGGCCGAGCTGATGCATATGGTGGCAACAGCCGTTGCATATGATAAAGGCCCCATCGCCTTCCGTTATCCGCGCGGCGAAGGCGTTGGTGTAGACCTTCCGGAACGCGGAGACGTGATTGAGATCGGCAAGGGCCGCATGATCCAGAAGGGCGCGCGCGTGGCATTGCTGTCTTTCGGAACGCGGTTAGCAGAGGTGCAGAAAGCCGCAGAATCCCTCGCGGGCAAAGGCATAACCCCAACCATCGCCGATGCCCGCTTTGCCAAGCCGCTGGACCGCGCGTTGATCCTAGATCTGGCCGCCAACCACGAAGCGCTGATCACCATTGAAGAAGGTGCAATCGGCGGCTTTGGCAGCCATGTCGCGCAGCTTTTGGCGGATGAAGGCGTTTTTGATCAAGGGTTGAAGTACCGTTCGATGGTCTTGCCCGACACCTTCATCGATCAGGCCAGCCCAGCGGACATGTATGCAGTGGCCGGTATGAATTCCGAGCAAATCGAAGCTAAGGTTCTGGACGTTCTGGGCGTGGCATCCATCGGGGAAAAGCGCGCCTGAGCAGAACCAAATTGCCTCAAGCCTTTCTTACCGCAACGAGAACCGGGACTCATTGGGTTGCTGCCGTTGGAAGAAATTTGGGTTGGCACACCCTTTCAAAATCGTTGACGAACCGAACCGCATTCATACACGCTCTGTAAAGTGTACTGGTCACAAATTGACCAACAAAAGAATTAGAAAACCGATACGAAATTTTATTCATTGATAGGATACCCAATGGGTCAAAGACATTTTTCTACTGCCATAGTGATGTTGGCGGTTTTCTCATTAACCGCCGCCTGTGACGACGGATCAAGTAAAGAGAAATCAGTTACAAAGGTAAGCTATTCAGGCACTTTCAATACCATCAGTGGCAAGCTGTCTGACGGGAGCGATTTTGACGGCGTCGCCTGTGGCTTCCGGGCGCCTACAGAGGCAATTTTTGCCTTCAGACTTCAAACGCCGTGTGTTCCGGAAAGTTTTCTGCCAGAGCGTCTCGTGTCATCTCGGGTAAGTTCGAATGTTCCGATATGACCACCGGATCCTACCGAACGGAACGCATCGAAGAAGGCGCCTTTCTGGAACCTGTTCAGGCAACGGGCGTATTGTCCGACGGGCGGACCAGCACCGCAGTTTTTGCACCCCGCCAAGACGGGTCAGACGAGACTCTCTGCTTCCAATGACGCGAAAGCCAAGGGCATTCCTGGCCGCGTTTTTTGTCAAAATGCGATAGACCAATTTGCTAAGACAACTGGTGCCGCTGAAGGGACTCGAACCCCCGACCCCATCATTACGAATGACGTGCTCTACCAGCTGAGCTACAGCGGCACCGAAATCACCCGCAACTGGTGAAACGGGTGCGATGGCTCGTTTAAACCGTCAGTATGCGGCCTGCAAGCCCACTTGCGCGCGTTTTTATGTTGGTATGCACTGACCGACGCCATCTGTTCAGATCGCGACCGATCCAGCGAAAGGCAATCCCGGACTGTGAAATTTTTGTAACGGTTCCGAAGTCGAATTGACTCAGTTTCATTATTTCAATATTTCATGAAATATGATAAAAGAGATTACCGATCAACTGGCCATCCTTGGCCACCCGCAACGCATCACCGTGTTTCGCATGTTAATGCGACGGTTTCCTGACACTGTTCCCGCAGGCGAACTGGCGGCAGAGCTGGGTGTCAAACCCAGCACCATGTCGAACTATCTGAATGCGTTGCAAAGGTCAGGGCTGGTCAAGCAGGAGCGATCCGGGACGTCTCTGCTCTATTCGATTGAAATGAAGAACGTGCAGCAAATGCTCGATTTCCTGATTGTGGACTGCTGCCGTGGCCGACCTGATCTTTGCATGCCTTCAACCAAGGGAAGTGACACCATGACTGACCGGAAGTTCAATGTGCTGTTCATCTGTGTGGGCAATTCCGCCCGCTCGATCTTTGCTGAATCCCTGCTGCGGGACATCGGCGGCGATCGGTTCAACGTCTTTTCCGCCGGAACGCGGCCATTTTCCGAACTGAACCCGTTTGCTGTTCAGGTTCTGCAAAACAAGGGGCATGACACTTCGGTGCTGCGATCGAAGAATGTATCCGAGTTTTCGGGACCGGACGCGCCTGATCTGGATTTTGTTTTTACGGTCTGCAATCAGGCCGCCAACGAAGAATGCCCGGCGTGGGACGGCCAACCGATCAGTGGACACTGGGGGATGGTTGATCCGGTCAAAACGGAAGGCACCGACGCCGAGAAAAGCCTGGCCTTCCAAAACGCTTACGGCGGGCTGAAGCGTCGGATTCAAGCCTTCACATCTTTGCCGGTCGAAAGTCTTGACCGGATCGCACTGCAATCGGCCGTCGACGAAATCGGGCGGGCGCCACTCGAGGACACGAAATGACGACTTATGCACTGAACGGCCTTGGCCGGGTGGGAAAATTGGCCCTGAAGCCTTTGCTGGAACGGGGTGCAAATATTGCCTGGATCAACGATGCCGTCGGTGATCCAGAGATGCACGCGCATCTGCTGGAGTTCGATACAGTGCATGGGCGCTGGGACGCAGAGTTCGGCCATGATGCTGACAGCGTCACAGTAAATGGAATCCGCCTGCCCTTCATAGGTACAAAAGACCTGACCGCACTGCCGCTGGACGGTGTCGACGCGGTGATCGACTGCACCGGCGTGTTCAAGACCGAGGCCAAGCTGGCTCCGTACTTTGATGCTGGGGTTAAGAAGGTTGTTGTCTCAGCCCCGGTCAAAGACGGCCCGACGGCCAATATCGTCATGGGTGTGAATGACAGCACCTATGATCCAGCGACCCATAAGATCGTGACGGCGGCCTCCTGCACAACAAATTGCCTGGCGCCGGTGGTCAAGGTTATTCACGAGAACTTGGGTATCCGCCACGGGTCGATGACCACGATCCACGACGTGACCAACACGCAAACGATCGTTGACCGGCCTGCAAAAGACTTGCGGCGCGCGCGATCAGCACTGAATTCTCTGATCCCGACCACCACCGGCTCGGCCACCGCCATCACGTTGATCTATCCGGAACTCAAGGGACGCTTGAACGGTCACGCGTTACGGGTGCCGCTGTTGAACGCCTCATTGACCGATTGCGTGTTCGAAGTGGAGCGCGAAACAACGGTTGAAGAGGTCAACGCCTTCTTCAAAGCCGCCGCCGAGGGTGAGTTGAAGGGCATTCTGGGCTATGAAACCCGCCCCTTGGTTTCGACTGACTATACCAATGACGAACGCTCTTCGATTGTCGATGCACCGTCGACCATGGTTGTGAACGGGACGCAGGTGAAAATCTACGCGTGGTACGATAACGAGATGGGCTATGCGCATCGACTGGTGGATGTCGCATTGATGGTAGGGTCATCGCTGTGACACAGCGGCCCGAAGGACTGTCGGCCTATATCGCGGTTACGGCGGCCTATTGGGCTTTCATGCTGACCGACGGTGCACTCAGGATGTTGGTATTGCTGCACTTTCACACCATGGGCTTCTCTCCGGTTCAGCTGGCATATCTGTTTGTACTTTATGAGATCGCCGGGATTGTCACCAATCTGTCCGCAGGCTGGATAGCAGCGCGGTTCGGATTGACCTCGACCCTTTATGCGGGGCTGGGGTTGCAGGTGGTGGCGCTGCTCGCGATGACGCAGCTTGACGCGAACTGGACCGTCGCAGCTTCGGTCACCTTTGTGATGATGGTGCAAGGAGCCAGCGGAGTGGCCAAGGATCTGGCCAAGATGTCTTCGAAGTCGTCGGTCAAGCTGTTGGCTCCGACCGAAGGCGGTGGTTTATTTCGCTGGGTTGCGGTCCTGACGGGATCGAAAAACGCGGTCAAAGGGCTGGGATTCCTGTTGGGGGCGGCCATGCTGGCAACGCTGGGCTTCATGACGGCAATCCTTGTCATGGCAGCCGTTCTGGCGTTGATCCTGTTCGCAGTTATCCTGTTCATGCCGGCGGGCCTGCCGAAGGGACGCAAAGGCGCAAAATTTTCCGAGGTTTTTTCGAAATCCGCCAATGTGAACTGGTTGTCTGCGGCGCGCGTCTTTCTGTTCGGCGCACGAGATGTCTGGTTTGTGGTTGGCATCCCAGTCTATTTTTACGCGGTCCTGTCAGACGGCACAGAAGAGGGCAATCGGACCGCGTTCTTCATGATCGGGACATTTATGGCGGTATGGGTCATCCTCTACGGCGCAGTGCAAGCCAGCGCGCCGAAGATATTGCGTGCAAGGGACCGAACCGAAAGTGATCTGATCCGTGCCGCGCGCAGCTGGGCGGCCATCTTATTTTGTGTTCCCGCTGCTCTAACATTGGTTGTTTTGCTGTCAGATAGCCCAGAGACTTGGCTCACCATAACGCTTGTAGTTGGCTTGCTGATCTTCGGTGGCATCTTCGCGATCAACTCATCACTGCATTCTTATCTGATTCTGGCCTTCACCCGGTCTGAGCGCGTGACGATGGATGTTGGCTTTTACTACATGGCGAATGCGGCGGGTCGGTTGGTTGGAACCGTACTGTCCGGCCTGACCTATCAGATCGGGGGGTTACCCATGGTTCTCGGTACCGCAGCCGTTATGGTTGCCCTTGCCGCGCTGACGTCCGGCAAACTCACAGATCAACCTTACAAGGCGCTTTCATGAGCATTTTCGAACGATATCTCACAGTCTGGGTTGCGCTTGCCATGATCGGTGGCGTCCTGATCGGACAAGCCGCACCGGGCTTGGTGCAACTGGTCGCGGGGGCCGAAGTCGCTAGCGTCAACCTGGTTGTCGCCGCGCTGATCTGGGCGATGGTCTACCCGATGATGGTCAACGTCGATTTCGGCGCAGTCGCCGGGGTTGCCCGCCAGCCACGCGGTTTGATTGTGACACTGGTGGTGAACTGGCTGGTCAAGCCCTTCACCATGGCGCTGCTGGCCGTTCTGTTCTTTGACTATGTCTTCGCGCTCTGGATCGCGCCTGAAGACGCTGCCCAATACACGGCTGGTCTGATCTTGTTGGGGGCCGCGCCCTGCACCGCCATGGTGTTCGTCTGGTCACAACTCACCAAAGGCGACGCGACCTACACGCTGGTTCAGGTCTCAGTCAATGATCTGATCATGGTCGTGGCCTTTGCCCCGATCGTAGCATTTTTGCTGGGCGTCACCGATATTGAGGTTCCATGGCAGACGCTGGTTCTGGCTACGGTTCTTTATGTCGTACTGCCGCTGATTGCCGGACTGATTACCCGTCGTGTTTTAGGCTCTAAACAGGCAATTGAATCCTTCTCGGCCCGGGTGAAGCCATGGTCTGTAATAGGGTTGATCGCGACAGTGGTTATCTTGTTCGGCCTGCAGGGGCAGACGATTTTGGCCAGACCGATGGTCATCGTGCTGATCGCCGTGCCCATTCTGATCCAAAGCTACAGTATTTTTGCCGTAGCCTACGGCGCCGCTTACCTGCTGAAAGTCCCTCATCGGATCGCAGCCCCCTGTGCCATGATCGGAACGTCGAACTTCTTCGAGCTGGCTGTGGCCGTTGCGATCAGCTTGTTCGGTCTGAATTCCGGCGCGGCGTTGGCGACCGTTGTGGGGGTTCTGGTCGAAGTACCAGTGATGTTGTCCCTTGTAGCTTTTGCCAACCGCACACGCGCGCGTTTTCAAGAACCACTAACAAGGTAAACTTGGCGACCCCGGCAGGATTCGAACCTGCAACCTGCCCCTTAGGAGGGGGCTGCTCTATCCAGTTGAGCCACGGGGCCGCGTTGCGCCTTCTGTAACCGGGATTTTTCGGGTTGTCATCGCCTTTGCACAATTGTTGTACACGCCGACCTGTTCACGCTACCATCGGGCAAAACAACAACGCAGGTGCCTCCCGTGAACAGTGAAACCAAACGCCCGCTTACCCTTCGCGATGTGTCCGAGGCTTCTGGAGTATCCGAAATGACGGTAAGCCGGGTTTTGCGGAATCGGGGGGATGTGTCAGACGCCACCCGCACCCGCGTTCTGGCCGCCGCCAAAGAGCTTGGCTATGTCCCCAACAAGATCGCCGGCGCGCTGGCGTCCAGCCGGGTCAATCTGGTCGCTGTGATCATCCCGTCGCTTTCAAACATGGTGTTCCCCGAGGTGATGACCGGCATCAATCAGGTGCTTGAAGATACTGAGCTGCAGCCTGTGGTTGGCGTCACCGATTACCTGCCTGAGAAAGAGGAAAAGGTGCTTTACGAGATGCTCTCGTGGCGGCCGTCAGGCGTGATCATTGCAGGGCTTGAACATACCGAAGCCGCGCGCGCCATGCTGGATTCGGCAGGCATTCCAGTGGTTGAGATCATGGACACCGACGGCAAACCCGTGGATGCGATGGTAGGTATCTCGCACCGCCGCGCCGGTCGCGAAATGGCGCAGGCGATCCTGAAAGCCGGGTATCAGCATATCGGCTTCATGGGCACCAAAATGCCGCTGGATCACCGCGCACGCAAACGGTTCGAAGGTTTCACCGAAGTACTGGGCAAACACGGGATCGAGATCGAAGACCGCGAGTTTTATTCCGGTGGGTCGGCCTTGGCGAAGGGTCGCGAGATGACACAGGCCATGCTGGAGCGTTCTCCCGATCTGGATTTCCTGTATTATTCCAATGACATGATCGGTGCGGGTGGCTTGTTGTACCTTCTGGAGCAGGGTATCGACATTCCGGGTCAAATCGGCTTGGCCGGGTTCAACAATGTCGAACTGTTGCAGGGCCTGCCACGCAAACTTGCAACGATGGATGCCTGCCGTCTCGACATTGGTCGTCAGGCAGCCCAGATCATTGCCGAGCGCCTGAAAGATCCCGATTCTGAGATTGAAACGCGCGTGACGCTGACCCCCAAGATCAGCTTTGGCGACACCCTGAAACGGCGATGACGGCAACCCTAAAACGGCTCGACAATCGAACAGCGCGGGCCGTTTTCATGGACCGCCATGCGCTGGCGGAACAGCCTTCGGGTGAGGCCAAAGGCAGTGCGCTGCTGGATCTGATTCAGCGGTTGGGGTTTGTGCAACTCGACAGCATCAACACGGTCGCCCGTGCGCATGACCTGATCCTGTTTTCGCGCAGGCCCAGCTATCGCAGCGAAAACCTCAAAAGGCTCTATGAAAGGGAAAAAGAACTGTTCGAGCATTGGACGCATGATGCGGCCGTGATCCCGATGGAGTTCTACCCGCACTGGCATCTGCGCTTTCAGCGCGATGCGGATCTGCTGAAAGCGCGGTGGAAGAACTGGCGACGGGACGGGTTCGAGCAGCAGTTTGAAACGGTGTTACAGCACATCCGCGACAACGGCCCGGTGTCCTCCTCGGATGTGGGCAAGGATGAAAAGAAGGGCTCGGGCGGATGGTGGGATTGGCACCCCTCAAAAACCGCCCTGGAGTTTTTGTGGCGTTCCGGGGCTCTTACTGTTGTCGGCCGTGACGGATTCCAGAAACGCTATGATCTGACTGAGCGGGTCATTGAAACCCAGCTTTGTCCGGGAAACATGCCGTGCGACGCAGAGGCGACCGTGGATTGGCTGTGCAACGCGGCCCTAGACCGGCTTGGATTTGCAACTTCGGGCGAGTTGGCTGCGTTCTGGGACACGGTCAGCGTCGGTGAAGCCAAAGACTGGTGCGTGACGGCATTGGATAGGGGCGACATCGAAGAGTTTGAGATCACCTGTGCGGATGGACGCATCCGAAAGGTCTTTGCCCGCCCGGACTTGATGGACAAGAAAGCCAACCTATCCCAGCCACCGGGGCGCATCCGCGTGCTCAGTCCGTTTGACCCCATGTTGCGCGACCGCAACCGGGCTGAGCGGTTGTTTGGCTTTCATTATCGCATTGAGGTCTTCGTACCGGAGGCCAAGCGCAGCTATGGCTACTATGTGTTTCCGCTGCTCGAAGGTGATCGTTTGATTGGCCGGATCGACATGAAAGCGCATCGTGATCGCGACGTGTTACGTGTCAAAGCTCTGTGGCCCGAACGCAAAGTGCGCTGGTCCGACGCCCGCACCCGACGCCTGAACGCCGAGTTGGACCGGGTGCGTCGACTGGCGGGCGTGACACATGTCGAGTTTGCCAAAGATTGGCTGAAAGATCCTAAATAGGGTCTATTTTGCATCCGTGAGCGTCAGTTGAATTGGTGTGAGCCCGTCAATCTCACCGCTCAGAACATCCCCCGCCACAACCGGCCCAACACCGGCGGGGGTGCCGATCAGGATCAGATCGCCGGGGCGTAAATGACAAAAGCCGGACAGATGACAGATGACTTCGTCAATCTTCCAGATCAACTCCTCAAGCGTCGCGTCCTGCCGTATCTCATCATTAACGCGCAGACGGATATGCTTGCCCTCGTCCGGGGACCAATCTTCTGCCCGGGTGAGCGGACCAAATACAGCACCGTTTTCGACATCCTTGCCCAGATCCCAGGGCCTGTGCTTGTTCCGCTCTCGGATCTGCAAGTCGCGCCGGGTCATATCAAGAGCGCAGCCATACGCATAGACCGCGTCCCAAGCCTGCTCAGGGTTGGCGCGGAAAACCAGTTTTCCAATCGCCAGTGCCAATTCCATTTCATGATGATAGTTCTCGGTCCCGGCAGGGTACGGAACCGTTGCCCCGGACAGAACCGCAATTGCGGCGGACTTGGTGAAATAGAACGGTGCTTCGCGGTCTGCCTCATTCCCCATCTCGGCCGCATGGGCCGCATAGTTTCGGCCAACGCAAAAAATGCGACCAACGGGATACTCTGCCGGGATACCGACAACAGGAATAGTGATGGGGTCTGGAAGGGAAAACAGACTGTTTTACATAGTGCTCTCTGACTATTTTACTGGTTCATCTTACGACCGCTGGTCCGATCAGCAATACCGGAAAACACGCCAGATTTCGCCAAAGCTTTGGCGGTGTTTCAGCGCGAACCCGCCCAATTCCGATGTGCAGTGCAATGTCCGTTTCAAAGCAAATTCACTTCCGCCTTTATGGCCTCGTCAGAGGAAGAACAAACGCGACTTGGCTCAGGCATAAGTTGAGCTATGTCATTACATACGTGATGTTGCAGCCGACAACACGGCCTCAGTGAAGCCAAACGCACACACTTGGTGAATGAACCCGCCGAGGTGACTTCAGGGCCCCACTTGCAAACGATCCATCGGTCGGCACTTGGCAACATCTATTTCGGAGAGCAAAGGCATGAGCCCGCCCCCCGGGAAATATGCCTTGTTTAGAGTCTGTTTTGACTCGGCACACACTCCGAAGCGCAGGTCGGACCGTCAGGCTACACGTGACGCAACCGGCCTCGGGCCAGGCACATGATCCAGTACGAGTCTGGCCGCCCCGTCGGAGAATCCCCCTAAACTCTCCGGCGGGGTCCCTGAAGTGCGAATTCACTAAAACCGTGGATCAGGCGTCGAGATCTTTCAGGTCATTGAGAAGATCCAGCAAAAGCTCGTGCTTTTCCGGACCAAGCTGGGACCGAATGCGTTCTGCCTGGGCGATACTTGCAGACAGATTGGCACGAATGATCTGGGTACCGCTTGCGGTGATCTCGACAATCTGGCGACGACGATCTGCCGGGTGGCACCGCCGCGAGATCAAACCGCGTTGTTCCAGTTTCTGCAATATGCGCGTCAGGCTGGGCAGCAACAGGCAGGCACGATCAGAGATATGTGTCGGCTCTTGTGGACCTTCCTCGTTCAGCACCCGCAAAACGCGCCATTGTTGTTCGGTGACACCGGCGTCAGCCAGCATTGCACGAATGGGTCCCATAACCTTTTCCCGCGCCCGCAACAGCGCAATGGGCAAAGATCGCGACGTCAGAGGAAGATCGTCGGTCATAGGAAAATTATCACTGAAATTCAGGATTTTCGCAAGCGAACCTCTCTTCCGATCAAAGTTCCCGACCACTTTTGCCTGCAGGCTTTGCCGCAACATCAATAAAACCAATTAGAAAGCTCCGCCTTCAGGCTGGACAATTCACCACCATCAAAGAAGATGCAGTGGAGGCCTGGCATGAGGTCTTTGCGCACCATATCTTACGCAACAAAGGGAGATCAGATGGCTGCCCCGGAAAACCCCTTCAAGACGGCTCTAAAAATGGGAAAAACCCAGATTGGGTGCTGGATGAGCTTTGCAGAACCCATAACGGCCGAAATCATGGGCACAGCCGGTTTCGATTGGCTGGTGATAGATGGGGAACATGCCCCTAATGACATCCGCTCAATCCGGGATCAGCTTGTGGCCTTGGCGGCCAGCCCGTCGCATCCGGTGGTTCGGCTTCCGGTTGGCGAGACCTGGCTGATCAAGATGGTCTTGGATGCAGGCGCTCAGACCGTGCTGGTTCCGATTGTGGAAAGCGCGGAACAGGCGCGGGAACTGGTCCGCGCCTGTCGCTATCCTCCGACCGGCGCGCGCGGCGTGGGCGCGATGGCGTCAAGGGCCACGATGTATGGATCGGTCGAGGAGTACATCCAAACGGCGGATCAGGAAATCTGCCTGTTGCTGCAAGTTGAAACCCGCGCCGGATTGGCTGCCCTGGATGATATATTGCAGGTCGAGGGCGTGGATGGTGTGTTCATCGGCCCCGCCGATCTGTCGACCGATATGGGCTATCAAGGCAACAGCGCCGCCCCCGAGATGCGCGAGGTGATCGCTGACGCGCTGGCGCGGATCAAGGCATCCGATAAAGCGGCTGGCATCCTCGCCGTCAATGATGAAGCCCGACAGGCTTATCTGGACATGGGTGCGCAATTCCTGGCCGTTGGAATCGACGTTATGCTGTTGGCGCAATCGGCGCGATCACTGGTTGCGCGGTGGAAGGCGCCATGACCCTTCAGCTGCGCATGGCAGCCGCGGCCTGCGCGTAGCCACCCGAAGCCCCGTCAACAAAATGCACATGGTCATCCCGTGTGGCAGAGGGCACGATGCAGGTCATCATTGCCTCGTCCTGGGCGTGCAAACCATACCTGATCTTGCCGCGTGCCCGCGCCTCTTCCAGCATGTGTTCGATCTTTTTCAACGTCGCCGGATCGCAATCCAGCGTCATCTTCAAACCGTCATCGAATTTGCGAAAATCCGCATTGCTGCTGACCATATGCTTGTAATGCTCTGGCTCGAACTGTCCCATGCGTTTGCCCGATTTGAACAGAATCGCGATCAGAAGGTTCTGAAACAGCAGGGCAATCTTTTGCAGTCCCATATGCCGCCCGTTGCGCGATACATGCGCATCAATGTCCAGCCCCGGAGGCGGCCACTTCATGGGTGGGCCGTTCTCGGGCACGGGATGACCTGCACGCTCAAGCTCTTCTGACGCGGACAGTACGGATTGCGCAAGATCGGCAAAATCGCGTTCCGTGGCCGATGCGGTGGGTTGAACAACCAACGAGACGATCTGACCATGTCGCGCCGTGCTGTTGGACCACCGGCACGACAGGCCCGTCAAATCCGGCAGCGCCCCCGGTTCTGCAGGTTCAACCATACTTCGCCCTGCTTTCATCTCGGCTTCGGCCCAGGCCAGCCCGCCACCTGAAAACATCGCATAGTCCACGCCGGTCGACGGTGCATATCGGGCCACGCGCAGGTCCCGGCCAGCGGCTCGGATTTCGGCAACTGATACCAAGGCCGCACGCAGGGACATGGAAAACTCTTCCTCCGCCCAACGCCGTAGGGCGGCCAGAGTATCGCGCGCCGCTTCAACCTGGCTGGGCGGAACCGCAAAGCCCGCGCCATCCCCGCCGAAGACATAAGGAAACAGCTTGCCATTCATGGTGTTGATCATGGCTGAAATCACGGCGGCCCCAACCGTGTTGACGGTCTTGTATCTGCCTCGCGCGATTTCGCCAGTTGAATCGACAATGTCAGCAATGCCCAGAACCCAGTCATCCGGCATAGTCGAAAACTTCGTTGGATCCGCCAACAAAGTAAATTCCCGCAACAGGGGAAGATTTTCATAAAACGCGGACTGGAGGTCTTTCATGGTCCCCCCTCAAGATCAATGCTCCAGATATACTAGATGGAAAACGGTCCGGGTCCTGTGATTGAAACATAGTACACATGCTTGTGCGTTGCATCACGACATGCCAAGCCTTTTCCTGAGGCGCGCAAAAAAGAGGCGGATCATGCAGGCTGGTTTGGTGGTTTTATGCCTGGGTTATGTGCTCAGCCAGTTTTTCCGCGCGTTTCTGGCTGTTCTCAGCCTGGATTTGGAAAAGGATATCGGAGCAACACCCGAAGATCTGGCCTTTGCGTCTGGGCTTTGGTTTCTGGTGTTTGCGGCAATGCAAATCCCGGTGGGCTGGGCGCTGGACAAGGTTGGTCCCCGACTGACCACGGCGGTTCTGTTGCTGATTGGTGGCGCTGGCGGGGCTGCGGTTTTTGCCATCGCATCCACGCCGCTGCATATCAGCATCGCAATGGGCCTGATCGGTGTCGGATGCTCTCCGGTCCTGATGGCCTCGTATTTCATCTTTGCCCGAGAATATCCGCCGGCGCGGTTTGCCACGTTGGCGGCTGTGATGTTGGGTGTGGGTTCGGTGGGCAACCTCGTAGCATCCTACCCCACGGCGCTCGCGGTCGAATGGATGGGATGGCGCGCAACGATGGTCGGGCTGGCAGTGATTTCCGCTGCAATCGCTTTGGGCATTTTGCTGATCGTGCACGATCCGGAAAAGGTCGAAACGGAAAACAAGGGCTCACTGTTGGACCTGTTGAAGGAGCCCGCCCTATGGCTGATCCTGCCATTGATGATGGTTGCTTACGCGCCTTCCGCAGCGTTACGCGGACTTTGGGCAGGGCCCTATCTGAACGATGTCTTCGGTCTCAGCACAACTCAGATCGGCACCGCGACGCTGGTCATGGGAACAGCGATGATCGCTGGCACTTTTGTCTACGGGCCGCTGGACCGCGTGTTCGGTACACGGAAATGGGTCATTTTCGCAGGCAACGCCCTAGGGGCCGTTGCGCTGACGCTGCTGTGCTTGTGGATTGACAACGCTATCTGGCTTTCGGTTCTTCTGCTGGCCATCATTGGATTTGTCGGGGCCAGCTTTCCCGTCATTATGGCGCATGGCCGGGCCTTTGTGCCGCCACATCTCGTTGGCCGCGGCGTGACCCTGTTGAACTTGTTCGGGATCGGCGGTGCGGGCGTTGCCCAGTTCGTCACCGGCCGCATTCATGCTGCCACCGCCCAGACAGGATCAACCGCACCCTACACGGCGATATTCGGTTTTTTTGCCATATCGCTTGCCATTGGTTGCGTGATCTATCTATTCAGCCGGGATAGTGTCGACTGAAGCAGCCATCAGGAGAGCCCGGTGAAAGATCCCGTCGTCATAGCCCCAAATCTGAAACGCAGGCTTTCGGGCGTGACCGCAACCATCGCAAGGCTGGTTCCGCTGCAGGCACAATCAATCGACATCGCAGCCACGGGTCCGGGTCTGCCTGCCGACATCCCGCATATCCCATTGGGCCGCCTGCCTTTTCTGTCGCGCCGTACAACGCGAGTCTGGCACGCGCGCCGCAACACCGAGATGCTTCTGGGCCTGATCCTGCGCCACATGTTCCGCCTGAAGCTCAAACTGCTGTTTACCAGTGCATCCCAACGCCCCCACACAGGCTACACAAAATGGCTGATCGGCAAGATGGACGCGATTGTGGCGACATCCCAAAAAACTGCCGGGTATCTTGAGCGCGACGCGCAGGTTGTCATGCATGGTATCAACCTTGAGGATTTTGTGCCCCCTCAGGACAAGGCAGCGGTGCGGGCCAAACTGGGTCTGCCAAATGGGCTGCTGTTGGGATGCTACGGGCGTATCCGGCATCAAAAGGGCACAGACGCGTTTGTCGACGCGATGATCGATTTATGTGGGCGGTTCGACACTGTGTCCGGTATCGTCATGGGTCGGGCCACCGAGAAACACGCCACATTCCTTGCCGAGCTGAAAGACAAGGTCGCAAAGGCGGGGCTGTCTGATCGCATCCTTTTCATGCCCGAGGTCACGGTCGATCAGATTGCCGAATGGTATCAGGTACTGGACCTGTTTATCGCACCGCAACGGTGGGAAGGGTTCGGGCTCACCCCGCTCGAGGCGATGGCCTGCGGCGTCCCGGTTGTGGCAACAGACGTTGGCGCGTTTTCCGAGATCGTGACCGACCCCTCGCTGGGGCGGGTGGTTGCCCCCGACGACATTCCTGCGCTGGCCGACGCGGCGGCGGACATGCTGGAGAACCGTGATTCCCTTTCGCAGGCCGGTCAGGCCGCCCGTACCCATGTCGAACAGAATTTCGATATTCAGGGTGAAGCAAAGACATTGGTTACACTCTACAAGCGTCTTCTGAGCACCTGAAGCGCCTCAATTCGACGTCAAACTATCAAATCAGCGCCGAAAGCCCTTTTTTCTTCGCCGCAACGCAGCTATGAACGCGCGTCCTTAACTTTGGAGACATGAAATGGGCTATCGCGTCGTTGTCGCCGGCGCCACGGGTAACGTGGGCCGCGAAATGCTGAACATCCTGGCGGAACGCCAGTTCCCGGTTGATGAAATTGCCGCTCTGGCAAGTCGTCGTTCGCTGGGGACCGAAGTAAGCTTTGGCGACAAGACACTGACGACCCAGGACATCGACACTTTTGACTTCACCGGCTGGGACATGGCGCTGTTCGCCATCGGCTCGGACGCGACCAAAACCTATGGCCCCAAGGCGGCTGCGGCAGGTTGCGTGGTGATCGATAACTCGTCGCTCTATCGCTATGATCCCGAGATTCCGCTGATCGTGCCGGAATGTAACCCCGAGGCGATCCACGACTACAAGAACAAGAACATCATCGCCAACCCCAACTGCTCGACCGCGCAGATGGTTGTCGCGCTGAAGCCGCTGCATGACCGCGCCAGGATCAAGCGCGTGGTCGTATCGACCTATCAGTCGGTTTCCGGCGCTGGCAAAGACGGCATGGATGAGCTTTGGGATCAGACCAAGGCGATCTACAACCCGACGACCGATGTTGAGCCAAAGAAATTCCAGAAGCAGATCGCGTTCAATGTCATCCCGCAGATCGACGTCTTCATGGAAGACGGTTCGACCAAGGAAGAGTGGAAGATGGTTGTCGAGACCAAGAAGATCGTCGATCCGTCGATCAAGGTCACGGCCACCTGCGTCCGCGTTCCTGTTTTCGTCGGCCACTCTGAGGCCGTGAACATCGAGTTCGAGGAATTCTTGGACGAAGACGAAGCCCGCGACATCCTGCGCGAAGCGCCCGGGATCATGGTGATCGACAAGCGCGAAGACAGTGGCTACGTCTCGCCTATCGAATGCGCGGGCGACTTCGCCACATTCATCAGCCGTATCCGTCAGGATTCAACCGTGGAAAACGGTCTGAACCTGTGGTGCGTCTCGGACAACCTGCGCAAAGGTGCAGCCCTGAACGCGGTGCAGATCGCGGAATTGCTGGGCCGTGAAGTTCTGAAAAAGGGCTGACGATCCAACTTTCGCAAAGACTGAAAAGAAACCCGCTGTTTGGTCAGCGGGTTTTTTGATTTGTGTAGGAAAGCCAAGATTGAGATCCAAAACTGACTTTAACCGCTCCTACAAGCACTTGGGAAAGGTGAGGATGGGCCATATTTTGTTGAAAAACTCGGGCTTGATCGGTTGGTAAGTTGCTGATTCAATTCTTCCTAAAGGGAGGGATCAGCCAT
>NZ_JBXWQF010000029.1:0-38268 GCF_059612245.1 Ruegeria sp. CDSA079 | reverse complement strand
AAAGGCACTCGCGCTCAGTTCGGTACGCCTCTCTCTGCGCCAGCAACACGTTGTTTTTCAACAATATCGGCTCAAAGCAGTCTTTCGCTGCAGTCGGCTTGAACGACTGCTACGCGGACTTTGCGGCCATTGGCCCGCTTTCACCGGAGGACCGCAAACAGCGCAATCCGGACATTAAATAGGAAGGTCTCAAATTTTTGGCTACGCAAAGTTGCCCACGGTCTAAAGCGATGGCCTGCTCTGGGTGCGCCCAACCCAATTCGCGATTACGGCCGCTTCTAGCGCGTTGGTCGAACTGAGCCGCCCAATTTTAGTGGTCCAAATTGAAAGTTAGTGCATGGTTGGCCTTTGATCTATCAGGACGAAGACTTCCGGGGCGGATTTGCACACGACGAAGCTTTGACAATAGATGAATCGCAATAATGTAATGTGAGTTGTTGGTTCTCTGCCGTTTTCCACTGACAACCTTCGTTGAACATGAGGCGGTCAAACTTTTATGCGGGTAAAGCAAACGCTATTCGTGGGTTAAATCACTCAAAAAAGTGAAACGTTGATTTAGACTTAAAAACGACGACAGAGATTACCGAGGATGATCGCAAGGATCATCCAAAGTTTAATGTCCTATCGACTAGTTGTTCGGTGTGATTAAACGGCGCCCCGAGAGGCCGATGTATCCAAAAGTATAAGAGGCCATTCGGAATAGGTCGTAGTGTGTTCAGTTCTGCACTGTATCAAAACCTTTAGAAACGCGCAGTTTCAAAACTTTAATACTTTTTACCCGGAGTAGGAGATAAACATGATTAAACCTCACCAAGTTGTCACGCCATTGGCTGCTTTCTTTTGTACTTTCGCGATCTCCGCGACGGCTCAGGATTTCGATCCGACGTCGTTGTCGACCTATGGCAGCAAGCCCAACATCATTATGATCGTTTCTGACGATACTGGGTATTGGGACCTTGGTGCCTATCATGGGGGCGCCGCGCGCGGCATGGACACGCCCAATCTTGATCAAATGGCCAAGCAAGGGATGATGTTCACAGATTTCTACGCTCAATCCTCTTGCACGCCGGGGCGTGCCGCGATGCAGACCGGGCGTTTCCCGAACCGCTCGGGCATGACTACGGTTGCTTTTCAGGGTCAGGGTGGTGGACTACCGGCGGCAGAATGGACGATTGCGTCTGTTTTGAAGCAGGCTGATTACAACACTTACTTCATGGGAAAATGGCACCTCGGGGAAGCAGATTATGCCATGCCGACAGCCCATGGCTACGACAAGATGGAAAACACATTTCTCTATCACCTGAATGCGTACACCTATGCGCTGGACGACTGGAATGTGCAGATGTCCGATGATCAGAGAGCATTTTACAAAGAGAACACCACCGGCGTTTTTGAAGGCGTGGCCGGAGATCCTGCCAAGGAAGTGCTGACTATCGAAGACATGACGACTGCTGATTTGGCCGCGCTGGACAAGGTTGGTGCGGAAAAGGCGGTGGCAGAACTGGAGCGTCTTGCTGGCCTGGACCAGCCATTCTTCATGTCTATCAACTGGGCTGCGAACCACCAGCCTAACCTGCCGTCGCCTGATTTTGTGGGCAAGTCGGCGGTAAAGAACAAGTATGGCGACAAGGTGGTAGAGCTTGATTTCCACACTGGTCAGATCCTCGACAAGGTGGAAGATCTCGGAATTGGGGAAGATACCCTGATCATTTACACTGTTGATAATGGCGCATGGCAGGATGTGCATCCTGATGCCGGCATGACACCGTTTCGTGGCACCAAAGGGACTGACCGTGAAGGGGCGTACCGCGTACCTTTCTTAGCAAAGTGGACAGGTAAGATCGAGCCGAACACGAAGTCGAGCGACATCACCGGCGGCACCGATCTGATTGCCACCTTTGCCAACCTCGCCGGCGTTCCGTTGCCGACCGAAGATCGGGAAGGGCAGCCGACGATTTTTGACAGCATTGATATGGCTCCGGTCCTGTTTGGTGAGGCCGACCCACAGCGCAACACCTGGGCGTATTTTACCGAGAATGAACTCACTCCGGGCGCGGTGCGCGTCAATGAATGGAAGGCCGTCTTCAACATGCGCGGCGACAACGGTGCGCGTGCTGGATCCGAAGCTCCTGCTGCCGAATTGGGATGGCGCGGGGCCGAAATGTACGTTGCTACCGTTCCGCAGGTGTTCAACCTTTGGGAAGACCCGATGGAGCGCTACGACATCTTCATGACCACCGGGCGTGAGAACACTTGGACGATGCCGACACTGATGGGCGAGGTTGAGCGGGTTGTGAAAACCTACATCGACTATCCCCCACGTCCGGTGCAGAGCGAATCCTACTCCGGCCCAATTACACTCAGCGAGTACCACCGCTTCACGACGGTGCGCGACCAGTTGAAAAAGGACGGCTTCAATTTGAGCCTGCCAACCGGCAACTGACGCAAATGGCCGGGGCGTCGTTATGCGGCGCCTCGACACATCGAAAATGTGAAACGGAGTAAGTGCTTCTTCACAGTTTCTCTAGGGTCAGGACCCATTGATTTCCGCACGGCGATATGACTCACGGTTCGAAAACCGAGCGGTAACCATGTCTGATCTTTTCTGGCTGAGCGATGCGCAGATGGCGCGTCTTGAGCCCTTCTTCCCGAAGTCCCACGGCAAACCTCGCGTCGATGATAGGCGTGGGTTGAGTGGGATTATCTTAATCAATCGCAATGGCTTACGTTGGCGCGATGCACCCAAGGAATACGGGCCACACAAAACGCTGTACAACCGCTGGAAGCGGTGGAGTGATAAAGGTATCTTTGCCCAGATGCTGATAGGATTGGCCGCTGATCACGGTGAGGAGAAGACCGTAATGATTGACGCGACTTACCTCAAAGCCCACCGTACGGCGTCCAGTTTGGGCGTGAAAAAGGGGGACGCGGTCGCCTGATCGGACGCACCAAGGGCGGCATGAACACAAAGCTACACGCCATCTGCGACAGCAAAGGCCGCCCGCTGAACCTGTTCGTCACCGCTGGGCAGGTGAGCGACTACATCGGCGCAAGGGCGTTGCTGAGCAGCCTGCCGCAGGTCGATTGGCTACTGGGTGATCGTGGTTACGACCTGATTGGTTCAGAGAAGCCCTTAAAGTCAAGGGGATACGCCCATGCATCCTCGGTCGCAGACAGCGGAAGAAGTCCGTTAAGTACGACAAGCGCCGATACAAACGGCGCAACCGGATTGAGATCATGTTCGGCAGGCTCAAGGATTGGCGGCGTGTGGCAACACGATACGACAGATGTCCCAAAGTCTTCCTCTCAGCCATCGCACTCGCCGCAATCGTTATCTATTGGCTATGAGTCCTGACCCTAATTTATACGGTGGGTCCATTCAAATGGGGAGGCTCAATTGGAGTGTTCTGAAGTTCAACACAGTTTCTGTTGGATGAAATCCACTGGATTTATTTGCGCTGCGCTACGGGAGTAGCAATCTAATTGAATTCGGGGCATAATTTGGCATTGAGTTCTCTTGCTCTCAGGAGGCACCGCTCAGGGCCAATGTGAATTATTTGAGTAAAATTGGCCTGGTGGGATGGTAAAACATACCGTCGATCACATGTTTGGTCAGATTTGGAGGGCTAAAAACAATGGCAACCAAAGCCGAACTTTGCATGGCAGCAGCAGAAGCCAGAGCCGCTACGAACGCACTAAAGAAAATGGCGCGTGATCCTTTAGGTGCGTTTGACCCTGGTTTGGCCACAACGGTTGCCAAGACAGTGATCAAGAACCTGAATAAATGAGAGGAATAGGCCGGCCACATGGTTTGTAAAACACTGCTCATCCTCAATCGAAAATCTGCGGCCCGATCTGACGTACGTTCGGCCGTCAGACCACTGGAAAAGGAGCTTGGTCTGGAGATTACTATCCCGTGGTCAGGTAAACAGTTGCGAAAAACGATACACAAGCACTTGGCCAAGGGGGTGACGCGCTTTGTTGCAGGAGGTGGTGACGGGACACTCAACGCGGTTACCAGCGCCCTATTGCGATGCGATGCGGGACCAACCATTGTTTTGGGGCTTATGCCTCTGGGCACTGCTAACGACTTTGCCAGGTCTTATGGTGATGCCGGATCGGATCTTTCTGCATCATTGGTGCAGGCCGCAACCGGAAGAGCCCGGTCGATAGATATTGGTTCTATCAACGGTCGCCCATTCGTGAATGTCGCCAGTGGCGGGTTTGGGGCCATGATTACCGCGACAACTCCCAAAGAAGTTAAGAAGCGGCTAGGAGGGTTAGCCTACACCCTTACCGGATTGGCGCGAGTTTCTGAGCTGAAACCAACGCAGGCCTTGATTACTTTGGATGGGTCAGAGCATAACTGGGCGTCGGTTTCTGCGCTGGTAATTGGCAACAACCGCTTTGCCGGTGGTGGGTTCGAAGTAACTCCAGAGGCTGACATGTTCGACGGGTTGCTCGATCTGGGTGTTTTGACCACGGACGAGTGGCCACCTGCAAACCTGTCTTTTGGGCATTTCCCCGACCTGAGTGACCCGATTGAGGGGCTCGTAAAACGTAGCCGTTTCAAACATGCGGTGTTGGAAACAGAAAAACCGTTCCACTTAAACCTTGACGGTGAACCGATGGTGGACACGAGGTTCGAAATATCGGTTCTACCGGGTAGGTTAAGCTTTGCGCTACCTTCAACTGGGTCTTGATCTCTAAAGAATTGGAGCGAACAGGCGGGCAATCGGGGCGCCAATCCGGATATGCGGGGGCTGTTCAGCAAGCAATTTGTCTAGCCTAAACGACCGTTCAAAATCCTTTTCCAGCATCGCGGCTGTAGCCCCGGCGGCGCGTGTATCGAAGAAAACGGCCATTGCTTCAAAATTCAGCCGGAATGAGCGGTTATCCATGTTCGTTGTCCCTATCGCGGCCAAAGTATCATCAACAACCAATACTTTTTGATGCATGAAACCGGAACTATATCTCAAGACCTGTACTCCGGCCTCGCGGATTTCATCAAAAAAGGCAAAAGCGGCAAGCCAAGGAATCTTATGGTCAATGACGTCAGGAACCAAGATGCGGACATCCACCCCTTGCAATGCAGCGTGTTTTAAAGCTGTGAGCACATCGGTATCGGGTACGAAGTACGGCGAAGCGATCCAAATCCGTCGTTTGGCATTCGCGATTGCCGTGAAAAAGAACAAGGCACCGGTTTCCATTTCGTCCCCGGGACCAGTTGGGACGATTAATCCGGACATGTTCTCTTCCATGTGACCAGCCTCCCAGTTCATCTCCGAAATCAGGATTTCTTCAGTTGCCCAATGCCAATCCTCTACAAACACCAGTTGCAATTGCGAGACGACCGGGCCACGGATTTCGACATGTGTGTCGCGCCAATCACCGAATTTTGGGTCGCGCCCCATATATTCGTCTCCAACATTCAATCCGCCGGTAAAGCCGACCGTTCCGTCGATGATCACCGTCTTGCGGTGATTGCGTAAATTGAGTTGAAATCGGTTTTTAGCTCCGCGCATCTGCGCGGGTTCAACTACTTGCACGCCGGCTGAACGGAGATCATTAAGATAGGAGTTTGGAAGTTTAACGCTGCCAACTGGATCGCACATGAACCGAACCGCAACTGCACGTCTTGCTGCGGTGATCAGATGGTCCCGCAGTGTCCGACCCAGATCATCATCATGAACAATATAAAACTGCACCAGAATGTAATCTTGGGCTGCGTCAATAGCGGCAAAGATTTCATCGAACGTTTCCTGCCCGTTTAATAGGATTCGCATGTTGTTGCCCCGGACTACAGGGAGTTCAGATATCCTTTCCAACGCTTCGGACGGAAACTCTGTAGGCACGTCGGGGGCATTGACCTCGCGAAACGTCTTGATTCCGTCAATTACCTCCTCGCTATCGCGGCGCGCAGTTAAGTATCGGTCGAACTTGTGATGTCCCAAAAAAAGGTAAAGCGGAACGCCAAGATACGGGGCAGTAATCAGAAAAACGACCCAACCCACTGCACCCTGAGAGGTTCGCGCCGATGAGATCGCTCTCCATGCAAACCAAATGGCAGTGGCTTCGAGGGCGATCAGGAGCAAGACCAGAATTGTGGACACCATGTGGGCCTCTTTGGTTCACGGTTGCTGAAAGGGCGTTCCAACACCCGGTGGAGATCCACCAGATTAACCGATACTCGCAGGAAAGGATCGCCTAGGGCAAGCGCGTAGAAACGCAGTTCTTGTTGAGCTCGGGTTGCAATTCGATAGAGAATTCTCATTCGTATGCCGCTTTGACAAATTAGGAGCAATTTATCCCGATACTCCAGAAAAAGCTGGAAGATTCTCCCAGAGTTTCCGATGCTGTCCTCCTGCAAACTTCGGGTGTCGTTTGAGAAGTTTACGACCTACATGATCCAAAAGAGAGGCCAGTTCAGCAATTGGAAGAAACTCAATCTCCGTCGATGAGCGCAGTTGTCGAAATGCAGGAACGTTTCAGCCACTGGCAGGCCGAACTAAATCAAAGCAGCGTAATTCTCTCTTTGATCTTTCTCTTGGCCGTTGTCATCGGCAGGCGGCCACTTGCACGATGGCTTATGGCAATGTTTCGGACACTTCTCAGACGCTTGTCCATTGAACTTTCGGAAAAGGTAGCTGACGAACTGATGCGGACCACATCAGTTTTGATTGTGACCTTTGCTGTTTTTGTGGTTCTGGAAACACTGAATGTTCCAAACATGCCTGGTGACATTTTTAGGCGCGTTATGGCCTCAATCGCTGTGATCGCAGTATTCTCAGGGTGGTACAACCTGAGCGGGTCTTTTGTATCCCTTCTTCAGAGCGACCGGTTTGGAGAAGTCAGGATGGAGGCCGGATGGATGGAGCGCGTTGCCCGTTTTGGCATCTTGCTGTTTGCCATTACGTCACTGCTAGAAGTCTGGAGGGTCGACATCAGCGGTGCGCTGACCGGTGTTGGAGTGCTGGGCGCAGGATTGGCTATCGCGACACAGGACCTGATCCGCAATCTTGTGGCAGGCATGAATAACATGAGTGAAAAGCGCTTCGCTATTGGGGACTCGATTCAAATCGACGGTTCGTTTGTCGGGACAGTCGAATCCATTGACCTGCGCTCCACCCTAATCCGTGGGTTCGATCAGATCCCACGGCATGTTCCGAACTCCGAGTTATCCAACGCAGTTGTCCTAAACTATTCACACCGCCGACATCGAAGGGTCATGCTTAGCATACCGTTGCTTCTAGACAGTACCGAGGCTCAGGTCCTTCAGGTGCGTGATACGTTGCGGGAACATTTGTCGGCCTGTGGAGATTTCGAATTGTCTGAAGAGGCACCGAAATATGTCTATGTCGAAGGGTTGTCAGAATGCGCCGTAACCATCATTTTTTACGCGTGGACGACTACCCCTGAATACGACAATTTCCTCCGTGTGAATGAAAGTCTTTCGCTCAAAATCCTTGAGACGGTGCGCGCGGCAGGAACAGAACTGGCCTATCCAACACAATCGATCAATCTGCGCGGGTCAGCCATTCCGTGACCTCCTGATGATACCGATCAGTATTCCCCAAGCGTCTAGCTCTGGTTGTCTAAGTTTTGCTCAAATTCCTGACGGATTGCTTCTGTTTCGGTATCTAGTTCGGATTTGGATACCGTTAGCTTAGATTTTCGAGGTGCAGCTTCAGTGGCTTCGCCCTGTGCTACTTCCCTTACTGGATTGTCTTTGTGACTACCGTCGGACAAGTTACCATCGCCCGACATCAGTATTGCGAGTGACGTCGTCGATGGGATGTTGGCTAACACGATCATAGTACAGACGGTAATCGGCACGCTTAGTAGAGCCCCGGGGATACCCCAGATTGCGGTCCAGAACGTCAGTGCGAGGATGACCATCAAAGGCGACAAGTTTAGTGATTTTCCGGTTAGCGATGGTTCCAGAATATTCCCGATGATGAACTGAACCGCCCCACAGCCCACCAAAATAATTAGAAAAGGCGTGCTAGTATCAAACTGCACAAGAGCAACGAGCGACGGCAACGCTACCCCGATGATTGAACCAATCGTTGGAATGAAGTTCAGTACGAATGCCAGGATGGCCCAAGTTTCGGCAAAATCCAATCCCACGGGCTTCATTATCGCGTAGCTACCGACACCCGTTAGGAAACTAACGAGTGTTTTGATCCCTACATAGCGCTGCACACTGTCCGAAATGCGTGTCAGCACGCGGTGTAAGTTTTGTGCGGATTCCGCATCTGGTGCTGCCAGTGCGACTTTCAACCTCATGGGCCCCTGTTCCAGCATCATGAAAGGAATATAAAGAAGGATCAGAAAGAAAGCGCTCAAAAAGCTTCCGGCTGAACCGATTGCTCCGCCAGCGAAGCCGGTAAAGTCCATCTCTAAGATCGCTTGTTGCGCTGCCTGATAGTTCTTGTCTCCAACAAGAGTGACCACTCGGGCCAAGATTTCAGAGAATCTTGCTTCATATCTAGGCAACGCATCGGCAACCGCGCCCGCTTGACTGGTCAGAATTGATAGTAATCCGAGCAATCCCAACACTAAAAGAGCAGCGCTAATGACATGGGCCAGCCATCTGGGGATCCGTGTCCCGAGAATTTCAACCTGACAAAACCTGTCGACTGCGGAAGTCAGAAGAATGAAAATCAAGGAAGCAATCGACAATGGAACTAGAACATCAGCCGCCAGGACCAGTCCTGCGATAGTAAAAAAGGCGATCACGACAACCCGGTGCCAAAACGCCAGACTAAAAACGTGTGTTTGCTGTTGATCTGGCACCGGCTGGGCTACTTCCTGTCTATTACCCTACGGATTTACGAACCTTGTCATATACGGCTTTCATTTTCAAACCAAGTTCCTGCGCAGCTTCGCCGACTTCATCCGCCGACTGATTAAATTGTGATGTAGACAGGAACCTATCCCACTCCGAAACAAGTGAATCCCACTCGTCTTCCGCCTCCATTGTTCCAAGGTTCAACTGAAGTTTAATTTCATCTCTCTTTTGTTGTAGCTCGGCCATCATGGCCTTTAGATCTGGCATTTCTTTCACCTTTTGTAACACGTAATTGCCGAGAGACGGCTCTCCGGTTTATCTGCACTGCCAATATTAAACGGTGCCGGTTGGATGTTTAAACATCTTACTAAAAAGAATTAGGTCAACGCTTCTTTGGCCAGTGACATTGACGCATCTAGCTTGGCCTTTCGTTCTTTGTAGTCTGCCTGAATTTCAGCTTTACGCTTTTCAAACTTGTTCCTTGTATTTTCTTTGGCCACCGCAATTTGCTCGTCAATCGCCTCGAGCCTTGCAGCTGTTTGGCTGTTCAGTTCGGTGATACGTTGCGAGATTTTTTCTTTGGCTATACTTGCCTTTGCCTTGGTTGCGTCGATTTTGTCGTGGATTGCTTGTTTGGTTTCTTCGTTAGATTGCTTCCACTCGTCTTTTAGCTCTGCAATTTCCCGATTAAGTTCCGCCATTTCATCAGCGTATTGTTCATCGATTGCATCGGCGCGTGGCTTGCGGAAAACCACTCCTCCAGCCTCGCTCATTTTGACATCCAATGGCGATGTCCAAACTTCGTCAACCGAGGCCACCAAGCAAGATTTACCAGGAATAAGTTCGATGCTGATTTCGTCAAGCATCGTAGAATCTATTCCCGCAACCCAAAGATCTCTGTAGACACCAAACAAACCACCTGTCATCGATCCGACAGCCATTCCTGAGGCGGCCACTGATGCTGCAGCGGCAGATCCGGCGACTGCAGTTCCTGATGCGACTGCCATCGGGCCGGCCAAAACACCAACCATTCCGCCGAGAACGAGGCCCAGTGCCGTTCCCAACGGCCCTTCATCTTCCACCTTCTTAACTTCGACTTTGCCTTCGAGATCTTTCCCGATGACTGCAGCGGCATACACCGCGAGATCTCCTTGGGAATGTAGCGCGCGCAGTGCGGTTTCACCCTTGAATGCAGCAGCATCATCCTCGAAAACGACGGCAATAAACTTTTCCATGTTGGTACTCCTGATGGTTGATTTTAGGCGGGAATTTCTTAGTGGGTAGGAACTTTTCTAAACACTAAATGCTCATTGAAACTGCATGTTAAGTGCCGCGTAAATTTGCCATTTGGGCAGGCCGATTCCTTTGTCAAAAACCGAGTACTGCGGTTCGACAAAAAAGTTGTAAACGGTATTGCCGCGTTTGGTGACCTTGCCTAGGCGAATGCCCAATGGGACAGAATAGCTGTCATTAACAAAATTGTAGGTCCAGATCGGGGCGCCGCCCGTGTAGTACCCATTGCCCAGTTGGAAAAAAACAAAGGGTTGAAAGGCACCCAAATTGGCACGTGGGCGCCCATTTGCATCCCCAACGCCTCCACGCCATGTCAGAAGATATCCATACTGAAAGACAGGCGAAGTTGCATTGAAATAAACGTTGGCTAACCCAAGCTGCCATTGATCGGCTCCCAAGCGGTCGTCGGAGGCTGTTGGCACGACCACTTGCGGACCAAGCGCAAAACTAATTCCAGGGTTACCCGTATTAAACTGATAGGCCGCAAAAACATCAAAATCTCCGACGCCACTCAAAGTTTGGCCATCTGTTCCCACCGGTAACGAGTTAAATGGCAACGAGGCTCGGATCAGCCAATTGGAGCTGCCTAAAGTGACCGGCTTTGCATAGCGCAGAACAAATTGATTTCCGGTCGCATTATCTGGTCCTGTAAAGTCACCGATATAATAGTTTTGGATATTGAACGCTGTGATATCAGCCAGAGGATTGTTGGCTTGCGCTGCATCAGATTGCGCATAGGCCGGAGTGCTGGCGACGCACAAAACGGAAAATTGAGCTAAGCGCTTAAAGAAGGATTTCATGGGGCTCCCTTTGTCTCGGGCATCGCTTCTGGCAAAGGTACACCCACCGCTCCGGAAGGCGGCTTAGTGCCCAGAAGAGACGCAATCGTAGGCGCGACATCCACAGTTTCGACGCGTCGTGCGACGGTTTGTGGAACAATATTTGAACCTGTAATAATCAGGGGAACGTGTGTGTCGTATGTCCAGGGAGAGCCATGAGCAGACGCAACGTGCAACCCGTCAAAATCAGCCACAAACCAATGCGGTTCGAACACCACATAGATATCTCCCGACCGATCTGGATTAAAGTTAGCCAAGACGGCATCGCTAATCTTGGTTTTTGCAAACGATCCGCGTCGCAAATCTGAACTCCCAACCGCATAGGCAATGCCGGGGAGTTTTTGAAGTTCCTCAGCAACAGCTCGCTCGACGACCAAAGGATCCAAAGAGCGTTTGGAAATAAGATCTTGGTCCAAATAGACGTAGGGGTTGGAAAAGTTCTGAACCAGATCAGCGGATTCACCAAAATCCATTTGAAGACGCACAAATCCTGGTTCTGTATCGACGCGTTCAAAGCTGAACAAACCAGCTTCAATGCCTAGAGTCGCCAGAAACTCCGGGTGTTCCGGTGCGCCGTGATCTGCCGACAAAACGATCAATGTGTTTTCTAGACCAACTACGGCATCCACATGTGTTAAAAGGTCAGCGATTTGCCTGTCGAGATGCGCGAAATTGTCTTCGGCTTCTAGGCTTGAAGGGCCGAACATATGGCCGACATAGTCTGTAGATGACAAGCTGACCGACAGATAATCAGTAACGTCATCGTGCCCCAGTTTTTCTGCATCCAACAGGGCTTTGGCAAAATCTACTGTTATTTCATCCCCAGCCGGGCTGAGGGTTAAGAGCGTTGTGAAGTATTTCCCTTCTGCCGCTCCCCAGTTATGCGGAAATGTCCGTCCAAACCCCTGTATATCGGTTTCCCACGGTTGGTCGTCGCGGTCTGCAAAGGCATACTTCCCGACGTCTCCCAGAAGAGTCCAAGATCGATTGGCATATGATGCGACAAGGCCCTTTGAGTTCCAATCCTCAATCCAACCGGGGTAGGCGTCGCGATAGAACGTGCTTGTAACAAACCGGCCTTCTGACTTTGAGAACCAGTAAGCGTCACCAGCGTGACCTGCCATTGCAATTGCACCGCGATCCTTGACCGACACACCAAACACTTTTGAAGTCGGCCCAAAGTGCAGGCCAATTTCATCGGAGATAGTTGAACTGATAATATTGCGGGGAGACCGACCGTCAGTTGTGGCTGCTCGTTGGGTCGGATCGATTTCGTTCTCCGCATCGACTCCGGAAGCCCCGACCAAAGGATAGTCCGGATCCTGCACGTTATAGAAAGGCTTGCCAGTTTTTCGATCAAACCACAGGTTGGCTACCATACCATGGATAGCAGGGTCCGTGCCGGTTGCGAGCGTCGTGTGCCCGACAATTGTTTCAGTGTTGGCATGGCGGTGATGAGCATTTGTAAAATTGACGCCATGATCCAACAAATAGCGAAAGCCGCCCTCTCCTATGTGGATACTGAATCTGTCGATTAGGTCTCCACGCAACTGATCAACAGTAATTTGAAGAACCAGTCGAGGCTTGCCTTGAGCGCTTGAGACAGACGGAACGACCAAGCTGACTCCAACAACCAACCATTTGATTAGCAAGGGAAAATTTTTTGGTTCGATCACGTATTTCGTCCTTTTTGTAACAGTAGAATCAGTGTCTACCCAACGTTTGCCACAGTTTTGGGTCGTTTTTTTCAGACCGCGACCGACACGTCGTTCCTTAGGCCACGGGCAAAGCGGATATATCCTGCGCCCTCACCGATCAGCGATACGCCTGCAACGATCCCCAACAGCATCACGCTCACTTCGGGGTACTTCGCCAACAGATATCCCGATGCCAGTACGGACACACAACCAACGGAAATGACCCAGCCAGAACCTTGATCCGGTCGCGCCATCACGCCCACTGCAATCCGCACCAAGCCATTCACAAAAATTGCAACAATCAAGACCAACGTAAGCGCCATGAGCCCTTCAAGAGGGCGAAATATCAGCAACAACCCGGCAATCAGATTGAAGCCCCCCAAGATGGAATAGATGAGCCTTGCATTCCAGCCATCTTTGGTGGTGAAAACCTGCACTAGCACCACGAAGCCACCTACAGCGAAAACAAATCCCACAGCAAATTCAATGGCCAATGATACCAAAAAAGGTGCAAAAATTGCGAATACACCCCCGATAGCCAACACACTCCCGAGTCCAAGAAACCAGCCCCAGTATTTTTGCAGATCGTTGTCTGAGTTTCCCATGCTCATTGTATCTTTCCCTTGGTCGATTGCATTTTCAAACACTGGCGACTGCTTTTGCGTTTAGGCGCCCTCAAGCAGGTCAAAGCCTGTCGAGTGCGACCTTCCGTTTAGTTTCGAGCGTAGTGAAAGCGCGGCAGGCTTTTCAGATTTTCCTTGGTCGCATTGGGCAAAAACAGATCGCCATCCGCGTTGATCTCGAAGGCGACCGCTGGCAGCGCGATCAACTTTTCACCGATGTTCAGGAAGCCGGCGACGTTGACGATCACAAAGGTCGTATCACCATCCGGCAAGACGAGCGCATCATGGACATATCCCACAAAGTCGCCACCAGCATTGTAAACATCACCGCGCAAAAGCTCGACTACGCTCCAACCGGAAGCGACTAAGGCGACATCAAGATTGTTGTACTCGACAACAACACCGCCAGCCACATGAGGTGTGGACTGTGCGAGCGCATACATTGGGTCTCCAATTGCGAAAGCACACAAGAGAGCCGTTGTTCTCAGAACTTTTTTCATATTACTGATCCCGTCTCGACAATGTGAAAATTGAATTCAGGTCGCCGGGTGATCAAGCAGCCCGCCCCCTAAACATACTGGTCAGTTTCCGGACAAAGCGGCACGAAGCTCTTTTTCATCACTGACAGACAATGATGTCTCGATAACCTCGCCCTTCATGCCCTCCAATTCGCCCAACAACTTCGTAGGTCGGTTTGACCACCCGATAACGGCCAGAGCCGATGAGTCAGGGCCCATCTTTGAGCCGACGCGAGCTGCCAATGCATCCTCTTCGTCTGCTTGATCCAGCATTCCTGCAAGTGTCCCAGAGCCAGCACCAACAGCCGAACCTGCAATAAACCCGGCAGCAGGGTTTCCGACCATGGCACCGATCAACGTGCCGGTCAGTGCTCCAAGAGAAGTGCCTCCGACGAAACCCGTTGCTGTAAGAGTATCGGAATTCCGGGTCCGCACTACGCCGTTCTTATCGCGGGTCATTACCACGACCTCGTCGAGATCGACTTCCCAATCCAGGCTCATTTTTTTGCAGACGCAAAAGTGCTTCGTCTGCTGTATGACGGCCCTCGAAGACAATAATGACCAAATCACTCATCGTATCTCTCCCTAGTTGAAAATTGTTTTTTGCAGCGCAGTGACACACAAAAGAATGTACGTCCTGACGCTATCCCGTGACGATGTTTCATCTCTGAACTCCATGCGCGGTTCTCTCCCAACACCGCGCATGAATTAAGTTTACCAAGCTCGAAACTATTTACTTCCGTTATTTGCCGTCATCAGTTCCATGACCTGATCAATTGAAAAGCTGGCTGGCTTCTGACGCGGTGGGAACTCTTGGAATGTAGCTAGGAACTGGCCTACATACTTTTGTGCGGGCACCAGGAAATAGATCCGATCAATCATCCAGTCGTAGTAAGTATTGGATGTTAGATGCGCCTGTTCGAATGGATCACGCCGCAGGTTGGTGATCAAAGGGACGCGAAGTGGGGTCCAAGGTTCGATCCACGCACGCAATGTCGAAACAGCTTTTTGCTCAAGGAAAATCAGTTTCCAATCGTCATAGCGCAAGGCTGTTAATTCTCCGGTATCCGCGAAATAGAAAATCTCATGTCGCGGGCCGTCTTTTGTTTCACCAGTAAGAATGGGCAAGAAGTTGTAGCCATCCAGATGCACTTTATATTCGCGACCAATGGCTTGAACGCCACCTGCTTTCAAGTCTTCCTTGATGGTCTCATTGCCCGCTGCTGCCAACAACGTCGGCAACCAATCCATGTGGTGCATGATTTCGTTTGAGACAGAGTCAGGTTCTATTTTCCCAGGCCAACGCACGAGCGAGGGCACGCGCCATCCACCTTCCCAGTTGGTGTTCTTTTCACTGTAGAACGGGTTGGTGCCAGCATCTGGCCATGTATTCTTGTGGGGGCCATTGTCAGTCGAATAATGAACAATGGTGTTGTCAGCAATGCCCAGTTCGTCAAGCACATCCAATAGCTGACCGACGTGCATGTCATGTTCGACCATGCCATCGCCATACTCATCTTGTCCCGAGATCCCGAACAATTCGTCTTTCACATGTGTACGGAAGTGCATCCGTGTGCCGTTCCACCAAACGTAGAAAGGTTTGCCTTGCTCGTGCGCATTTTTGATAAAGTCGACGGCAGCTGCAACGGTTTCATCGTCGACTGTCTCCATCCGTTTTTTGGTCAATGGTCCCGTGTCTTCAACAAGCCCATCAGCCGAAGACTTGATAACGCCACGAGGGCCAAATGCCTCGCGGAAGGTCTGGCCGTCCGCCAAAACCGCGTCGCCGGGATAGTCGCGATTTTCTGGCTCTTCTTCCGCATTCAAATGGTACAGGTTTCCGAAAAACTCATCAAAACCATGGTTTGTGGGAAGCATACTGTCCTGATCACCAAGGTGATTTTTCCCAAACTGACCGGTCATGTATCCTAATGGCTTCAGAAGGCCCGCAATCGTGGGGTCTTCTTCCTTCATACCCAAGTCTGCGCCCGGGAGGCCTACCTTAGACAAGCCGGTTCTATAGACAGACTGTCCCATAATGTAAGAAGCCCGACCAGCTGTACAGGACTGCTCCCCATAGTAGTCGGTGAACATCATGCCTTCATCAGCAACCCGGTCGATATTGGGCGTTTCGTAGCCCATTAGTCCCCTAGTGTAAGCGGATATGTTGGATTGCCCAATATCGTCTCCCCAAATCACTAGAATGTTTGGTTTGTCTTGTGCAGAAACTGGTGTGCCAACCACGAGGATAGCGACCGACAAAGCACCCAATATCGCTGACTTTGTTATGCCCAAATTATGTTTCATGTGCTCTCCTGAAAAATTCGAAACCAACGCATCAATCGACAGACTGGTGACATCGCGATCAAAGTTCATTCCCACGATGACCCCATTGGTTAGCGGTGTTTGCCCTTCAATCTGTCGGCAAATACGAATCAAGGCTGCAAAAGCAACATTCATATTCACGAAAAACGTGTGTTAGCCTGCCAACGACAGGAAGCATTCATGTATAAGAAGTTGTATGAAGAGATTCGCTAAACACGTCGAAGCACATAATGAATCACTGTCCGAGCACAGTGTATGAGTGAAAAGGTCAACGAATTCACGATTAGAGCGGGCTCATTCCATGGTCCAATCTCCTTGCTTACTGACAACGCTCGGATGTTTCAAAAAACGCTGCATTCTTTCAACCTGCCAACGGAGCCAGAGGAGATTGTTGACGTTTCCAACTACCTAAAGGGCATAAAGGAAATAACTCGGTTCGCTGGCGATGATGATTTCTTTGCCCGAGCAGGATATGTTCAGAAAGTGGAAGATTTGGGCGTTTTTGGTCGCGCAATCGTTTCTGCTGATACCTTGTGGGACGCTTTGCAGATCGCCAAGTCTGCGCTGTTGTACTATCAGAGCGATTCAGAGTTAGTAATCAGAACCTACAAAAAGCGTTGCCATATCTGGTATTTCAATCCTTTTGACGCTTTTGAAGGAGCCAAAGATGTTCAATACACAATAACTCTATTGGCCAACGTTGTCTGCCTTGCAAACAATCGCACCGATCCGGACATTGATGTTTCCTACCCTAATGGCTGTTCGACGCACGTTCTGTTCAACTCCGCTATCAGTCGCGTTAGGGCTTCCACTCAAGGGTACATTTCGTTCGACGAAGAAGCACTCAAGTCGCAGATGTTCAAAATGGATGCACTGAGAGCCGAAGTGTTTTCGCGCTATTTGGCCGATGAATCCATAAAGGCTTGCGAAAAACCACTGACGAAGGACATTGTCGCCGGCCTAGTTCGTGCTTCATTCGGTGTTGCGCCATGGACTCTAGTCAACACCTCTGGAGCACTGCAATTACACGAGCGGACGATTCAACTTCGTTTGAAGTCTGAAGGAACATCTTTTCGTGAAATCGTTCAGACCGAGCGGCACCTCGCATCAAAGCGCCTCCTTATGGCTGGAAAAGACATAGTTGAAACTGCCGAAATACTTGGCTTCGAGCATCGGCAGAGTTTTTCAGAGGCATTCTCAAGTTGGGAAGGCCTTTCTCCGTCGGCCTTCACAAGTAGGGTTTAGGTTCATTGTGGCTTATTACATAGCCTATTGCCTGCAAAATGCGAGATGCAGCAACCGTAGATTTCCTATTGTCGGAAGGGTCGGCAGATTTCTCTAAGCATGTCTTATAGCAGACGTTGTTTACCGACGAATTATGCTGTCGGTTGCACTGGCGCGTCACCAAGGGCGTATCATCAGGGAAATCACATGTTTCGCGCACCCACATCGCCATGAGAATAAGCATGTAGGCGCCAACTTCATCGGCCGAGAGGTGTTGAGTATCACGCTGGTATGCATCTACCCAAAGTGGGCAGGGACGCTTAGCCCGGGCACGTTTGGCGTTGAAATCACTCATTTTGACCTCCCTCCCAATGCCGCCCAAGTTTCCGTGCACTTTCAAATGCACAACTGATGCTAGCGGTTTCCGGTGTATCGAAGCGACCGACCATAATGGATCCTCCACTGCGTGCGATTAGCATATGTCGCCATCGCGCAGAGCGCGGAGGTGGGAATCGATTTCTTCTTCGATCCACAACAAACGACCACCCAGTTTGACGGGTTTGGGAAGCCGCTCCGCAGCCAGGTCGGCATAAATGGATGAACGAGAACGGTTCCCGAGCTTCTCGCGAAGTTCAATTAGGGTCAGGTATTTTGCGGGAGTCGCCGTGAATGTACTCATTGTGACAGTCGTCCTTTCTTACTCGGGACGAAAGCCAGAATGATCGCAACCGGCCGCTCGTCCCACCAATGGGTGCCCCGTGTCGGGGAAGACGAGCTGCACATCTTGCGCAGCAACAGGTCCAATGTTAGCGGACTAATTGGTGCAATTCAATATGTAGCTGTTTAGATTTTCGCGGCCACTGTATTTAGAGTGATGCCGGCTGGCGTTAATTACCGTGTTGCGACGCAAGAAACGACTTCCCTAGTTCCACCGCACACGTAGCTCGCCCATTGCTCGCTCAACACCCTATGCTGCTCAAGAAAATCTGTGCGTCTGTAAGCTCGAACGACACCAGAGTCGGTTACGTGTCCCAGCATCGCTTCGGCTGCTTCGTGTGTCGCGTCGGTGGCTTCAGCCAGCCAGTCGCGGAGACTGCTGCGGAAGCCATGCGGGCGGGCGTACAGTTTGCGACGTTCCATCATTCGTGAGAGTGTCATATCAGAGATCACGCCGTGCCGTGTATTCGGAAAAAGGAAACCATTTCTGGAATGCGGTAGGGCAAGGTCGATAACGCGTTGCGCTTCCTGCGAAAGCGGCACACGAAAATCACTTGTTGCCCCTTTTCGACCTTTCATGGCCTCGCCGGGTATAGTCCAAACGTGTCCCTCAATCTGTTCGAGCCTGATAAAGCGCAAAGGTTTAGAGCGAACGCCGGTTAGGATGAGCAACCTCATTGCCAAGTTCGAGATAGACGGTTCCTCTAAGCTTGAGTAGAAGGCAGGGACATCGCTCCACAGCATCGCTGGGATGTGTTTCGGCTTGTGACGTGACTTTCCCAACAACGCTTTGGCTTTTTCTGTCGCCTGAAGGTCAACGTCCAATCCAAGCGCGGCCGCATGGCGAAAGACAATGTTTAGCCGGTTCATGGCTTTGCGCGCTGTGTCGGCTTTTGTGTGCCAGATTGGAGCTAGGGTGTCGCGAATGTCGCGCTGGTCAATGTCTGTTATTGGCACCTTTCCAAGCTTGGGCAGTACATGCCCATTTAGCGGTGAGAGCCAACGCCCAGCTTTTCCATCTCCTTTGAGTTCAGCCTTTCGCGCTTCAATTGCATCTGCAGTCAGAACCGCAAGTGAAACATCTTCCCTCCGCGCCACACGTGCCTCTGCTTCACGCTCCTTGACCGGGTCACGGCCTTCCGCAGCGACCGTACGCCATCGCTGTGCAACACTTCGAGCACTTGCAAGAGAAAGAGTTGGATAGCCGCCTAAGCCCATTTCGCGCCTTCGGCCATGCACAGTCACACGAAGCATCCACTGCGCGCCACCATCGTCTCGTTTAATAAACCAAAGACCAGCGCCATCGCAGTGTTTACCGACCGGTGCAGATTTAACAAAGGAAGCCGAAAGTCTGTTTTTTTGCCCGCATTTATATCCACCCTAATATCCACCTAAACTTATTGGATGGCGTCAAACATGGCAAGACAAGCTTGGACAATTAGATCAGGTAATTCATTGTAAATGAGGGGGAATCTGCACAAGAGTGAACATTCCCAAACAGGTTGCATGTGCCGCCCCCGGGCACCATTTTAGGCTGAAATATGAGAGACTTTTTCCGTTGATCTTTCTACCTTTGCTTGGACAGTTTCGTGATGCCCACGCAATCGAACGCTCATTGACTCTAACCCGTACCACCTGAGTATTTTAGAAAATCGGCCAGACGTGTGTTGTGCTGTTTCACTGCTACGGCTGCGGCTTTGGAAAAATCCGCCCACGGCCATTTCTGGGGGGCGACGGATTTAGACAGTTGCGTATACAGCGGGTTATCCACGTCTTCCGGTGTTTCGGCGATTTGGACTGAAACGCGATAATCCGATGTGTTGTGACCCTCGTTATACATGCGCAGTGAAGCTAGGTTGGCGTCATCGTCGATCAACACAATCGCGCCTCCGATGAGCGGTTTGACTTCCGGGCTGTCGACGACCCAACCGCCGCTGTTATAGGCGGCGAAGTTTGGCACGAAGAAACCCTCCAACGGCATGATCGCTTCAAATGGTTTGTGCGTGTGGCCAAAAACAAGAGAAACACTTGCAGGAACGCTCGGGGCGAATTCTGATTTTATTTGTTCTTGAACGGGAACCCGCATGAACCGTTTGACGCCTGCTCCGTCGTCGCTGAGTAAGGTATTGGTCTGCCCACGTTCAAAATAGTCGGAGACCAACGCGCTGACCATTTCGCCAACGCCATTGGCAAGTGTTTTTCCGGTCGCGCCACCCTTTTTCATAACCAGATTTCGGGTGGCACTGCCCAGCAATGATCCAATCGCCTTCGGGCTGTTTTCAGTATTATAAACGTTTTCTTCGTCAACCCCGATATGCCCGGAACGGCCCAAAACGGACCAGACGAAATCGATCCAGGCGAAGTTTTGGGCCTCCCATGCTTCCATCGTTTCGGGTGGAGTTGTCTTGGGGTAGAGGAGATCCGCAAACTCGCTGACCATCAGATACGCGTCTTCGATAAAATGCCCGTGGCTGACCACGATAAGCTTGTCGCCGGACGTGATGGCGTAGTTTGGATAAACGGTTTTGATCAGCGTCTCTGACAGCCAGGGGAGGCTGTGGGTGATTGCATTAACAAAATAACTTGGCACCCCTTCCGGGTCGCGCATCGGTGTGATGTGCGGCGGGGTGGGCAGAGGGGTGCTCCAATCGGCGGAACTCAGGGAATCCGCATATTGGCGTTCGCGGCAGGTTTCCCAAAGGTGATGGTCGTGGTTGCCGGGAATGAACACAATCTCGGGGTCGAAAAGCCGGGCGGCTGGGTCTTCCGGCATGGTCAGTTCAAGAAAGTGTCGAAACGCCATTGCAGCGACATTTTCGGTGCTGAAGGCCAGATCAAGAATGTCGCCATTCAGAATGAGCGTTGGCAGACGGTCGCCTGAGTTTTCGTTGATCAGGTGTCTCAGGCAGTTAGCCAAGTGAATCAAAACATCGCTGGGGTGCATCGGGTCTACTTGACCATCGGTTGCGTTCAGACGGGTTAAAATGCTGTTATCCGCCCCGAAATGCATATCTGAAAGACAGACATATCTGATGTCGCCCATAATCCACCCAATACATGTTCAAATAACGCTTTAACGCCTCGAATTCCTACTTCGGCACGAGGTCTGACTATTCCTTTGATCTATCACAAAACTTGACCTTGTGACACCTTTGCGTGTTTGCTTGAACAATACATGGATTTTGACTGAACTGTTTTCTCGTTTTTTGCGCGCAGGTGACCTTATGGCGAAGACCTCCGCCAGTACTCAAAAAGATTCTGGACTCAGCGGTGAGAGGCGGCGGCTTGTCCTGGCATTTGTTGATGTTGTCGGCTCGACAGCGTTGAGCACAAAAATGGAATCCGAGGATTTCGCCAACCTGATGCTGGCGTTCCAGAAATTTGGAAGCCAGACCTTCGAGAAATTTGGTGGAAAGATAGCGAATTATCTGGGGGATGGGCTTCTGGTCTATTTCGGATACCCGCGGGCGCAGGAAAACGATGCGGAGCGAGCTGTACGCGCGGCTTTCGAGTTGTTGGGAGGATTGGGAAAAATTGGGCAACCCAACCTGAAAGAGCCGTTGCAGGCGCGCGTAGGTATCCATGCCGGACCGGTGATTGTAGGGCAAAACAGCGACGGTCTGGGCGATATCCTATTGGGGGAAACAGTTAACGTTGCTGCACGCATTCAATCAGCGGCATCGCCGGGCACGATCTTCACCAGTGAATCTGCGTTGGATCTGCTGAAAGGAAAGTTCGCTTCGCGACCGCAGCCGCCGATTCAGTTGAAGGGGATTGAGAACAAAGTTGTCCTTCATCACCTGCACCAATCCGCAGCAGCGAAGCGTCCAGTGCTGCGGACGGTGCACACCCTGGTTGGCCGTGACGAGGAGCTGGCTAGGCTGAAGTCAGAATTTGAGTCTGTTCTGGATGGGAAGAGGTCGGGCGTTTGCATTTTTGCTGAACCGGGCTTGGGCAAAAGTACTTTGGTCGACAGGTTTCAGGCAAGCTTGGCCGAAACGCCCCATACGTGGCTTGAGGCCAGGTGCGACGTGCTTCAAACAGGTGCTGCCTTGCATCCATTCATCGAACTGGCACGGAAAAGTCTTGGAATTGCGGACCCGCAGGAAACCGAAGACGCCGCGACCCGTTTGAAAGACGGTTTGGCCACCTGGGAAGACAGGCCCGCGGATGCGTTTCCGGTCATCGCCAACCTTCTGGGGATTCGGGCAGCCGAAACCTCGGTTCTGGGGAGCGAAAGCCCCGAAAGCCTGCGTAAGAAGACATTGGAAACTCTGGTACATTGGATCGAGTTTCTGTCCACTCAACGTCCCGTTGTGCTGGTGTGTGAAGACCTGCATTGGAGCGATGCGACGACGATTGACTTGCTGAACCTGATGTTGGAACGGGACACTCCCGCAAGGTTCCTGTGTCTTGTTACCTCGCGAAACGCCAATGACGGTATCGGAAAGAAGCTTATTGGCCACACGATTGAACTGCCGTCCCTGGCCGAAACGGATGCGCAACAGCTCATTCGGACGATCGATGACACGCAGCGTCTCAGCACTGGGGATGTAGAGCAATTGATCGACCGTGCGCAGGGTGTGCCGCTGTTTCTGGAGGAGCTGACGCGCCAGGCGCTGCGCGATGAGGCCGGGCATCATTCCCTGATTCCGACGTCGCTTGACGGCCTGGTCATGCAACAGCTTGACGGCCTGCCGGGAAATGCCAAAGGCACCGCTCAGGTGGCTTCCGTTTTGGGGCAGGCGTTTGACCAGGCGCTTCTTGCAGCAGTCTCGGAACTGGACGCCGACGGATTGGAGGCGGCGCTTGATCAGTTGTTGGGTGCCGATCTGATCCGGCAGCATGAGAGGCAACCAAGCAATTATTTCTTTCGCCACGCCCTGACCCGAGATGGAGCTTATGGCACGTTGCTACGTCAAAGACGAAAGACCCTTCACGCAGCGACAGCGGATCAATTAATGACCCAGTTCAGCCGACAGGGGGCCATGAACCCGTCTGTGGTGGCCCACCACCTGCTTGAGTCCGAGCAATTCAGCCCAGCTGCGGAATGGTTCAAAAAAGCGGGTCGGAGTGCCGCGAAACAGGCTGCGGTCGAGGATGCCACGACACTCTACAGACGCGCGCTTGAGGCATTGGAAGGCGCGCCGGAAACGCCCGAACGGAACATCTCTGAGCTGTCACTGCAGATATTGCTGGGTAACGCGTTGATGGGAGTGCGCGGGTTTGGGTCAGATGAAATCGTTCCGGTGTGGGAGCGCGCCCTGAGCATTGCGGAAACGCTGAACGATTATGACGAGCGGTCCTCGGCGCTTAATGGATTGGCTGCATATTGGATTGGGAAGGGCGATTGCGGCAAAGCCTGTGAGTTTGCGCTTCAGATTTTGTCGTGGTCAGAACCCGCCAATCACCGCATTGGGCTGCTTCGGGCTCATTCGTCGCTTGCGAATGCGAAGTTTCAGATCGGCGATGTGCAAGATGCGCTCGACCACGCAGAAACGGCGGTGTCGCTGTATCAACCCGATGATTTTGCAAATGTGACTTATGGTGTCGGAACCGATCAGGGGGTCGTGGCCTATGGGGCTGCTGCGGCGTCGCATTGGTGGTTGGGGGCCGCGCAGACCGGTCTCAGACGCGCGTGCCAGGGAGTTGCCCTTGCCGAGGGGCTCGAATCCGCCCTTAGCCTGGCCGCCGCTCGGTCTTATCTGGCGCTCATCCATCATTACCGTGGGGATGAGGAACTTGCTTACGAGGTCGCAGATGAAACCGTGATGTTCTGCGCCAACCTCGGGATACCTTTCTGGCAAGGGTTGTGCCTGCTGCTGCGCGCCGGTCAGAAGGTCGATCCGCCCGCAAAACGCCTGCAAGACATCGAAGCAGGGCTTGGTATCCTGTCAGGCAGTGGCAGCCAATCTGCCGTTGGGCTGGGCTTTTCCATTATGGCCAGCGCGCAGGCGGATCAGGGCAACCCCGAAATTGCGTTGGGGGTACTGAAAACGGGCGGTCAGATGTCGGCGATGTTGGGTCAGCATTTCTGGGATGCGGAACTGAAACGCCTTTTAGGAGTGGTTCAGGCGACGATGGGCGACCGCACAGCAGCAGTCGAAAGCGTTTCCGAAGCCGTGGACCTGGCGCGCGACAATCATGCCAGCTCGTTAGAGCTTCGCGCGTTGTTGACACTGGACGACGTGCTTGGGTCCGAAGATCGGACCACGAGAAATCGGTTGGCGACCGTTCTTAAGACGCTGGAACCAGGGACGGATACTCCGGATGCGCAAAAGGCATCCCGCGTCCTCACTTCTGTTAATTCATAAACTCAATTTGTGGAGCTTTTTCAAATGTCAGAACAGATCGTGTATTGCTCGGGGCCGATGTTCAGCGTCGGGGATCTTTGGGAGCAGCAGAACATTGCCGCTGTGCTTGAGGCCGGGGGGTTCACAACTTATCTGCCGCAGCGAGACGGGCTTGAAGTGGGCAAGTTGATGGCGTTGCTTCTTGATCCCCAGATTTCATCGCAGGAAGGGCAAATCGCGCTCTCGATTGTGCGCAAAGTCACTTATTCGCTGGATATCTATCAGTTGATCGGTCGGTGCACATGTCTCGTTTTCAACATGGATGGGCGCGTGCCTGACGGGGGCAGTCTTGTTGAATCCTCTATCGCTTATGCGGCTGGCAAACCGATCGTGATCTACAAAACCACGCCGATCACGATGCTGGCCGGGACTGACAATCCCATGATCGAGGGGCTGTCTACCAGTTGGACTTATGTCCATGACACGGTCGACATCGTTCCGGCCTTACAAGCCCGTATAGCGGCGCAATCCGATGCGGATTATGTGTATACCCCACCTCCGGTTGTGGGTCTTGTGCTTGAGGTCGGGGCGAGCGTGGCAGACAAAAGCTCAAAATTGCGGCAGATACTTGCGGCCATCGCTGCTGCCCCGACAGGACCGGACGCACTGAAAGAGGCCAAAGCGTTGCTGGAATGGGCCAAGACGGACAAAGCCTTTCAGGCGGCGTTTGGGGCTGGTCAAACGAGTTTCCTGGGCTCTGACGGTCAGCACAAACTTGTCAGCCTCTAACCAGCGCAACCTCTCAGCCATTGGCGCCTTCAAGGTGAGGCGTCAGGCTAGGTGACCAGTGTCCTTTGATCGTCCATCCCCATTGAAACCAGAAAAGGTGCTTCGCGCTGATTGTTCTGGAAGGCAGTCTTGTCGCACAGCCCATCCCAGTTGCTGAGGATCAGGGATTGTGCCACAGCCCCGCCCAGCGTGGTGCCCGGGCCGGTGACGATGAACAGGTCTGGCGCGAACTCTCGTGCGGCCTGCGCAACCGCTTGGGTGAAGTCGTAGGTTTCTGTGACCTGATGACCCAGCGTATAATCCCACAGCGCGTGCGCGTCACAAGCCCCAGGCCACCAAATCTGGCCACGGCCGTCGATCATCGGAAGATCGGGCTGTCGGAAAAGGTCTACGCCCAGTCGCGTGCGGCCCTGCGCGGCCACGGGGGCTTGAAGGTTTGAATGAAAGCCCGCGTGATTGGCCAGGCGCAAGGGAAAGCGATCCTGCACAACTGGCACGGCTTTTTCGAACGCAGCCAGCCCGGCTTCATCCCCTGCCAACACCAGCATTCCACCCAGATCAATCGACAGGGTCAGCGTTGCATCCGTTCCGCTGATCTGATCGACCAGAGCCAAAAGCTCGGCCTTGCGGACTGGATCCGGATGCCAATCCGCGTTCAGGAATGGATAAACAAGTTGCCCACCGATCATGTTGTCCTGCATCAGCGTGCCCATGGTGTTGACCACCTCGAACCCACTTTCGGCGGTCAACGCGCCAGCGCAGGCCAGGGCCGAATACCAGCCCATCGAGTTGCCTGTCATCGCCACCACGTCGATCTTGTCAGGGTCGATGGCGCGGAAATCGCCTAGCGTAGCTGCATAGATCAGGGCCGAGGCATTATCGCCGCGCGTATGTTTTGCAACCGAATACCGCGTCGCGCCGTCCAGCGCAGTCAGAGTTTCCTGGCCCTGTGCGCTGCGCATCTGGTCGAAGTGGGCCAGCAGCGCCTTGTCTGAGAAGTGACGCCCCAGCACACCAAGTTCGGGTTTGTTATACGTGCCGCGACCGGGGCAGATAACAACGGCGGTCTGTTTTTCGTGGCTCATACCTCGGTCTCCATCAGGCGCCGCGCCGCGGTCTCGATGCTGTCCTTTGACGGCATTGTGGCGGCATAGGCCGGGCCGGTTGCGATGAAGCTGTCTTCGGCGGTGACACGGGCCAGTGGTACATTTGCGGATTCATGGAAATGCGCCATCAGCGCCTCGGCCACACCGCCATGGTGGCGCGTTTCGTCAACGATCAGGATACGTTTGGCCCCGGCTATCGCATGGGTCAAGGCATCCTTCGGCAGGGGTGACAGCCACCGCAGATCGACGATCCGGGATTTGATTCCATCCGTCTGCAACGCCTTTTGTGCCTGGTGGCTGAGATAGACACCATTACCGAAGGTTACGATGGCCAGATCATCTCCGTCGCCCTCCACGCCGACCTCTCCGAACCCGATGCGTTCGGACGGGTCGGGGTAGGTCTGCATCCAGCCGCCATCGCCCCCCTCGTGTAAATCGCGCATTGGGTAGAGCGCGATGGGTTCCAGGAACACGACAAGCCGTTGCTCCTCGCGCGCAAGCCGCACGCATTCACGCAGCATCCGCGCGGCATCCGCGCCGTTCGACGGGCAAGCCAGGATCAGGCCCGGAATGTCGCGAAGAACTGCGACCGAATTATCGTTATGGAAATGCCCACCGAACCCTTTCTGATACCCCAACCCGGCAATGCGTAAGACCATCGGGTTTGTGTACTGACCGTTTGAGAAGAAGGGCAGGGTGGCCGCCTCGCCGCGCAACTGATCTTCGGCGTTGTGCAGATAGGCCAGAAACTGGATTTCAGGTATGGGAATGAACCCGTTTTGTGCCATGCCGATTGCCAGGCCAAGGATCGACTGTTCATCCAGAAGCGTGTCGATCATCCGGTCGGGGCCAAAGCGGGCCTGCAATTTTTGTGTCACACCATAGACACCGCCTTTGCGTCCAACATCTTCGCCCATCATTATGATCTCATCGTGTTCCAGCATCAGGTCGGTCAGGGTCCAGTTGATCAGGCGTGACATGATCTGAGGCTCGGACTGCGCCTTGAGATCGCCACCGAAGACCTCGGCCCTTTGCTCGGGGGCAGGACCGTTGGTCGGCGCACAGTGGCGCGTGGGTGGGACTAGACTTGCCATCACGTCGCTTGCCGTTTTCAGGCGTGGGCGGGTTACGGCTTTGTCAGCCACGCGGGCGACGCGGGCACAGGTGTCGGTATAGACACGCAGGGCGTCCTCGGGTTGCATCGCGCCAGATTGCTCCAACAGGCGGACCGAATGCAGCAAAGGATCGTTGGCCTCTTCTGCCTCAACCTCGGATTTTGGCAGATACGTTGTTGGCATATCGGCCCCGGCATGACCGTACAGACGCACGGTGCGCACATGCAGGAAGGCGGGTTTGCGGCGGCGGCGCGCATAGTCTGCGGCCTCTTGCGTCACACGGAACGTGTCGAACAGATCAAGCCCGTTGCAGCTGAAGTATTTCAGCCCCGGCCGGTTCTCGAAGGTCGCTGCGATCCAGCCTTGCGGAGTTTTGGTCGAGATGCCGATGCCGTTGTCTTCACAACAGAACAAAAGTGGCAGAGGCACTGATTGGTAAGACGTCCATTGCGCTGTGTTGAACGCCCCTTGCGCGGTAGAGTGGTTGGCCGAGGCATCGCCGAAGGAACAATAGACAATCGCATCGTCCGGCATATCAGCATGTTCAGGCCGGCGGCGGCGGGCCGCACCAATGGCATAGGCCGCGCCCACTGCCTTGGGCAGGTGACTTGCAATGGTCGAAGTCTGCGGCGGAATGCACAGCGTTTTGGACCCCAGAACCTTGTGCCGTCCGCCACTGATCGGGTCTTCTGAGGATGAGGCGAAGGACAACAGAATGTCCCAGGTCGGGCTCTGTCCCGGCACCTGATTGGAGCGGGCGATCTGAAAGGCAGCATCGCGATAGTGCAGAAAGGCCGGATCGGTCGGACGCAGAGCGGCTGCAACAGCCGCCATGCCTTCGTGCCCGGAAGATCCGATGGTGTAAAACCCCTGACCGGCTTTCTGCATCGCGCGGCTTTGCCGATCCAACGCGCGGCTAAGGCATTGTGCGCGATACAGTCCTACGGCTTCGGTCTGGGTCAGAGGACCAGCTGGGGCCTGACCCGCTGGGAAATCCCGCGCCGCCAAGCGACGCAGGAAGTTTTCGTGCACAATGGCTGCGCGATCCATGTTGATTGTCCTTAGGCGAAGGCTTGCAGGCCCGTTTGCGCGCGCCCCAAAATCAGCGCGTGCACGTCGTGGGTGCCTTCATAGGTGTTCACCGTTTCCAGATTCACCATGTGCCGGATGACGTGGAAGTCCTGACTGATGCCGTTGCCGCCATGCATGTCACGGGCGTGGCGCGCGATCTCAAGTGCCTTGCCGCAATTGTTGCGTTTGATCAGGCTGATCATCTCGGGGGCGGCGCGGGCTTCGTCCATCAGGCGACCCACACGCAGGGCGGCCTGCAGGCCAAGGGCGATCTCGGTCTGCATGTTGGCAAGTTTCAACTGGAACAGCTGGGTCTGCGCCAGAGGCCGCCCAAATTGCTTGCGATCCATCCCGTATTGATGGGCCGCGTGCCAGCAGGCTTCGGCCGCACCCATGGTGCCCCAGGCAATACCGTAACGTGCGCGGTTCAGGCAGCCGAACGGGCCTTTGAGACCCTCGACATTGGGCAACAGCGCGTCTTCCGAGACCTCGACATTGTTCATAACGATCTCACCGGTGATCGAGGCGCGCAGGGACAGTTTGCCTTCGATCTTGGGCGCGGACAGTCCCGCCATGCCCTTGTCCAGAACAAAGCCCTTGATCTTGCCGTCATGCGCTTCGGATTTTGCCCAGACCACAAACACATCCGCGATCGGCGCGTTCGAGATCCACATTTTCGAGCCGTTCAGCACATACCCGCCTTCGGTCTTTTTGGCGACGGTCTTCATCCCGCCGGGGTCCGAGCCCGCGTCGGGTTCGGTCAGGCCAAAACAACCGATAAACTCGCCACTGGCCAGTTTCGGCAGGTATTTCTGGCGCTGTTCGTCGGTGCCGTAGGCATAGATCGGATACATCACAAGGCTGGACTGCACGGACATCATCGAGCGGTAGCCGCTGTCGACACGCTCAACTTCACGCGCCACAAGGCCATAAGTCACATAGCTGGATCCTATGCCGCCGAACTCTTCGGGGATAGTGGTGCCCAGCAGGCCCATCTCACCCATTTCGCGGAAGATATTGGGATCGGTTTCTTCCTTGGCAAAGGCTTCGGTCACGCGGGGCAGCAGTTTGTCCTGCGCATAAGCACGCGCAGAATCGCGCACCATGCGCTCGTCTTCGGCCAGTTGATCTTCCAGCAGGAACGGGTCTTCCCAGGTGAAAGGGCCAAGCTGCGGACGGGATTGTGGTTTCATGAGAGTTTCCTTTCTACAGCCGATTTAAGGCGTGCAAGACCAGCTGCAATTGTATCTTGTGCGTAGGCAAAGCTTAGGCGGAAATGTCCGGGCAAACCAAAGGCGCGACCGGGTACAACAGCGACACCGGCATCTTCCAGCACCCAGGCACAGAAGTCAGCGTCATTTTTGAAGGGTCCGCCGTTATCTGCAAGCAATTCCGCGCAAGTGGGGAAAGCATAGAAGGCCCCGTCAGGCGCGTCACACCGCAGGCCGGGAACCGCGTTCAGTCCAGCAACCACCAGATCACGGCGTTGGGCGAAGAGGTCGCAGCGTTCTGCCAGCAGGGTTGGGTCGCATGTAATGGCGGCCAGTGACGCCCATTGCGAAATCGAACACGCACCCGAAGTCATCTGACCTTGCACGGCAACCATTGCCTTGATCAGTTCGGCAGGCCCGATCCCCCAACCGATGCGCCAGCCGGTCATGGACCAGGCTTTTGCCACGCCATTGACGATCAACATACGCTCGGCAAGCCCTGGTGCGGCATCGGCTACGGAAACGAAGGGGACGAAGCTGAGGTGCTGGTAGATTTCATCTGCCAGAACCCAGACATGCGGATGCTGTGCCAATACGGCGTTCAAGGCGGTGATTTCATCCTGCGTGTAGATTGCCCCGGACGGGTTCGACGGCGTGTTGAGCATCAGCCAGCGGGTGCGGGGTGTGATTGCTGCCTCAAGCTGATCGGGCCGCAGCTTGAAACCTTGCTCCATCGGGCAGGGCAGAACAACTGGTATACCGCCTGCCATGCGGACAATATCTGAATAGCTGGTCCAATAGGGCGCAGGCATGATGACTTCGTCACCTGGGTTCAGGCTGGCCAACATTGCGTTTGCGATTACCTGTTTTGCGCCGGTCGACACGATGACTTGCGCCATCTCGACCCCTGCCTGACGAGCGATCTCGGTGCGCAGATCAGGCACACCTGCGGTTGGTGGGTATTTTGTCTTGCCTTCCTGCGCCGCTGCATGGGCCGCCTCGACCACGTGGGGCGGCGTGGGCAGATCCGGCTCACCCGTTGACAGCGCCACAATATCGCGACCTTCCGTGCGCAGGCGGGCAGCAGCCTCGGAAATCTGCACGATTTCGGAGAGTTCGATACCGTTTAACCGGTCAGCGCGTTGGAACAGCATGGCACTTCCTTTGAAGTTCAGCTTGAAACTAGTGTGAATTTTACTTGAGAAAAACACCTTAATAGGTATCTTTTCTGTGACTAAAGCTCATGGATTTTATGCCCCGGATCAACGCTCTTCCGTCTCTTGCCCTGATGCGCAGTTTTGAAGCCGCCGCACGTCACGAAAGCTATACTATGGCGGCGGAAGAACTGGGCGTCACGCAAGGCGCTGTCAGCCGTCAGGTGCGCGAGTTGGAGGCGGCGATTGGCGTCACGTTGTTTCGGCGGGTCGGGCGCGCGGTTCGACTTTCCAAAGCAGGACGCGCGTTGCGGGTGGAACTGGCCGGCGATCTGGAACGACTTAGTGGCACGATCAACCGCGCCATTGCCGCCGGGGATGGTGCAACACTGCTGACGATGGCTGTGCTACCTACCTTTGCGACGCGGTGGCTGGTGCCACGCCTCGCCGATTTCAAAGCATTGCACCCGGGGATCGAACTGGATCTACATTCCTACACGACGCCGTTCAGCCTTGAAGAAAGACGCGTGGACGTTGCCATTCACTTCGGCCATGACGACTGGCCAGGTGCCCGGCTGCGCAAGCTGTTCCCGGAACATCTGGTGGTCACCGCTGCGCCTGCGCTGTTGGGCAGCGCGGGGCTTGGTGAGAAACGAGATGTGTTCGATCTGCCGCTGTTGCATCTCACCTCTCGGTCCGAGCAGTGGTCGGACTATCATGCCAGTCTGGGGTTGGGTGCGCGTGCTGTCTTTCCGGGTATGCGCTTTGATCAGTTTTCGATGCTGATTGAAGGGGCCGTGGCCGGGTTGGGGGCTGCAATCCTGCCGTCTTATCTGATCGAGGCCGAGTTGACCTCGGGCGCGCTTGTCGAAATTGGTCAGGTCGCGAACGTGTCGGGCAGCGCCTATTACGTCGCTTTTCCAACCGGGCAGAAAAATGAAGCGGTTCAGGTCTTTTCGGACTGGTTGATCAAACAGTCAAAGCAACGGCGATCGGTGGGTAGCTAAAAGGATCATAAAGGCCGCACCGGGTTTGCCTTCCCGATGCGGCCACGTTGTGTTGATTTCAAAGGCCGTTCGTTCACGAACAGCGCGGGCCTTAGATGTCGAACTTCACACCCTGCGCCAGCGGCAATTCCGCTGAGTAGTTCACGGTGTTTGTCTGCCGGCGCATGTAGGCCTTCCAAGCGTCCGAGCCGCTTTCACGCCCGCCGCCGGTTTCCTTTTCACCGCCGAATGCCCCGCCAATCTCGGCCCCCGAAGGCCCGATATTGACGTTGGCGATGCCGCAATCCGACCCGGCCGCAGTCAGGAACTGCTCGGCCTCGCGCATGTTCAGGGTGAACACGCAAGAAGACAGCCCTTGCGGCACGTCGTTTTGCAGCGCGATGGCTTCGTTGAAATCTTCATAGCCCATGACATAGAGGATTGGCGCAAATGTCTCGGTTTTGACCGTATCAGATTGCCCGGGCATCTCGACAATGGCAGGTGCCATATAGACGCCGCCGGGGACACCTTCGGTCACACGGTTGCCACCGAACACCTTGCCTCCTTCGGCCTCTGCCGCCTTCAGCGCCGCTGTCATGGCTGCGCCCGAGGCTTCATCCACCAAAGGTCCGACCAGCGTGCCTTCGGCCATCGGATCACCGATGGGCAAACCGGAATAGGCTTTCTTGAGGCGGGCCACCAGTTCGTCCTTGATGGAGTTGTGAACGATCAGGCGACGCAAGGATGTACAACGCTGGCCTGCGGTGCCAACGGCCGAGAACACAATTGCGCGCACAGCCATTTCCAGATCTGCCGAGGGGCCAACGATCATTGCGTTATTGCCGCCCAGTTCCAGAATGCATTTGCCAAAGCGGGCCGCCACGATGGGTGCCACCGCTCGCCCCATGCGCGTCGAACCGGTAGCCGAGATCACGGGTACATCTTCGCTTGAGACCAGAGCCTCGCCCAAAGCCGCATCACCGATCACGGTCTGCAACAGACCGTCAGGCGCGTCGCCGAAGCGGGCCAGAGCGCGTTCAAAGATCTTCTGACACGCCATCGCGGTCAGCGGTGTCTTTTCGGACGGTTTCCAGATCACCGGATCGCCGCAGACAATCGCCAGCGCTGCGTTCCATGACCAGACTGCGACCGGGAAGTTGAAGGCCGAGATTACACCGACCGGCCCGGCCGGGTGCCAGGTTTCCATCATCCGGTGGCCCGGACGCTCAGACGCGATGGTCAGGCCGTAAAGCTGCCGTGACAGGCCAACGGCAAAGTCGCAGATATCGATCATCTCCTGTACTTCACCCAAACCCTCGGACGTGATCTTGCCAGCCTCCCAGCTGACAAGCGCGCCTAGATCGTCTTTGGCTGCGCGCAGTTCCTCTCCTAACAGACGGATCAATTCACCCCGCTGAGGTGCAGGCACCACGCGCCAGGCTTTAAACGCCGCTTGCGACCGGGCGATGATGACGTCCATCTCAGAGGCAGGTGTCTCGTGCACACTGGCCAAAACGCGGCCATCGATCGGAGACGTCACCTGCAAGGTGCCGCCGGTCAATTCAGCCGCAGTCAGGTCCAGTTTCGAAAGTGTGGTTTCTGCATTCATTGCAACATCTTTCATGTCTCAGGCTGCCTTGTTTTGAAGTGTAACGTCACCGGCGCGATAGAGCGCGCCAAATTCGGTGTTCAGGAAATCAACAAGCTTCACCTGCTCCTGCCGGACAAAGCCTTTCGAGGGCAGTGTGCCAGTGCGCATCAGGTCAACGACACCCAGAACCCCCGCCGCTGTCGTGATCTGAATCGCACTCCAGGTCTGGCCGTTGATGTCACGGGCAAAACTCTTGTTGATCAGCGATTTTTCACGCAGCGCGCCGTCGATCATGCCCTTGGCGGTGCAGTAGACCAGAACCACATCCTGATCGGTACGGGGCAGGGCGGATTCGAAAATCTCCTTCAGCAGATCACGGCGACGTTCCAGTCCCAGATCGTGCAGCAGCAGTTTCAGAATTTCACAATGACCCGGATAGCGGATCGAGCGATAAGAGACCGCCCGCGCCTTACCTTCCAGCGTTTCAGGCAATGTGCCCAGCCCGCCCGAGGTGTTGAAGCATTCGTATTCCACGCCGTCATGTCCCAGGACCTCGTAATCCTCTAGCGGCACGGTCTTGACCAATTGGCCGTTCACGATGGCATCGCAGGGGTTGCAATACTCGTTGATCAGCCCGTCGGTTGACCAGGTCAGGTTGTATTTCAACGCGTTGGTCGGATAGAGCGGCAGCGCGCCCACCCGCATATGAAGGCTGTCGATCTCATCAAACTCGGCGGCCAGTGATGCGCCCGCGATACCCACAAAACCCGGCGCCAGCCCGCATTGCGGCATAAAGGCTGTCTGACTGTCTTCAGCCAAGGCACGCACGGCGTTGGTGGCGGCCACATCCTCGGTCAGGTCAAAGTAATGCGCGCCTGCTGTCTTGGCAGCTTCGGCAATTTTTGGTGTGAGAAAGAACGGTGCCGCCGAAATGACCGCGTCGAACCCGTTCAGGTTTTCTGCCAATTTTCGCGCGTCACTGGCATCGATCTGTTTTGTAGAAATGCCCATTTTTGCAATTTCTGACAGTGATTTCAGATCGTGATCCGCAACCGACACGGTGTAATTTGGCGATGCTTTCAGCAAGGTCGCGATCATCTGACCGATCTTGCCTGCGCCTACGATACACACATTCCAGGACATACCTGTATTTGCCTCCCAATTTTTGCCTCGCCCAACGATGGGCCGAGAGCTGTTCGAGTGGCAGGGTGAAATTTGACGAAATGAACGAAAAGTCTGACGTTATGACGAGAGAGGTGGCGATTTGACGAATATGTGGCGGGGCTCTCATTTTGAGGCGGAAAGACACAACCGAAGCTTAAAGTACGCGAACGTCCGGCATTGCCCGAATCGCGGCCATGTCTTGCGCGTAAAGCTCTGAAAACGCTTCGAATATTTCAGCGCTCCAACCCGGCAAACCCAACTCTTCTTCAACCTGATCCGGCTGCGCGTGCTGATCCAGGACCTGTGCCAGTTCTTCGCGTTGGCTTTGGATATCCGCAGGTTTGCCGCGCTGTACGATCTCCAGCACGTGCCCTTGTCCGGCATCGGTCAAAAGCGAAGACAAGAAGGAAAACTCATCGGGCAGAGGGGTCTCCTCGGGTAGCCCGGTCTTGGCTCGAATGATGTCACCCCAGATCAGCGGCAGGTTTTCGTTTTCCCACACGGTCAACTGGATCTGGGGTGCAAGCTCACGCAGGTCTTCGATCATGCTGAGCCAACTTAGACAACTGAGATCGGTGCTGGCCAGAATATCCCTGCGATGGTCTTCATGAATGGACATCAGAACATTGGGAATGAAAATGCCCGGATTTACCAACCCAACAAACAACTCAAGTTGTGCCCCTTCCAGAAGAGTCCCGGTGAAAGCTGCCCGTTTTCCGGCAAAGGGATAGATCTGACCATGTTGCAGCGTGGTCCGTCGGGGGCCAAAGAACTTGTCGCTCGACAGAATCACACGCTCCAGGTTTGTGTCCTCGGGAAAAAGGGGGGCCAAACTGTTTCGGGTTTCATCAACTGTGGTGCCCTGGCTCAGCGCATCCGACATGATATTGACGAATTGCCGGGATAGCCGCGGCCCCATGGATGCAGTGTTCATCCCGTCCAGCAGTCGTCTGTTTGCCGCAAGTGAGGACAATATGCGCCCTTCATCAGTAAAGGCAGCGCCAGCATGAATAATCACCTGCATGTCGTCTTCCTTACCCCCGCTGTTGTGTCCAGCTTCGCATGTACCATCGGTTTGCCAGACGTATGCGGTTTTTTTCCTGTTTGGTTTTTGCACGTTCTCGGGAAAACGGACAATACCCTAGTTCGAGCCAAAAATGAGGCTTGCAGTCCTCCGCCAGAGGAAGTAATCGACTGCTTGTGCCCCTATAGCTCAGCTGGTAGAGCAACTGATTTGTAATCAGTAGGTCCGCGGTTCGAGTCCGTGTGGGGGCACCATATTAACCGAAAAATTTTATATAAATCAGTAATATAAATGGATTTCGGATTCGCGTATCCCCCTTTTTGTCCACCTGCCGCAGAATCTAAGGATAGTCGGCAATTGGATCGTTGGGTGTCGTCGCGACTCAATTTTCGCGCCAAAGAGACGCGGAAGTGAATCAACCCGATACCAACGCGTGAAGATAGTTAGATATGATTTGAATTTTGCATCCGTCCAGGAGCGGTGTCATTCGTGTATCACGATAGAGGCGGGGCTATAGCACCAGATCGAGGGCCAAATCGGATATGTCTCTGAGGCGCTTCCCATCTATCATTGTCTCTACCAGTTCGAGGGTTTCTCGTTCTTGTTCTCTAAGTACTTCCACCAACTCAGTCAGTGCAAAATGGTATACGCAATCAATGTCACCAGTACCGAGAGCAATAGCAGCAATTCTAGACGGCACCGGCTCAGCTGTAATTGCGGCAATGTGGGGTAGGCGTCCCTTTCTGTTACGGACCAGATTAAGTGCCTCGGAACGTGTATTCTGAACTCTGTCAGAGCGGATCGTCAATTTGCAACTGACTGACGCGTGCAAGGTTGCGTGTGCCCCGTTAGCTTGGCGGATCGATGTCTGCCGAGCAATGCTTGCGTCCACCAGTGGGTGTTCAGCATTGATACTTTCGTCTGTCTCTGGCTCACGTATGACGACGACATCTGGCTTAATTAAGTAATCAGTACCAAGGTGCGTCTTAAGTTCCTTGCTAGCGTCAGCAAGTATGCGCAGTTCGTCCAAGTGAACGTATTGCTCAAACAGCGAGATAGCCTTCCCACGTTCTACTGAGAACTTACCGGGGCGCAAGTGAGTGAGCTTAGCCATGCTCTCTTGGAGGAAGCTCTGGCATACGCTTTCGAACATGTGCCCGGCGGTTTGCCCAGCAGGTTTTTCCGCCTTCTGTTGAGTAGTGCCGATCTTGGAGACAAGAGCTTTTGAGATTTCCCGGCTAGCTTTGTTCGAAACATCGGCAATACTGGGGACAGAATTGGTAATGGAAATTGGCCCTGCAAGGCAGGCGGCATGAAAGTTTTTTCTTGCCCGCTTTAACCAAACATCCATCAGGCGACCGCATAGACTTTCTGGGCTGCCATGATGGCCGATTTTACATTCTGAGCAACAGCTTCGGCAACGGGAGGTGGAAATGCATTTCCAACTTGTCGGTAGGCATTTGTCTTTCGCCCTGCAAACTTCCAATCTGGTGGAAACCCCTGCACCCTTGCCGCCATCTGTACCGTCAGCCTAGGTAATCCCACGAAGTCACGTTCGGGAGCTTCTTCTGCAATCGTCTTACCATTAACTCCAAGAGCCTCCCAGGCTCGCTTGGCCCGCGTTGGGCCTAGGTCTGGTCCGCCATGCTTCTTTGAACCGCCAACAATGGTAGGTGCGATCTCATCTGCATTGTCACGCCATTTCTCAGCTCCTCGCCATCCATTAGAAGCCATCATCTCATAAAGGAGCTCTCCAACAGTTGGGGGCGTCGTTGCATCACCAACGGGCCATTCAAAGTTTCCCGCGTAGTCCTCGTGAATAGCAACAATTACGACCCGTGGACGAAGCTGAGAAACGCCAAAATCGCAAGCGTTATAAAGGTGCCATTCGACCCGCGAATATCCGAGCTTCTTTAGCTGGGACTTCAATGCATTGCGGTAGTCGTGAAAGACTGCATCAAGAAAACCGCGAACATTTTCTAACATGACTGCTTTCGGCCTAACCTCATCGATTACTCGAACCGCGTGTGGGAATAAGTCTCGTTCGTCATCGGCGCCAAGCTGTTTGCCGGCCTTCGAGAAGGGGGGGCAGGGAACGCCGCCAGCCACCAAATCAACGCCCTTGAATGGTCGAGCATCAAACTTAGTTAGATCACACTGTTCACCCTCCAAGACATTCCAAGAAGGTCGGTTAAGCTTAAGTGTTTCTCGTGCCCATTTATCGTTATCGATCAAGGCATGATGACCAAAACCCGCCTTTTCGAGACCCAATGCTTGCCCACCTCCGCCGGCGCAAAGTTCTATCGAAGAGAGAGGGAACATAGGGAATTTCCTTGAGGTTTGTTGCACGAAACATACAATATGTAGTGCTCCAAAAAGTCAATTAGGGCTTAACACGGCGCTACCAATCTTTCACAAAGCCATCGCTTAAGTTGCCAACACTCGCCTAGATGAGTCGGCAACCATTGATCGTCGCGACATCAGGGCAATGTCCCGCGCGAAATTGCAGTAGCTCTCTCTCTTGGCATTTTGCCGCCATTCCGCTCACTTCGTGCGCTACTGAGTGACTAGGCTCAGGACTCATAGCCAATAGATGACCAGTGCGGCGAGTGCGATGGCTGACAGGAAGACTTTCGGGCATCTATCGTAGCGGGTTACCACACGTCGCCAGTCCTTCAATCTGCCGAACATGATCTCGATCCGGTTCCGTCTTTTGTAACGACGCTTGTCGTAC
>NZ_JBXWQF010000028.1:0-40175 GCF_059612245.1 Ruegeria sp. CDSA079 | reverse complement strand
TGGAAAAGCCCCGTCGCGTTCGAAAGGAAAGTGGCCTAAACGAGCACCTGGGGCGGCACAAAAGCGGGACAGGTCCACACATCGTTCATCTCGTTGAACCGGTTCAATGGTCGACGCAGGAACTCCAGCCTGGCAAGTCTGAATACGCTCTATGTCGATCTGGACTTTCACAACGATCCCGGCTGGCGCGCTGAGGGTGAAGAGAACGTTCAGGCAGCCGTCGCGGGCCATCTTCTGATGCGCGGTGTCTCTGAGCCATCATTCTATTTGCGAACGGGACGGGGACTGGCTGCAATCTGGTTGATCCATTCGATGCCACCTGCTGCACTATCCCGCTGGCAGCCGAACTGAACCTGACGGTTGAACCTTTGGTAACGCTTCGCAGGCGTCTTCAACTCATCCAGAACCTGCGTCGTGCCGACCGCATATCTCGTCGAGTGATCGCAGAAGCGCAGACTTAGCCTGCCGCTATCGGAGAGCGTTTCTCGCTCTCCGAACCGTTCGGATTAAACTGCGTTTCTAAATTTTCTAAAGGAGACCGATCTCACGCTCGTTGAAACATAAAGCGAGCACCATGACAGTTCAAAAACCGATCCAAACCGATTTTTCGATTTGTGAAGAGATCACCAAGTCCCCAGCAGCAAAGCAAAACCCGACGCCAGATGTTGGTTTGCTTGAGCTCGTCCGGGAATTGGCCCGGGCGGCAGCGCAACAAGACGCGAGGAACTCGAGAGAATGCAACGCCGCGCTGCGATCTACGCCCGCTATTCGACCACGCTCCTGTCGGAGCGCTCCATTGAAGATCAGGTGGAGCTCTGCCGACGCTACCTGACAAGTGAAGGCTATAGGGAGGTCCGGACATTCGAAGACAGGGCCAAAACCTCTGAGACTCTGATTGGGCGAGTTGGTTTTGCTAATCTTCTCGAAGCGGCGAGTGCGGGGGAAATTGATGCACTGGTCGTGGAGTGTGTTGATCGGATCAGCCGGGACGCAGGTGATCTTCATAAGGTGCATAAACTGCTTAGCTACGCTGGCGTCGAAATCATTTCAGCCAGCGAGGGGGTACAGTCGGAACTCCAGATTGGCCTTCGCGGCTTCGTCGGTACGGTTTTCCTCAAAGATCTGCGTGAAAAAGTGCATCGCGGAATGTCAGGCAACATAGCCAAAGGTTTGAGTGCCGGCGGTAAGGCTTATGGTTACTCACCTATTGCGGGAAAACCCGGGGAGCTCCAGGTCAAGGCACACGAAGCGGAAGTTATTTGCCAAATCTATAAGGCCTACGCAGAAGGAGCCTCCCCGCGAGATATTGCTCATGATCTCAACGCTCGCGGTGAGTTACCGCCTCGTGGGACGAAGTGGAACGCGTCAACGCTGAATGGAAACGGCAAGCGCGGCTACGGTATTCTCAGAAATTCCCTTTATGCTGGCATACTCGTTTGGGATCGCGTCAAAATGGTACGAAACCCGACAACAGGCAAAAGGGTCAGCCGTGAAAAGCCGGTCAAAGACTGGAAATTTGCGGAAGTTCCGCACCTTCGTATTGTCGAAGAGGAACTTTGGGACGCAGTTCAGCGGCGTTTGGCCACGCAGTCTGCGGCCAAGCGATCGGGAAAATCGACCCGAAACCCTGTGCGCCCGTTCTCGGGGCTGATCAAATGCGGGTGCTGCGGTGGCGGCATGTCGATTCATGACAGAAACGGCAATACCATCCGCATCCGTTGCTCAACGGCCAAAGAGAGTGGCTCCTGCAACAATAACGGGAAGGTTCGCCTCGACAAGATCGAGAGCGCTCTGCTGACCGAACTGCGAAAGGAGTTGTCTGAGCCAACCTACATCGATGAGTTCATCCGCACCTACAATGAAGAACGTCGCAAACTCAACGCAGCGGACAAACCGGACAGGAAGAAGCTCGAACGCGCTTTAGCAGAAGCTAACAAGCTGCTTTCGCGCCGTATCGAGCTTTTTGAGATGGAAATTCTTGAAGGAGTCGAAGGCGAGGCAAAGTTGACCGAGGCCAAAGAACGCGCCTCAGTTGCCGCGGACGTATTGGCCAGCTTTGACGAGAAGGAGAAGGCGCTCGAATTCAATCCTGCGACAGCATCCAGTTATGTCACGGCACTGGATGAAATGATCTCTTCCATGCAGTAGCATGACGGCAATCCGAATCCAAAAGCACGTGATGCGGTGCGCGGCTTGATTTCGGAGATCGTTGTGTCTCCGACCGAGGAAGGCGGCGTGCCGGTCGAAGTGAAAGGCCGCCTTAGCGCCCTGGTTTCAAACCGTTCCAAAAAAGTGGGGGATTTAATGGTAGCGGAGGAGGGACTTGAACCCCCGACACGCGGATTATGATTCCGCTGCTCTAACCAACTGAGCTACTCCGCCTTGAGTGAGAGGCGATGTAAGCGAGGGGCCGGTGAGGGTCAAGAGGGAAATCACGCTACTTGGGGATTTCTTTCAAAGGCTCAGGCACCCGGTTCTGCTTGGGCGGCTTCGAAGCGGTCGTGGCGTTCACCATCTTGCGGATAAACGCCGCACATATCTCTGGTTCCGTGATCAGGATCATATGCCCTAACCCGTCCAGCTCTTCATAACTCAGGCCAAACTTGGTCATCGGTGGCCCGTGAAGGGCAGGGGACAGGAGCGCGTCTTGACGGCCATACAATATACCCCCGGGCACGGACAGTTCCGGATATCTGGCAACCTGTGCATCGCAACTGGCATCCAGCCCCGCAACGTCTTGCGAGGCCGTGACAAAGGCCGATGGGCGCAACCCAAGCGCACCGCCTGCACGGTCAAGAAAGTCATTTGGTGGGGTTTCAGGGCCAAATGCCACGCCCAGACTGTACGGCGCTGTTTTTGAGGCCATGGGCACCGCAATTGTGTTGGCGATCAGGCTGCGCAGCCATTCTGACCGGATATTGAGCGGTTTAAAGATCACCGGAGTTTCGGGCAGCCTGTGCGTCACGGGGGCCAGCAACGCCAGCCCCGATATTCGTTCGGGGTGGTCCAAAGCCAGCGCCAGCGACACCGCGCCGCCCAGTGAATGGCCCACCAATACGGCCTGATCCACGCCTTTGATCTCGAGAAACTCGGCAATCATCGCCGCCTGATGCGGCAATTGTGCCAGTTCTGCCGTGTCGCGGGTTGAATATCCGCAGCCGGGACGATCCAGCGCAATGACGTGGTATTCCTCGGCCAGTTGATCGGCCAAGGCGTAGGTGAAATGCTGTAATTGTCCCGCCAGACCATGAACCAGGACAAGCGTCTGCGCGTCAGGATTGCCTTTTTCCACATAGTGGATGCTGCCGCCCTGCACAGGCACGATCTGGCCCATTTGTGGCACGGTTCTAAGCCCCTGACGTGTAATCTTCCGGGTCCAAAGAGCCATAGCCAGAAGAAAAACGACACAGGCTGCAATCAGGCTTAGAATAAGTGTCATCTGGCTGGCTCCTGCCCAACGAGGGTGTATTGTTCTAATCCCGACTGTGCCATACGCGCTTGAAATTCGCCAACAGTCCCTGGCCATAAAGTCGTGTTATTGCCGTCTTCGTCAATGTACCAGGATGTACATCCCCCAGTCTGCCAGACACTGTCGGCGTGACGGTCCTGCATCTCTTGCGTGAAACCCGCCTGTTTCGTCGCATCAGGTGTGATTGCGGAAAACCCCTTACGCTGCATCTCGCTTAGGACGCGGCCGATATGACCGACCTGCGCCTCGATCATCAGCACGACCGAGTTGTGGCCCAGACCTGTATGCGGGCCCAGAAGAGTAAAGAAATTGGGAAAGCCTGCAATTGCTGTGCCCAGATGTGCGTTCATGCCGTCTGCCCAGGCTGTTCGTAGTGTCACGCCATCTGCGCCAGTGATGTCCAGGCGTTCGACCACATTGGTCACGTGAAACCCGGTGCCCCAGATCAGCGCATCGGCTTGGACTTCAGTGCCATCCGACGCGATGAGTGTATCCTCGTCGATGCGGGCAACACCCTGTGGCACAACGCTGACATTGTCGCGGGCCAGGGTTGGATACCAGTCGTTCGAGCTGAGGATACGTTTGCAACCAATCTGATAGTCGGGTGTCAGAATACGCCGTTCTTCGGGGTCGGTAATCGCCCCCTCCAGCGATTTGCGCCACATCTTTAGGGCAAAGTTCATCGCCCGTTCCTCGCCCCTGAATACACGGTGGCGGAACTCGAAAAACATGAAAATCAGTTTGCGCCGGATACGCGGCAGTAAGGGAAGGCGGGCATATAGCTTGCGCACCCAAGGCGCGATTGGGCCATCCGGGCGCGGCATGACGTAAGGCGCGCTGCGCTGAAAGATGGTGACGTGACGCGCAACCTTGGCAATCTCTGGTACGAATTGAACGGCCGACGCCCCGGTGCCCACAACCGCCACGCGTTTTCCAGTTAGATCAACTTCGTGATCCCACTGGGCCGAGTGGAAACAGGGGCCGGGAAAACTGTCCGCGCCGGGAAGATTTGGAATGCTGGGATGATGCAGCGCTCCGATGGCCGAAACCAGAAACCGGGCCGACCACAGCTGCCCGTCGACGGTTTCAACCTGCCAGCGCGCGCCATCCCATCTGGCCGATTTCAGTTCCTGCCCGAAATGGCACAGGTCATACAGCTGCTCTCGCTGCGTGACATCCTTCAGGTAGGCCTGAATTTCAGCGCCTTCGGCATAAGCGCGGCTCCAGTGCGGATTAGGGTGGGTCGCCATGGAATAAAGATGCGACGGCACATCGCAGGCGACACCGGGATAGGTGTTTTCGCGCCACGTACCACCGATATCATCGGCTTTTTCCAGAATGGCGATATCCTTGATGCCGCGTTTGCGTGCCTCAAGCGCCATCGTGAGCCCAGAAAACCCGGCGCCAACAATCAGCATCTCTGTCATGTGGTGCATTTCTGCGCCCCTCCCGAAACAACCATACGGGTACCTGTTGCAGATGTATGCACATGATTGACTGTGAAGCAGGTCACTTAACGAAAGGTAAACAAAGGTTCATTTGCGCTGCGCGAGCTAAAATCGTGGAATGTGGCCAGTGTCGCTTCCTGCAAGCACATATCGCAATCAGAGAGGTGATCGCTCTGCGAATCCGCCAATTTGTTTGAAAATTGGAGGATTGCCCTTTGACTACTCGCACTGCCGCGCGGTCCGGCGGACGCTCCGCCCGCCGCGCCCAACGTACCGCTCCGAATTTTACCATGCTGCCGGGTCTGACCCGGGGCATTCCTGTCTGTGAAGTCATGGACGGAAGTCAGGTCGAACGCATCGACAATGCGGCGATGGATATTCTGGAAAACGTGGGCGTTCAGTTTCGCGACCCCATCGCGCTGGAAGACTGGAAGAAAGCTGGCGCCAAAGTTGACGGAGAGCTGGTCTATCTGGATCGCAACATGGTGCGCGAGCTGATTTCGACCATTCCGGCGCAATTCACGTACCATGCGCGTGATCCGCAAAAGAACCTTGCGCTGGGCGGCAAGCACTCAATTTTTGTGCCGATGACCGGGGCCCCCTTCTTGCGCGATCTGGATGACGTGCGCCGGAACCCGACGCTGGACGACTTGGCGATGTTCCACAAACTGTCGCACATGATGCCCGCACTGCACAGTTCGGCCCACCATATCGTTGAGCCCTACGATCACCCGATCAGTCAGCGGCATCTGCGCATCACCTATTCGTCGATGAAATACTCGGACAAGACCTTTATGGGCATGACCACCTCGCCCAAGAATGCCGAGGACGTGATGGATATGTGCGCCATTCTGTTCGGCGAGGATTTCATCGATGACCATCCAGTCACCACCGGCAACTGCAACGGCAACAGCCCTCTGGTCTGGGATGAAACCATGCTGGGCGCGATGCGGGCCTTCTGCCGTCGCAACCAGCCGGTTTTGTGCTCGCCCTTCGTTCTGGGTGGCGCGAACACCCCCGCATCGGTGCCCGCGACCGTGGCACAATTGACCGCCGAGGCGCTGTCGGCGCTGGCCTACACACAGGTGGTTCGCAAAGGCTGCCCGGCAATTTGGGGGCATTACCTGTCGACCGTGTCGATGAAATCCGGTGCGCCGATGGCAGGTACGCCTGAAATCAGCCTGATGAATTTCATGATAGGTCAGATGGCGCGGTACTATGACGTGCCATGGCGCACCTCGAATACGCTGGGCGGGGCCAAGACGTTTGACGCGCAGGCGGGATACGAATCCGCCACAACGCTTAGCGCGGTTATCCACGCCGGAGCCAACTATATCTGGCATTCGGCAGGCTGGAACGAGGCGGGCATGCACTGCTCGACCGCCAAGTTCATCGTTGACGCGGAACAATGCGCGATGGCCTACCGGATGGCGGAAGGTCCGAAATGGCACGACTTCGATCAGGCCCTGGCAGCGGTTCCGGATGTCGGCCCTGGCGGCCACTATCTGGGTCATCCGCACACGCAGGACAATTTTCAGACCGCATTCTTCATGCCGGAACTGTTCGACAACAATTCGATCGAACAATGGGTGGCCGAGGGCGAGGTGGAAATCACCGAACGCGCTTTGAAACACGCGCGCAAACTGCTGGCTGAGTATCAAGAACCCAAACTGGACGAAGCCAAAAACGAAGCGCTTCTGGACTATATCGCGCGCCGCGAGAGGGAAATTCCGGCTGCGGATGAGTTGAACCAGACATACTAACATATACTCCCCGTACTGGCCCGCCCGCATTCCGGGTGGCTCCTTTTTCGTTCAGGACAAGTAAACAACATGAAGATCGCAGAACTCCACATCTACAGCCACGACCTGCCGGTCAAAGACGGACCCTATACTATGGCCAATGCCGAGGTTTGGTCGCTTGATACCACGCTGGTGAAAGTTGTGGCCGAAAACGGGTTGGAAGGTTGGGGCGAAACCTGCCCCGTTGGTCCGACGTATGCTGAGGCGCACGCTAGAGGTGCCCGCGCTGCATTAATTGAAATGGCCCCCGGCCTGGTCGGCACCGAAGCGTTGCCCCTGACCCTGCACCGCCAGATGAATGGACTGTTGAACGGGCACTTGTATGCGAAAGCGGCTATCGATATCGCGGTGCATGATCTGTTGGGCAAGTATCTAAACCTTCCGGTCTGCGATCTGCTGGGTGGAGTAACCACGGACAAGGTGCCGTCCTACTATGCCACTGGCGTCGGCGCGCCCGACGACATTGCCCGACTGGTCGCCGAGAAAATGGCCGAAGGCTACCCGCGTCTGCAGATCAAGGTCGGGGGTCGCCCGGTCGAGATTGACATCGAAACCATCCGCAAGGTTTGGGACGTCGTCAAAGGGTCGGGTGTGCGTCTGGCCGTGGACGGCAACCGGGGCTGGACCACGCGCGACGCTTTGCGGGTTAGCCGCGAGTGCCCGGAAATCCCTTTCATTATGGAACAGCCCTGCAATACCATCGAGGATCTGCAGAAGATCCGGCATCAGGTCACGCATGGCATCTACATGGACGAAAATAGCACCAGCCTGAACACAGTGATTTCGGCGGCGGGGACGGGTTTGGTCGACGGGTTCGGGATGAAAGTCACTCGGATCGGCGGTTTGCACCCCATGCGCGCGTTCCGCGATATCTGCGAGGCCGGCAACCTGCCGCATACCTGTGATGACAGTTGGGGTGGAGACATTATCGCCGCAGCCTGCACCCATATCGGCGCAACCGTTCGACCCGACCTGCTGGAAGGCGTCTGGCTTGCCGCGCCTTATATCGAAGGAAATTACGATCCCGAAAATGGCATTCAGATCAAAGGCGGACATATCGAACTGCCGACCGGGCCGGGGCTGGGCGTGGTGCCTGACGAAAGCCAACTCGGCAACCCGATTGCATCGTTTTAATTGTGGATGACTTTATGAACCTGAATGGAAAATCGGCTCTGGTCACTGGCGCAGCCGGTGGTATCGGGGCGTCAATCGTTCAACGCTTGCGCGAAGCTGGTGCCCGGGTCTCCGTCGCAGATCGGTCAGTCGATGATATCGAAGCCGAAGCGCATCTGCCCGGAGATCTGCTTGATCCAAACTATGCCGACAACCTGCCTCAGGCCGCCGCTGCGGCGTTGGGTGGGCTCGACATCGTGATCAACAACGCTGGCGTCATCACGCGCGGGTCGGTCGCGGACACATCCGATGCGGATTGGTCGCTGTCGCTGGGTGTCAATGTCGAAGCCCCTTTCCGCATCTGTCGCGCTGCAATTCCGATCATGGCTGAAACTGGCGGTGGCGCCATCGTCAACACCGCGTCGTGCTGGGGTCTGCGCCCGGGGCCTGGTCACGCGGTCTACTGCATGACCAAGGCCGCCATCGCCTCTTTGACACAATGCATGGGTATGGACCACGCGCATCAGGGAATCCGCATCAATGCCGTCTGCCCGAACGAAGTGAATACTCCGATGCTGCGTTCAGGTTTTGAAAAGCGCGGCTTTGATCCCGATACGGCCGTGGCCGAGCTGGGCCAGACCGTGCCGCTGGGCCGCATAGCCGAGCCAGAGGATATCGCGGACGTTATCATGTTCCTTGTCTCGGACGCGTCACGCTATGTTTGCGGCACGCTGGTTGAGGTCAACGGAGGGAAACCAGTTTCATGAAGCGGTTCGATGGGAAAGTGGCGTTGGTCACAGGCGGGCGCAGCGGTATTGGCCAGGCCATCGCCCGACGTTTGCAGGACGACGGCGCACAGGTCTTCACCGCACAACGTGGCGAGGACACGGAATTCCACGGCATCGCTGCGGATTTCACCGATCCTGACAGCCCTGTGCAAGTGATCGACGATGTGATTGCCCAAGCCGGACGCCTTGACGTGTTGGTCAACAATGCGGGAATGATGCAGGAAGCCACGGTCGAGGACATGAGCCTTGACGATTGGCACCGTAACCTGATGGTCAACCTGACCGTTCCGTTCCTGATGATCAAAGCTGCGCTGCCTTATTTGCGCGAAACCAAAGGCAGCATCGTCAACACCGGATCAATCGAAGGTTTGGGCAGCAACCCGGGTCACGCTGCCTATTGCGCATCAAAGGCGGGACTGCACGGCCTGACCCGTGCCGTAGCAGTGGATCATGGGAGTGAGGGCGTCCGCTGCAATGCCGTTGCGCCCGGTTGGATTGATACCGATCTAAACGAAGATTTCATCGAGTCCATGGCCGATCCCGTTGCATTCCGCCGTGACATTGCCAACATCCATCCCGTCGCCCGCACGGGTCGGCCCGAGGAGGTTGCGGCCCTGGTTGCATTTCTGGCCTCGGAAGACGCAGCCTTTATAACCGGTCAGGTCTATACGGTGGATGGCGGGCGCATGGTCAAGCTCAGCTTGCCTTGACGCCCATTTGTCACTCTTTTCCGGATCGCCCTTCATTCCAGATCAGATAATTGTTCGCGCGAAGCGAGGCGAATGGCTCGGACGGTAGGCGCTGAAGGTCGGGCCGCGCCGGAAAGTGTTTCGCAATCTCTGAGCCACATTGCAGTACCAGTTCTGCGATGCCCATAGCTGCCGGAAATGCGTCGCACCGATGTGCCCATCGGATCCGCCGGTATCACCGACCAGCGCGATTGCTCGCCCAGGGTCTTGATCTGCGCCTCGGTCAACGGTGCCGAGATCGAGGTGTAAAGGCAGATGTGCATAAGCTGTCGCTGAAGAAAACCTAAGCTTTCCAGATGGCCATTGGTGGCCAGAATAATCCGTCCGGTGTTGACCTTAGCCTTGCCCGTGTGAACCACCCAGCCTGCGCGCAGTTTGGTCAGATGCTCGGCAAAGGCGCGATTATGCGCATCGCCCGCTTTGGTCGCGGCGGCATTGTATTTGTCGCAGGGGTCGAACATTTCCTGGGGCAGGGCGCAGTCTGCGGCCACCTCGGTCGCAAAGGCGATGGCTATTCGGTTCAAATCGCGTCATTCGACTGCCTCGTCCGCATCATCGGCCAGATCGATCCAGATGGTTTTAAGCTGGATGTACTGATCATGCGCGTGGACCGAGTTGTCGCGACCGCCAAAACCCGACTGCTTATAGCCGTCGAAGGGCACGGAGATGTCGCCCTTGCCAAAACAGTTGACCGTGACGGTCCCTGCCCGGATCGCCCGCGCGCCACGAATGGCATTGGCGGTGAAGATCGAGGCGCACAGACCGTATTCGGTGTCATTGGCGATCTTGATGACCTCGTCAAAGCCTTTATTGGCCTTGCCACCGATCACCACAGTCTCGGCCTGATCCAGATAACCGCAAGCCTTGTTATAATGGCCTTCGCTTACCAACGCGCCCATGTGGGTTTCGGGGTCCAGCGGATCGCCGACATTCCACTGTGTCGCATGATGCGCGACGCGCTCCAACAGGTCCGCTTTGACGTCCTTATGCACAATCAGACGTGGCGAGGCCGAACACCCCGCCGCCAGTGGTTGGGTTCACTGTCTCAAAGGTCTCGCCTGAGATCGCAGGGCGGAATGCGCCGTCGATGAAAGCCCTGGTCGCCAGGGTCAGGCCTGCGGCGATGGATTTGTATTCGTCCTGTGTCAGCAGATTTATGTCTCTTACCCTTCAGCGGGGGCCGCATCGCGCCCGCGTCGATCCCGTTCATGGTGACGCCGTGTTTGATGGTCTGGATGAACCTGCCACCCTGTTCCAACACCCGCATCAGCGGCAACATCGCGGGCCAGCAGATGGATCCGGTTGATGTCGCCCGAGCTTTCCTTGATGCCGCAGAAGTTCCGGCTGCGGCCCACGCGGTCAAGGAATTCCCCACCCATCATTGTGCCGGTGCGGATAATTGTACAGCATCACCGGAAGATCAGCGGCCTTGTCGAAGGCCAGCGCGTTCAACGCGTTTTCCCGGTCGGTTGGTACCGAATAGGGCGGGCTGGCCAGCGGGATCGCATCTGCACCGATCTCACGCGCGCCCAGACGCAGGATCGCCCCGTACACCATTGGTGCGGCAAGGAAGAAGTCGCGCAGCGTGGTATGAGACATCTCGGATTCGCGGGCGGTGCGGTTTGTGCGCAGATCAAGATAGCCTTCCCCTGCCAATTGCCGGAACACCTCGCGCAGCGGGGTGCGCGACAGGCCAAACTCATCGGACAAATGCGCCTCGCCCAGATCCGTACCTGGCTGCAATCGTCACGTCAGGATGGATGTTTTCAGATGCTCTCGTAACGCATTTTTGCGCGATTTGGCTTCGTCTTTCATGCCCAGAACTCGTCCCTTCTGCATGGCGTTCGATTCAAGTGCGGTCGCCGTTATGTATCCTAAGAAAATGTTACTTTTATACAGAAAAAATCCGTGCAGCATGGGCCCCCGCAAAATAGACTCACCTTCGGGCGCTGCCCCAAGATCAAAACGGGAAAGCTCATGCCAAAGACGCGGCGCATCACATTTGTCCTGGTCGAGGAGTTCTCGCACCTCGCGTTCTCCTGCGCGGTCGAGCCGTTGCGGATTGCAAACCTCGTCAGCGGGGAAGAACTTTACAGCTGGAACTTCGTGTCCGGTCACGGTGAACAGGCGGTTTGTTCCAATGGATCGGTCACGCTGGTGCATTCCGGGCTGGAAAACCTGACCAAATGCGATCAGCTATTTGTGCTGTCGGGTATTCATATGCGTAAGCACGTGACCCGACCCCTATTGGCAACCCTGCGACGCGAACGCGCCCGTGGCACGCCGATCGGGGCCCTGTGTTCGGGTGCCTGGGTATTGGCCGAGGCCGGCTTTCTGGACGGGATGCAGGCTGCGATCCACTGGGAGTACCACGACGCCTTCATGGAGGCGTTTCCCGAGGTCAATCTGGTCCGCAGCGTGTTTGTGGCAGACGAAAAGCACATTACTGCGTCTGGTGGTACTGCGACAGCAGACCTGATGCTGCACCTTATCGAGCGCGATCATGGCGAAGAGCTGGCGATCGATGTGGCCGATCAGATGGTCTATAACGCGGTACGAAATGCAACGGCGAAGCAGCGGGTTTCGCTGCAATCACGCAACGGGATGCGCAACGCGCACCTCGCCAAAGCGATCAATATCATGCAGGACAGTATCGAAACTCCAGTCTCACCGTCGTTCATCGCAGAAGAGCTTGGCATTTCCACCCGACAGCTTGAGCGGCTGTTTGGCAAGTACCTGAACACTTCTCCCAAAAAGTACTTTATGGAAATGCGGCTGGAGCGCGCCCAGAAGTTGCTGCTGCAAACCGAGGCTTCGGTTACCGAGATCGCCATCGCGTGCGGTTTCGAAAACCCCGGCCACTTTTCGCGCGTGTACCGATCCAGCTTTGGTGTCACCCCTCATGCGCAGCGTAACAAGATCGACTAAGTCTTTGTGAAAGATAATTTTGGTATCCAATACGGCAGGGGATGCCGCGCTTTGTCGGTCCTCGGTGAACCTGAACGGGCATCCCCCTAACTCTGCCGAGATACCCCCTCATTAAAACTGGACTAGTCAACAGATCGGCAGAATGATGCATCAATAGATATGGAAATTGGCATAAGTATTACGAGAACTTGTCATACATGAGTTTCTTATGCCCTTATTCCTTAATCTTTGCCTCAATTCGTCGCGTAGGACTTCAGATGGAGGACAGCGAAACAGCAGAAAAGCCCGTAAATCGGAGCGTTCACTACTGTTTCGGACATTGATTTGTGGGGGATGGTGCTGCTGGAGAGAATTGAACTCTCGACCTCTCCCTTACCAAGGGAGTGCTCTACCTCTGAGCTACAGCAGCGCTGTGGGCGGGTGATTAGACTCAAACGAAACGCGGCGCAAGGGTGTCTGGACGGTTTTTTTCGCCTCCTGTAGAGAAAGATTATGACAGAAAAAAATTCACCCAAAAAACAAGGCAAATCCGGGGACGCAAGAGAAGAGCGTTTGAAGGCGGCGCTGAAGGCGAATATGGCGCGGCGCAAGGCGCAGGCCAAGGCGCGGGCGACAACCGGGGACAAAGCCGATAAGGACGAGGGATAAGAGCAGATGGATTCGATTATTGTGATGGGCAACGGCCCGCTGAACGGGCAAATCCCGATTGCGGGGGCTAAGAACGCGTGTCTGACGCTGATGCCCGCGACGCTTCTGAGCGAAGAACCGCTGACGTTGACCAATGCGCCACGGTTGAGCGACATCAAAACCATGACCGCCCTGCTGCAATCGCTGGGGGCCGAGGTGTCGTCGCTGCAAGACGGGCAGGTGATCGCAATGTCGAGCCATAACCTGAACAGTCAGACTGCCGATTATGACATCGTACGTAAGATGCGTGCTTCTAATCTGGTGCTTGGCCCATTGCTGGCGCGGTTTGGGCAGGCGGTTGTGTCACTGCCTGGTGGTTGCGCTATTGGCGCGCGTCCGATGGATCTGCATGTCGAGGGGCTTGAGGCGCTGGGCGCAGAGATCGAGCTGAAAGACGGGTATCTGCACGCCAAGGCTCCGGGCGGGCTGAAAGGCGCGGTGCATGAGATGCGCTTTGCCTCCGTTGGGGCCACTGAAAACATCGTCATGGCTGCAACGTTGGCCAAGGGCACCACGGTTCTGAAAAACGCCGCGCGCGAGCCTGAGATCGTCGATCTGGTAGAGTGCCTGCGCAAAATGGGGGCTCAGATTTCGGGCGAGGGGACCCCGACCATCGAAATTCAGGGTGTTGATCGGTTGCATGGGGCGACGCATCAGGTTGTTACGGACCGGATCGAGCTGGGCACCTATATGCTGGCCCCGGCCATTTGCGGCGGCGAGGTCGAACTGCTGGGCGGGCGCATGTCGCTGGTCGAGTCTTTTGCCGGGAAATTGGACGCTGCAGGGGTCAGCGTCTCGGAAACCGAAAATGGACTGAAAGTTGCCCGAAAGAATGGCCGCGTACGGGCCGTGGATGTGGTGACAGAACCTTTCCCGGGTTTCCCGACGGACCTTCAGGCGCAGATGATGGCGCTGATGTGTACCGCGGAAGGAACCTCGGTGCTGGAGGAACGCATTTTCGAAAACCGATTCATGCACGCGCCCGAACTGGTGCGCATGGGCGCAAATATCGAGGTGCATGGTGGCACAGCCACTGTCACGGGTGTTGATAGCCTCAAAGGTGCGCCTGTGATGGCAACGGACCTGCGCGCTTCGGTCTCGCTTATTCTGGCGGGGCTTGCGGCAGAGGGTGAAACAACTGTCAGCCGGGTCTATCATCTGGATCGCGGATATGAGCATGTGGTGCGCAAGCTGGAAGGCGTAGGTGCAAGAATCGAACGGATCAAGGGCCAATGACAGACGCAAGTTTTGAAGACGGGCGCGAGGCCCCGCTGAACCTGGGCGCTGAAGACAGCGATGACCTGCAGGTGATCTCGACTTTGGCGCAGGACGCGGTTTTCCCTGTGACCGAGATGAAATGGCAGCCGCCGCAGCGCCGTTTTGGCCTTCTGCTGAACCGCTTCCGCTGGGAAGACAAAGATGCGGCCACCCGCCGTGACCGCCCGTTTGAACGGGTGCAATCCGTGCTGGTCTTCGATTCGATCCTGTCCGTGGCCAGTCAGGGCATCGATCGCAGCGAGAAGGACATGGTCATGTCCCTACTGTCGGTCGATTTCGAAGCAGACGAGGATGGCGCGGGTCATATCTTGCTGACTTTGGCAGGTGACGGTGTGATCCGCCTGAAGGTCGAAGCTATCGACGTGACCCTCAAGGACGTCACGCGCCCGTATCAGGCCCCTTCGGGTCAGGCCCCGCATCATCCGGAATAAATGCAGAATAAGCGCGGTATCTCTCAGGCGTTCTCCAAATCGCCAGAAGGCATCGCGCTGCGTCCGGCCACCGTGTTCGATGTGTTCGACATCAGCCGGGTTCTGATCCGGTCGATCACGCAGCTTTGTGTGGCCGATCACTACAACGACCCCGACCATTTGAAGCAGTGGACCGCAAACAAAGACCCGGAGACGATCCGAGGCTGGTTCAAGCCCGGATCCCAGATCTGGCTGGCCGAACGCGAAGGGCAGGCGGCCGCTGCCGGGGGAATTTTCGAAACCGGCAAGATCACCTTGCTCTACGTTGACCCGGATCATACCGGCTTCGGGGTAGGTGCCGCACTGCTCGACCGGCTGGAGCAGCAACTGGCCGAGTGCGGGTGCATCGAGGCACAACTGGATGCCACCCGAACCGCGCGCCAGTTCTATCTGAAACACGGGTGGCAACCCCAGAACACGTCGGGCGACTGGAACGGCATCCCGCAATTCCCCATGCGCAAATCGCTGCACCCCCGGGACTGAGGGTTGAGGCCGCGCCCTGCGGGCGATATGTCCCGTGGCGCAACGCCCGGAGTGCCAGATCATGCCCGTTTTCCTCGACGCCACGTCGCCCGATTTTGAAACTGCCTTCCAGACCCTGCTCTCGGCCAAGCGCGAGGACAGCCCGGATGTGGATGCGGTCGTGGCGCAGATCATCGAAGACGTGCGCAACCGGGGTGACGCGGCAGTCATCGAACTAACAACGAAATTCGACCGGCTGGAACTGACGCCGGAAACTCTGGCCTTCAGCACGGAGGAAATCGCGGATGCGGTGGAGCAGGTCTCGACCGCAGATCGTGCAGCGCTGGAACTGGCCGCGGCTCGTATACAAGCCTATCACGAAAAGCAGATGCCTACCGATCACAGCTGGACAGATGATGCCGGGGCGACGCTGGGCTGGCGCTGGTCGGCTGTGTCTGCCGCAGGGCTTTATGTACCGGGCGGCTTGGCTTCATACCCGTCATCGGTCCTGATGAACGCTATCCCGGCCAAAGTGGCGGGCGTGGAACGGCTGGCAATCGTGGTGCCAACGCCGGACGGGCAGGTGAACCCGCTGGTTCTGCTGGCGGCGCAACTGTCGGGCGTGGATGAGATCTACCGCATCGGTGGCGCGCAAGCTGTTGCCGCGCTGGCGTATGGCACTGACACCATCGCGCCGGTGGACAAGATCACTGGCCCGGGTAATGCCTTTGTTGCCGCCGCTAAACGGCGTGTCTTTGGCAAGGTCGGCATCGATATGATCGCGGGCCCCTCAGAGATTCTGGTGATTGCCGACAAGGATAACGACCCAGACTGGATCGCGCTGGATTTGCTCAGCCAGGCCGAACATGACGAAAGCGCGCAATCAATCCTGATCACCGATGACGCCGCATTCGGGCAAGGCGTGGCTGAAGCTGTGGAAAAACGCTTGAAGACCCTGCAACGCCGCGCAATCGCCGGGGCCAGTTGGCGTGACTTTGGTGCTGTCATCACCGTGCGCGATCTGGACGAGGCGGCAACCTTGTCCAACCGCATCGCGCCCGAACATCTGGAGTTATGCGTTGCTGATCCGGTGGCGTTGAGCGAAAAGACAATCCACGCCGGTGCCATCTTTCTGGGCCAGTACACGCCCGAAGCCATCGGCGACTATGTTGGCGGCCCGAACCACGTGCTACCGACCGCCCGGTCTGCGCGGTTCTCTTCAGGGCTCAGCGTGATGGATTTCCTCAAACGCACCACGCTTAGCCAGATGACCCCCGAAGCCCTGCGCGCCATCGGCCCAGCCGCAGAACAGCTGGCCCAATCGGAAAGCCTTGAGGCGCATGGCCTGTCGGTTACGGCCCGTCTGAACCGCCTGAATGATTGAATTGACGCAAAGACCGAGCTGATGTGGCGTTTCTGTGCGTTGCCCCGCGAATTTCGTTGTTATAGGTCTGTGTTGACACAAGGATTGTTGCTGTAAAGATGACCCGTATCTCGCATATCGAACTGGATGACCGAAACCTGCCCCCGCCGACCCCCGAGATCGAGCAGGAGCGCAAGGTCGCCATCTATGATTTGCTGGAAGCCAACAGCTTTGCACTGCCCAAACGCGATGACCGGGCTGTGCCCGACGGACCCTATCGCCTGCAATTGTCGATCCGCGACAAGCGCCTGGTCTTTGATGTTGCGACAGAGGAAGAGCAGAAAGCGGTCGAGTTTCACCTGTCGCTCGGTCCGTTTCGGCAAGTGGTCAAAGACTATTTCCAGATCTGTGAAAGCTATTTCGACGCGGTGAAGTCGCTGCCGCCAAGTCAGATCGAAACCATCGACATGGCCCGGCGCGGCATCCACAACGAAGGCAGTCGCGTTTTGCAGGAACGGTTGGAAGGGAAGGCTGACATTGACACGGACACCGCCCGCCGCCTGTTTACGCTGATCTGCGTGTTGCATTTTGGAGGCTGACGCGTGAAGCCTCTGCCGCAGTCGGTCCTGTTTTGTTGCGACCACAACTCGGTTCGGTCCCCGATGGCCGAGGGGCTGATGAAGAAGTTTTACGGCACAGGCACCTATGTGCAGTCTGCAGGGGTGCATAACGACCTGGAAATTGACGGGTTTAGTATCGCGGCGTGCCATGAGGTAGGTGTCGAACTGTCGCGCCACCGCTCACGTTCCTTTGACGAGATGCAGGAATGGGGCGACGATCTTAGCTCGTTTGATCTGGTCGTGGCGCTTTCGCCCGCCAGTCAACGCCGCGCATTGGAACTGACCCGGGTTTTTCATCTCGATGTCGATTATTGGCCAATAATGGACCCTACGGGGATGGGTGAGACCCGCGAACAGAAGTTACACCATTATCGACAAAGCCGCGATCAGATCATTCAGCATCTGAAAGCACGCTGGGGCGAACCTACGGAGATAACATGAACCAGACCGTCAAATCCTATTTCGACGCCTTCAACGCCGGTGACGTTGATGGGATGCTGGCCTGCCTGTCTGATGACGTGGCCCATCACGTGAACGAAGGCCAGATTCGCACTGGCAAGGACAAGTTCGCTGCGTTCTGTGCCCATATGAGCCGCTGCTACAAAGAGAACCTGACCGACATCGTTGTGTTCGAAGCCCAAGGCGGAACCCGCGCGGCGGCTGAATTTGTTGTCAACGGGACTTATCTGGAAACTGACGGAGGCCTGCCTGACGCGCATGGCCAGACTTATCGCCTGCCCGCCGGGTCGTTCTTTGACCTCAAAGACGGCAAGATCACTCGCGTCACCACCTTCTACAACCTGGCAGACTGGACCAAACAGGTTTCGAATGGCTGAGGTCACCACCGTCCGCCCCCTGACCGGAGCGGCGCTGGAATCTGCTCTGGATGACGTCGCCCGCTTGCGGATCAAGGTGTTTCATGCATGGCCGTATCTCTATGACGGCGATCTAGAGTATGAACGGAAATACCTGCAATCCTACCGCGACAGCGACAAAGCAATTGTGGTCGGCGCCTTCGACAAGGAGCGCCTGATCGGCGCGTCAACCGGCGCTCCCCTGATCGATAACGCCGAAGATTTCGCGGCGGCCTTCGAGGGGACAGGCCTTGATCTGAACGACATTTTCTATTGCGCAGAGTCCGTGCTGTTGCCGGAGTATCGGGGGCAGGGTGTAGGACATAAGTTCTTCGATGAACGCGAAGCCCACGCCCGCCGTCTTGGGTTCTCCAAATCTGCCTTCTGCAGCGTGCAACGTCCAGCCGATCACCCCATGCGGCCCGAACAGTATCGCCCGCTTGACGCCTTCTGGCGCGCACGCGGCTACGCGCCTTTGCCGGGCGCTATCGCGCAGTTTTCATGGAAGGACTTGGGCGAGGAGGGCGAGACGCTCAAGCCGTTGCAGTTCTGGATCAGGGACCTGTAAGCGTCGGAGCCAGCACGTGCGCGCTGTGCCCGGTCAGGGCGCGCGCCTGCGGCTTAGAAAGCCGTATTTCACAGCCCATGCCCGCAGCGACAGGCGCTTGCGTTTTTCCAGTTTCACGGCCGTTTTGGATTGCTGACCGCCTTTGCGGTTGAACTCGTAGACGTCAATGACACGCTCGGCGCATCCACAGGCTTCGCCCATCCCAACCTTGGCGAAGTAGAACTTCTCGAACTCTTCCTGTTTTTGCATCGCGGACCTCCTGCACATATTCAACCATGTCCAACCGTAGATGCCAATTCACGTTACCGTCTGTGGGTGGGCCGAGCGGGCCCGGGCATGAAAAGGAATGCCCGGGCGCTCAATCAGTGCTCCAATATCGGGTCCAGCTCGGTGTCGGGGTCAAGGATCGGATTCAGAACAAGCACCAGCTGAGTTTCGCCCGTGCCCTCAATTGGCGGCGAGCGGTGCACGAGGCCCGAGTCTGGTTCGGCAGGCCTGAGCGTGCCCCGCAGTTAAATCGGCGCGCCGGTTGGGGTTGTGAAAACGCGCGATGGGTCCGTCCTAGCCTCCGAGATCCCATATTGCGTTCCAGTGCCCCGATAGTTGCAGACAAGGCGCGCGGTCTCTGCATCAATGTGAAACCGGTGGCATGCGTTGGCCGTCACGACGTCCAGCCGCAGCCATTTTGCGTTCATCAGACTGGCAAAGATATCGGACAGAGCCGCGATATCATCCAACAGCCGATCACGCTCTTCACCACGTGAGATGCCCCACGTTTCGCAAATTTCTGATACGGCCTCACGCACCGCATCCGGTCGAAAGATCACGCGGGCCTTTGGAAGTTGTTCGGGCGCAAGCCCGGTCAACCAGAATTGAAATCCCTGCAGCGGCTGGCCCACCATGTGCCCAGCGGTTGAACCGAAGACAGGGCACCTGTCAGCGAAAACTCGGCCACCCAATCCGGGCGTGTGGCTATCCAGAAGTGGCCGTTAACCCGGATCACACCGGGCATTCCGGCTATAAATTGCCGTCCATGCAATGTTATAACATGGATGGTGACAAGTCGATTTTTGACAGTTTAACGTTTGATCGTTGAACCAGCGTCTCGGGAAACCTCCACAGCGTTCGGGTGCGGGTCAGATGGACGGCGCGGAGACAAATGCCCTGTACATGCCGCGCCGTCCTCCACTAGTGTCGCGGCGACCTAGTCCCAATGGATGCGAAACCATGAAAGTCGCCACTGCCGCCTATGATCTCAGCTGGCTCGACAGTTGGGCACAGTACGAAGACAAGCTGGACCGCTGGGTTGCCGAAGCCGCAGGGCAGGGCGCCGAATTGTTGGTCTTTCCCGAATACGGGGCCATGGAGCTTTCGACCCTCGACGGGGTCGAGATGGCCGGGGACCTTGAGCGCTCGATCCATTCTGTGTCCGACCGTATGGAGGATGTGCAAACCCTGCACTGCCACCTCGCCAAAACATACAACACCTACATTATGGGCGCGTCCGCCCCGGTTGTGGAGGGTCACGGTCGTCCGGTGAACCGCGCCGCGTTCTATGCGCCGGACGGGCGCTGCGACCATCAGGACAAACAGATCATGACCCGGTTCGAGCGCGAGGATTGGGATATCGCCCCCGGCGGCCCGCTGAAGCTGTTCGACACTGCGCTGGGCAGGATCGGGGTGCTTATCTGTTATGACAGCGAATTCCCCTTGCTGGGGCGCGCGCTCAGCGAGGCAGATCTGATCCTGGTCCCGTCCTGCACCGAAGCTCTTTCTGGTTACTGGCGCGTCCGTATCGGAGCGATGTCAAGAGCACTTGAAAATCAATGTGTTACGGTCATGGCTTCGCTGGTCGGCAACAACGACTGGTCCGAGGCCGTGGACATGAACACCGGTACGGGTGGCATTTTTGGCCCACCGGACAAGGGCTTTCCAGCCACAGGAGTGCTAGCCGAAGGCACCCTGAACCAGCCCGGCTGGACCTATGCCGAGATTGATCTGTCAGCCATCGCCGAGGTCCGCGCCGATGGCCGCGTGTTGAACCGAACCCACTGGGAAGAACAAGGGCCCCGAGTCGAATCGGTCACAATATCCGCCCTTTAGGTGATTCCGCCCTTGAAATAAGGCCGAAATAGGCTCATTTAAGCGCACATCACCGCAGATTCTGCGGGTGCAACGTAATGATGGAGACAACATGGCCAAGGAAGATACGCTCGAATTTCCCGGTGTCGTGAAGGAACTCCTGCCTAATGCGACGTTTCGGGTCGAGCTGGAAAACGGCCATGAGATCATCGCACATACGGCAGGCAAGATGCGCAAGAACCGCATCCGTGTTCTGGCTGGCGACAAAGTTCAGGTCGAAATGACCCCGTATGATCTGACCAAGGGTCGGATCAACTACCGCTTCAAGTAACGCCTGCCGCAATGGCGTTTATCTTAGGATCGGGCAGCCCGAGACGGCTGGACCTGTTGGCCCAGCTTGGTGTGCAGCCCGATGCCATCCACCCCCCTGACGTCGATGAAACTCCACTGAAAGGGGAGCTTCCGGTTCCCTATTGCAGCCGTATCACTCGCGAGAAAGTACAGGCAGTGCAAGCGGATGACGATGACATCACGTTGTGCGCAGATACCACCGTCGCTTTGGGGCGGCGCATTCTGGGCAAGCCCGAAGATGCAGGTCAGGCCGCCGAGTTTTTGCACGCTCTGTCCGGTCGTCGCCACCGGGTGATCACCTCGGTCGCCGTACGGCGCGGGGATCAAATACTACAACGCGACGTGGTCTCGCAGGTTAAGGTCAAACGCCTGTCTGATGTCGAGATCAACGCTTATCTGGTGACCGGGGACTGGAAAGGTAAAGCAGGCGCTTACGCCATCCAGGGCCCCGCCGGCGCGTTCATTCCCTGGATTTCGGGCTCGTTCACCGGCATCGTCGGACTGCCCCTGTCCGAAACCGCCGCTTTGCTGCAAGGTATCGGCTATCCACTATATCGCGAGGCACCATGAAGGGTCGCACCATCGTTCTTGACCACATCCAGGATCGCGAAGCCGCGGCCCTTATGGTCGACGGCAAGCTTGACGACTTCCTGATTGCTGCCGACGCACCCACGCCCGGCACGATCTATCGCGCCCGCGCGGACCGCCCGGTCAAAGGGCAGGGGGGTATGTTCCTGACAACACCAGACGGCCCCGCTTTCCTGCGACAAGTCAAGGGCTTGGCCCCCGGTGCCCTGCTGCTGGTGCAGGTGAGTGGCCATGCCGAACCTGGCAAGGCCATCCCGGTGAGCAATCGGATCCTGTTCAAAAGCCGCTACGCTATAGTTACGCCCGAAGCTCCGGGCCTGAACATTTCGCGTAGTATTAGGGATGAAGACATCCGCGACCAGTTGCTCGAAATTGCGCATGAACAGATGGGTGGCAGCCCTTATGGCCTGATCCTTCGCTCTTGCTGCGCGGGTGCGGATGCGCATGACATAGCCGAGGACATCTCGGCCATGTTGGCGCAAGCGGAACAGGTGATGACTGACGACGGCACCGAGCCAGAGATTCTGAGCGAAGGCGACGGCCCGCATATCCTGGCCTGGCGGGACTGGACAGACCCGGCTGAAGTTGTAACTCAGGTCGGAGGTTTCGAAACCCACGGTGTACTGGATGCACTCGATTTGGTGCGCGGTACGTCTGAGCCTTTGCCGGGAGGTGGGCATCTCTATATCGAACCCACGCGTGCCTTGGTTGCGGTGGACGTGAATACCGGTTCGGATACGTCTCTCGCAGCGGGCACCAAAGCCAATTTTGCTTGTGCCAAGCTGTTGCCCCTGGCCCTTCGTGTGCGTGGCTTGGCAGGGCAGATCACCTTGGATCTGGCGCCGATGCCCAAGAAGGACCGACGTGGCTTTGAATCTGCTCTGCGCGCGGCTTTCAAGTCGGATCCGGACGAGACGATCCTGGCGGGCTGGACCCCGCTGGGACATTTTGAACTTCAACGCAAGCGCAGTCGTTTGCCGCTGGCGGATATCCTGAAATGAACTGTCCGAACTGCGGGGAAGAGACGACGCAGAAGTTCCGCCCGTTCTGCTCAAAACGCTGCGCGGACATTGACTTGGCCAAGTGGCTGAACGGCTCATACGCCGTCCCGTCGCAACGCGAAGAAGACCTTGAGGCCGAAGTCGAAGCCGAAGATCCCATGCCGAAACGGCCGCATTGAAAAAATCTCAAAAAGCCTCTGGACACTGCCGGTAGCAAGTCATAGAAGGCCTCCACCCAACGATGAACATCGTTCCCGTGCCCGGGTAGCTCAGGGGTAGAGCAGTGGATTGAAAATCCTCGTGTCGGTGGTTCGATTCCGCCCCCGGGCACCATTAAATCCCTGATATTGTTGTTAAATTTTGAATGTTGAGCGTTCAGAATTTCAGCCGTAAAAGTTATACACAGTTATACACTCCTCTGGCGGGCTGACCTTGGCCAAAGATTCAAAAAACCAAATCTCCAAGCTGAAACACCTCCGTAAAGGTCTGGCGATCTATCGGACAGGCCGCAGCCCCTATTGGTTTATTCGATACAGAGACCAGATAGCAGGCAAATACGTGCATCGGTCATCCAAGGAAGAATCACGGCTGGAAGCCATTGAAGTGGCTTATGAGTTTGCCGACACCTACCGCAGCAAAGCCAACAGCGACCACGCCAAGAAGAAAGCCACCAGCTTTGAGCACTATGCCAAAAAGCTGATGGGAGTGCAGAAAGGAAAGTCCAAATGGTCGGATGGCGACAACAAGCTGCTGAACCGATCCAAAGATGGTCTGATCTGCTATTTCGGTAAATACGATGTCACCAAGATCAACACGGGGATGGTTCGGGACTATCTGATTCATCTCGACGAGAACCGGCCAAAGCGCTTGGCGGATTCAACCAAGTCGAAGCACGTCTTCATCATTCGTAAGGTTTTGACGCTGGCTGTGGAAGACGGTCTGCTGGATGTGCTGCCGGTGACGCCGAAGCAGAAAACCGTTGATTCACCTCGACATGCTTTCACCGACGATGAATACGAACGGTTCATTAGAGCAGCCAACCAATGTGTAAAGAAAAGAGAAAAAGTTCGTGGTGTTCAGATCACAGGCCACCATACCAAGATGTTCAGTTTTGTGGTTCACACCTTTCTGCGTCCGACCGAGGGAGAGCTATTCGGCCTAAAGCACAAGGACATTCAGAATAAGGGTGATCCTGCGCATTTGGAACTGAATGTACGGAGCGGCAAGACAGGTGGCCGGAAAAGTGTCACTATGCCGATAGCTGTACCTATGTACCAAGGCACCATAAATCCATTTGAAGAAAGCGGTCCCGACAAGAATGCCTATGTCTGGATGCCGGAATATCCAAATCGTCGAACGGCCATCAGTACGGCCAGACGTATCTTCAAACACATCTTGGAGAAGGCTGACCTGTTGGATGAGGACCGTAAGCTGTCGCCGTACTCTCTGAGGCACTATGCGATCCAAGCACGGCTCAGAGGATCGAATGGTAAGGTGAACCTACACACGCTTGCCACAAATGCTGGAACCTCCGTGGATCAGTTGGAGCGGTTCTATCTGAAGAACATGGCCCCGACCAACGAACTCATCGAGAACTTGCAGCACAGGGAGTGAAGCTGGGCGGTGTGTTGCCCAGCTTTGGCTTCATTTTATCGCAGCCTCGTACTCGTCTAGGCTATCGGTGTTCCTTCGGAACCCACTCTTCGGATTGCCCGTTCCAAAACCTGTTGGGATTGTCTTCGTCCATTCCCCTGATGTGCATTGCCCTCAGACACGGTTCCACAAAAACAACAGGCTCTTCATAGGGGTGGGATTCATAAATTGATTTGAGCGCTTGCACAGCCTGTTCTTCATCGCAGGCAAGAAAGAACGAAAGTTCGACGCAGGGCACTTCGACAGCGTTGTCGGTCGCAGTGTTTCGTCCACTGCCAAGCGATCTGAATTGTTGTATTCCGGATGCGGTCTTGAATGTGACGCTGTCGTAATCACCGTATTTCAGGGTGTCGATGGCCAGAGCAGAATCGATAATCCTTTGCACATGGGAATCTGGCACCTGAACGAAAACTCTAAGTCCTTGTTCTGGGATAAATCGATCATTGTGAAGCTTGGGCAGTGTCATGGAATTCTCCGGCTATGATGCTTCCGGGATATCCGCTTTCATTCGATCTGAGGTAAAAGACGGTTCGGTACCGACCGAACAGTCATTCGTGGGCTGAGATTTCCAGTTCTGTTCTGCTCAAGCCGAAAACACGTTCGAAAGCACCAAAACCGTTATCGGTAATGGTCAATGCACGGCTTCCAATACGTCGTTCAAGCCATCCTGCATCAAGGGCTTCATTCATTATCTTGGTCGCAAGTGGACCTGAGATGTGGTGGCGCCGCTCCGTCCAATCGAGGCACAGTTTCACGACGGGCTTGTTGCTTGATGTGGTCGGAGCCACAATCCCGATCTTGTCCAGGAACTTATCGTAGCATGGGCCAATGGAAACGCTGTCAGCGTTTATGAGCAGTACATCAATGGCAATCATGCGATCCGTCATCAAAACGCCGAGCCGACCAGCTATGTGATTGTAGCAACTGCGGGCCAGAAGTGTGTCGCAAGCGGTCTTGCGGTTCCGGGAGAGGTGATCGGTTGGTGAAAGGCTTGCCAGTTTTTCAAGGACGCCAGCAACGTCTTCGTTGGCGATCCGGTGATATACGTGTCGTCCACTGCGCAAGGAAGACGTTAAGCCAGCTGACTCAAGTTGCTTGAGATGTGCGGTTGCCGTTTGCGGACTGACACTGGCAGCGCAGGCCAACTCCTTGTTTGTGAATGCCCGACCATCCATCAACTCGCACAGAATACGTGAGCGGCTGGGGTCGGCCAGTGCAGCGCCGATAATGTCCAGTCTGGGTTCAATGGTCATAAAACGAGTTTAGCCCAAACCACATCTGAACACACGATCGGAACAGTTCGCCAGAGAACGAAGTGTTCTTTTTTTCAGGTTTAGTGATCTTCCAAGCCGCCGTGCTCAGTTCTTAAACTCGTTGTCTGCAACCGTGAGCCAAAGCAGGCCAACAGGTGCAGGAAGAACGTTGAGACGTTCGGGTGTTCGCAGACGACCAACTCAATCCCTTGGTCGATGATCCCGGAGATGAACGACACCTTCCGAGAAAATCTGTCCAGCTTTGGGATCAACAGTTTCGAGCGGGTCTTCTTCACAAGGATGATGGCGTTCCACAATTCGGCCCGGTCATCTCGTTTGCCGGATTGGACTTCTGTGAACTCGGCAACCACCTGATCGGCGGGTGTCAGGAATTGCTCGACCATCGCCCGCTGCGCTTCAAGCCCAAGGTCGGATCGCCCCTGCCGTTCGGTTGAAACCCGGCAATAGACAACATACTCGACCATGCTTCATCCCTCCGTCACCGACAAACGTTGGTTTGTCGTAGAAGGGGTCGGATTTCTTCGATGAAAGGGCAACGAGATTAGCAATGTGGATGTTGTTTGTAAGCTGACGCCAGCCGTGGTGCCTGTGAATGGGAAAAGAGCGGACAAAGCTGCCGTTCGCTACAACAAATTCCGATGACCGCTTTCGGCGTTCAAGAATACTACCAAGGTATGTTCGCTTGTGTTGGCGGCAAATCACACTTTACGTACGTGGGCCTGTCTCCAGTCATGGCTCGAAAGGGTATATCTTAAAACCGCCATCCCGCATCCGTTAAGGCGGAAATCACTTCTTCCGACAAATCTGGGCTGGAGTAAAACGCACCCAGAACCAAATCTGGCCTGAACTCAGGCCAGGACTGTTTCAGTTGATTCAGTGTTTCCTCTGCTTCATTTGTCTCACCCAACCTCTGATAGGCGGCCGCCAAGTAAACCAAAGAGAGAGCGCTGACAGGGTCACCATTGTCACTCGCAAATTCCAGAGACGCGATTGCCTCCCTGAACTCTCCAATGTGAAAGCTGGCAACTGCATGAATGTTCCTGTGTGCAAACCGATGGCTTCCAATATCTCGCTGATGGCTTGGGTCACTGACGTCATACGCTTCTTCAAAACGACCCAAAACCAGTAGTATCAAGCCGCGAAAATCTAGGACATTTCCATCTTTGGGACGTAGAGACTGTGCGAGTGCTGAAAACTCCAGTGCATTGTCATAGTCGCCAGAGACATATGACACCCATGCCAGCGCGGATTGGCTCCAGCCGTTTGAGGGTGCAAAGTCCACCGCTTTCTGTGCCATTTGTCGTGCATTCAGTATCAGCGCGCCACGCTCTTCCACTCTTTGCGTTTGAAGGGCCCGGGTTCCCAGACTATGGGCCAATCCGGCATATCCACAGTAAAAATCAGGAGCCTCATTTATTGCCATTCTAAATATGTCGCTGGCCAGGATCTGGTTATCGATAGTTGCGATTGGAAAGAGCAGGCCCCGAGCTTGATCGCAGTAGTTTGACGCCTGTACCGCAGCGGGTGATTTAGCGGATAGAGCCTGTCGCTCAAGTGAACGCGCGGATGTCTTTGGGTTGAGGTCAACAACCTGTTCCATGCGCCCGCCCAAGACGTAGGCAAGAGCAATGATCGCTATGGTGACAGCAGGGATGCCAATCAGCCAGGGTAATCCTGGCCTGAATGGCGTATGATCGATATTGCTCTGAATTGTACCAGAGCGGTCCTCGAACCAAGGCGCGTAGCCGCCGCTATCAATATGAATGCGCAGATCGTCTCCAGCACCTGCCGTTTCATAGTACTGCTCAAGTTTCCGCCGTAACCGCCCCGCATCCACACGAACAACGTTGATATGGCCGTCATCACTGGCAAAACTCTTGAAGTAAACATCCTGAGCGATTGTCTTGCCAAGAATAGCCTCGGACCTACCTGCAATGGCCTCTTCGACAACGTAGCTCAGAAAATTCCGAAGGCGTTCCGCCTTGCCAAATATGTCACTCGCCAATACCTGGTCTAGCGCGTACTTCACACGGGTCGCGTGACGTTCCGGATCAAGGGTCAATTCTCTGTCGGGCATCTGAAACTTCAAGTTTCTCTGTATTTTCAACTCCATACTGTCAAATGAATATTTGAATGTCACCCTAATTTCACGGTGTAACCCTTCCGCGTTGCGCGTTGTGCCCTCAGGCTGACGCCCAGAGAGGGATTAGGCGCCAGGGCAATGACGGACATCAGTTTACTAGAGCTCGCTTTCCCGGACCAAGTCAGCAGCATCCGCGTCATGCGAAAGAACCATCGTGGATTCGAGGCACTTTGCGGTGACTTCGAGTTGCTCTCAACCGAGTTGGAGAGGGCCCGGAAGGTCAATGAGCAGACGTCACCATGTCTGATCGATCCTGTCACCGAAAGCCTAGACGGGCTGGCCGAGGAAATCGCCGAGCATCTCTCTCGATTCACCAATTCAGAGATTGTCCCGAAAGCCATTTCAGAAGTGGTTCCCATATTCACCCAGGCTCGAACAAAGGACTGAAAATATGCTGCAAAACAGACAGAGGAAGTCAATTAAGTCACTCAGCGCACTCGCCACCGCGGCGACATTGTTCGCCACAAGTGCGTTCGGTCAGGCTCCTACGGTACAGGAGCCCTCATCCCAAGAAGATATTGAGGCTGCACTGACTGGCGGCGTCCCAATGGGACGTTGGAAAGAGGGTCTGACCTTTGAGGGCATCTCTCCTCAACCGTGGTTGAAAAGTGCGGCAAACTGGTTCCCACGCACCGAAGATGTACAGCCCAACGAGATGAGAATTATCTTCATGGGATCTGCCCCGTTCATTCGCCCTGGGCAAATGAACACAGCGATTCTTGTTGAGCTGGGTAACGGTAAGATTTTCATGTTTGACATTGGTGAGGGCTCACCAGCGAACATTATTGCCAGTGGATATGCACTGAATGAAATTACCGATGTATTCATCACGCACCTGCACGTAGACCACTTTGGTGGGCTGCCGTACTTGTGGATGTTTGGAACCTGGGCCGGTGGATGGCACGAGCAGTTGACGGTCCATGGCCCATCCGGCCGCACCAAGGAGTACGGCACCGCAACGATGGTAGAAGGCATGAAAATGATGACCGGCTGGCACCGGGATGCGTTCAGCGTCTTTCCCGTTGGCAAAGGTTGGGACATCGAAGTCAACGAATTTGATTTCCGTGATAATGGCGGCGTGATCTATGATGAAGACGGTGTCAAAGTCACACACTGGCAAAGAAGCCATGCCAAGGACGGTGCGTCGGGATACCGGATGGACTGGAATGGCATGTGCTTTGTCTGGACAGGTGACGGTCGACCCAACATGATCGACATTCCTTTCGCCAAAGGCTGTGATGTCTTCGTCACGGAACAGCAGCAGGAAATCATCGAAATCTCCTCTGGAGTTCAAGGCGTACCGCCATTCCTCGGGCGGTATACCGTCGATACCCATCACACGCCCAGTTATGCGGCCGGCTACATTGCCAATTTGGTGCAACCCAGGCTTCTGATGAACACTCACATGAGCTATGACCCCTATCAGATCGAGGAAACCGTGGCAGAGATCCGCGAGCATTGGAAAGGCCCTTATCACTTTGGAGCGCCGGACGGGATCGTTGTGAACGTCACCAAAGATCAAATATGGGTTCGCGAAGGCATATTGCCTGATTTTCCAAACTCACGAGCGCCGCAGTTTGACTTTAGCAATGGTCAGTTGATCGTGCCGAAGCCACCCCATCGACGCGAAGACATTCAGGAACCCTACGTACGCGATATGGAGATCGATCCTAAGCTGTACTATCCCGAGGGATATCATCCTGAGCTGCTGACCGAGTGGCCAGTTGATGACGACCTTGTTGTTCCTCTGGAAGCGCTTCCCGAAAATCTGAAAGAGAGTATGGGCGCGGCGTGGCGCCATCGTGAAGCCAACCGCAAAGTGTTGGAAGAGCAAGGTGACAATTAAGTCATCATGACAAACAGGGCGATCACTCGTAAGTTCGGGTGGTCGTTCGAACTTTCCGGAAACATCACGAAGGAATGAAGTCTTGTTAATCGTACTTGGCCTCTACTTTGGAATAGTCTGGCTGGTCTTTTCCAAGTTTCATCTTCTCCCCTGGAATGGGTTCTGGAAAACTCTGGTTTACGGTGTAGCTGCTGTTATCGCTCTGGTGGTCATCGGTGCGCTGAACCACACAACTCCGACTGGCCCGGTATCCATTCAGGGTGTTTCAACGAATATTGCTCCGAATGTGGCCGGCACGGTTACAGAAGTCATTGTCGAGCCAAACCAGGAAGTCGCAAAAGGCGAGCCTCTGTTTCGAATAGATAATGAGGTGTACAAAGCCGAGGTTTCCCGGCTCGAAGCTGTTTTGGAAACTGCAAAGTCATCTGCCGATCAACTGGTATCAGATTTATCAGCTGCCGAGGCCGAGATTGACTCCCTGACTGCTCAGCTGACTTTCGGAATTCAGCGTCGTGATGACATCATCCGTTTGGAAGAACGTGGGGCATCAACCACGTTCCAACTGCAAGAGGCTGTCTCAACCATCGACCAGTTGACCGCGAATATCCGCGCAGCCGAAGCCCGGAAGACAAGCCTTGAGCGGCGTATCGCCGCGAAGATCGACGGGCGTGACGCAGGTGTTGTGGAGGCTGAACAGACGCTTGCGCAAGCTCTTTGGGAATTAGAACAAACGGTTGTAAAAGCGCCCGGAAACGGCGTTGTTACGGCTGTTTCACTCCGACCAGGTAACCGCGCCACTCCGCTACAAGGGGCAATTACTTTTGTCGAACCCGGAGACTTTGCAATAATTGCTACTCTTCCCCAATCCAGTCGTGCCAATGTTTCGGTCGGTGACGAAATCCGGCTTGCATTTAGAACGGAACCCGGTGGAGAAATTACCGGCCGTATTTCCGATTTTCCGGTCGGAACTGTCGAAGGTACTGTTGATCTAAGATCAGGTCTTCCCTCATTGCGCGAACTAGCCGGGATATCCAGCTACATCGTATTGGTTGAACTACCTGCAGATGCAGACAGTAATTCCTTGCAATTTGGAACGTCAGGAACAGCTTTGGTTAAGACAGACGAGGCCGGAGCCATTGGGGTTTTGGCAGAGATCCTTTTCTGGGTCACCAAGAAGCTCAATTATCTTTGAAAAACCGGACCAAAGCATCTGTGTCATCAATGAAAACTGTCGAACTCAAATCCTTGGTGTTTCGGTGGCCCGGTCAACCCGACCCGGTGCTCTCAATCGATGACTTTGATCTTGGGGCCGGGGAAAGCGTGTTTATGAGAGGCCCCAGTGGCAGCGGAAAGACCACGTTGCTCTCGGCAATTGCTGGCGTGATCGATGTACCGCAAAGCGCGGTTCGCGTTGCAGGCACGGATGTCGGGGCTTTGGCCGGAGGTGATCGTGACCGTTTTCGCGTGGATCATTTGGGGATTGTTTTCCAGGTCTTTAATCTCTTGCCTTGGCTCAGTGCGCTTGAAAACACGTTGCTGCCCTGCAGGTTTTCAGCGCAACGTCGCAATCGATCGGGGCCAGACCCCAAGGCTACCGCAACACGGTTGCTAAGTGAGCTGGGTCTTGAGGATGCTGAGCTGATCAATCGACCTGCCAGCGCACTGAGTGTTGGGCAGCAACAACGCGTTGCGGCGGCGCGTGCTCTGATAGGGGCGCCTGAAGTAGTATTGGCGGATGAACCCACCTCGGCTTTGGATGAGGACGCAAAAGGCTCGTTTGTCCAGTTGTTGTTGAAGGAATGCAAATCATCAGGGGCGAGTTTGTTATTTGTCAGCCATGATCGCAGCCTGGAAAAACACTTCGATCGGAGCGTTGACTTGCCGATGCTGAACGCGTGCAAAACGTGATGTTCAATCTTAGTTTAAAAAGCCTTCTCAATCGTCGCTTTATCGCTGCGCTGACTGTTCTTAGCATTGCCTTGAGCGTGGCTTTGATTGTTGGGGTTGAACGGCTGCGAACAGAGGCACGAGCGGGTTTTGCTAAATCTGCATCAGGGATCGACCTGATCATTGCGGCACGCGGAAACGATGTGCAGATCTTGATGGCAACGGTTTTTGGTGTCGGCACAACAGGCGCCGGTATCAGCTGGGACAGCTACGAGATGATCGAAGATCTGCCCCAAGTAAGCTGGACAGTGCCGATCATGATGGGTGACAACCATCGTGGATATCCCGTGATCGGAACGTCCGAGCAATATTTTGATCACTTTCGTCATAGTGGCGGCAAGAAACTGAAATTCGCTGAAGGTGTTCCGTTTAAGTCTCCAGATGGTGCAGTGATTGGAGCAAAAGTTGCTCAGGCTTTCGGGTACACGTCAGGTACTGAAATCGTGAATGCCCATGGCTCAGGAGAAGTCGCCTTTGATGTCCACGACGAAGCGCCTTTCACAGTGACCGGCGTGCTGTGGCATACCGGGACGGCCGTCGACAGAATGGTTTTTGTCTCGCTCGAGGGTTTTGACGCCTTACACAAAGAACCTGCTTCAGAGGTTGCGGACCCATTCGTTTTGATCGATGCACCTGAGGCCACCGAAGAACACGAAATCCATTCCACCGAGCATTCCCATAATGAAGATCACGCGGACAGTGAATTTGCGGACGGGCATGTGGATCACGGCGACAGCCATGGACAAGACGATGACTATGCGGAGCACGGCGAGCCTGACGAGCACGAAGAAGGGCATCAGGAACATGACGACAGTCATACCCACGAGAGCGACCATGAAGACGAGGTGGAAGCTGTCAGGACCTCTGGCGGGCACGATCACGGTGGCCATGATCATGAACCGGGGACCATCAACGCGATTTTTGCCGGGCTTGAGGAGAAAACGGCGGTGCTTTCAGTTCAACGGCAACTTGCAGACCATCGCGACGAGGCACTGACTGCTGTTCTTCCTAATGTTGCGCTGTTGCAGCTTTGGTCGATTACCAGTACGGCCGAGACTGCACTGCGTCTGATGGCAGGCGCTGTGGCAATGGCCGGAATGATCGGCATGGTGGTCATGTTGTCTGCTTCACTCGACAACCGGCGGTGTGAATTTGCGATCCTTCGATCCGTGGGCGCAACACCAGCTGGCGTCTTTTCCCTGATCTTGCTTGAAGCCGTTTTATTGTTGTCGGCCGGCATCGTGCTTGGAGTAATCGCGCTCAGCGCTCTCACGCTCGTGATAGATCCGATTCTTGCCGCAAATTTTGGGCTTCGCATCGGTGTTGACCTGCCGAGTTTTCGCGAGGTTCTTCTCATAGCCCTCGTTTTCTGCTCTGGTCTTCTTGCCAGTATTATACCTGCGTTAAGGGTGTACCGTATGACGCTATCAGACGGACTGTCGGTGCGGCTTTGAATAAAAGGATCCGCTGAAATGAAGACCATTACGCATTTTCTGAATATTTTATTCGCCCTTGCGATTGCGGGGCCTCTTCTTGCAGCGGATCCGCGCAACATAGGTTGGCAGGATCTCCTTCCTGAAGAGCGGCCCTACCACGATCCTTTTGCCACCCTGGAATATTCTCAGGTCAATGCGTTGGCCATGCTTTATCGGATTGAGGTTCTGCATGCGGACACTGCGGATGACAAGAAGCGCGCCGAAGCGGTCCAGATCCGCGAAGATCTTGTGTCTCAAGGTCTTGACCCAGATTGGTTGTTTGAACAACGCGAAATTGTGATGAACCAACGGTTGATTGCTTCGCGCGAACCGAATCTTGATCTTTTGGGGGAGAACGTGCGACTTCCTGGCTATCTACTTCCCCTGGACATTGTCGACCAGAAGGCGTTCGAATTCCTTCTGGTTCCGACAGTTGGAGCCTGCATCCACACACCACCACCTCCAGCCAATCAGATGGTCTATGTGCGATACGAACAAGGCTTCGAAATCGATGAATTATATAAGCCAGTCTGGATAAGCGGAGAAATGCGGGCACTCAGTCGATCCCAATCGCTCAACTATGTAGATGGCCAAGCCAATATCGAAACTTCATATGCGATGGATGCGCGGGCAGTAGAAATCTATGACTGATCAGTCAGACTAGGGCCCGTTCTTCGGCTTCACCGGGATACATATTGGCGCCGTTCCCCTGTAGCAGGATCGTTGGTTCGTGCAGTTGTGACGCTGCAAGTCTCATCTGAAGCTCCTTGATGATTAAAACGGCGACTTTTAAACATGAACAGCCAATTTGTGATCACACCAATCCGCGCGTACGGGTTTCACAAATGCGGATTGGCTTTCGATTAAAACGGGAGAAATTGACTATGTGATTGCTGACCTTTCTGATGAGCGTGCATTCCTCTCGTCACGTACGCTCCTGCTGTCTCTAGGCCGGCTGGAGCGGTCACTTACAGAGTTGGTTTCGTCCGCTCGCCCAGGTTAGCGTCGGCGCACTTTGTTTTTTGCAATAGTTTCAATATCTTGAATTCAGGGCGCCCCTTTGATTTTCAAAAGTTATACACGAAGTGATGAATTTTGTTGTAACCCATTGAAATCACGTTTGGGAACTTGATTGAAAATCCTCGTGTCGGTGGTTCGATTCCGCCCCCGGCACCATTTATTAGAATTAGCCTTTAGATTTTTATGTAAAATTCGAATCAAAATCGAATGATGTCCACCTAAATATCCACCTATGCGATCATGGTGCTCGCAATTCTTAATTCGGTTTCGCAGCCCATTCCTTGCTGAGGGAGTAGGCAGGAAACCGTTTCGAGAGTTCGAATCCCTTCGTCTCCGCCACTTTTCTCATAAACTCAATGAGTTGGTGCGCCTCAATGCTCTCAGCCCCCTTATCTGCCCCCTTATGGGATTTCGCATTGCTCGGCATCCGCTGAAAGACCCCGCCAAGCATCTGCCGAGTCGGAATGTCGCACCCCACCCCCCGGCCTCACCCGGACGCGGCGCAATTTTGTTTATACCCCGCGCACACCAAGCGCGTGGTATCTGGACTTTTTGACTGCTATGTCAGGTGAGATGTGGCCACCCCCGCGCGGCAACAAACTCGTTACGCCGAGAGTACATCAGCTGCTTGGCCATTTGGTGCACTTAGCACGAAAGACCGCTTTGAAGTCCACGCAGACACCCGATCCATTCCGATCATTATCCGCAATGCGGACTAAGCGGACGCTCGCAAAGAAACAACTTCAGCATACAAACCTATTCGAAAAACTTTTGGCTGCCGCCGCGTTTCTCCGGCATAGTGCAAAAAACAGACGTCAGGAGGTCAGAAATGCCTAAGATTAGCCGACGCAGATTTCTTAGATCAGGGCTTGCCGGTGCAACTGCCTTAACGCCACTCAGCACTGCGTTTGGACAGTCCGGTTCGCTTTCTGAATTGGGAACGGCAATCGTACGACTTCCCGAGGTGACGGTTTACACTGCCAGAGAAATAATGACGCTTGATCCGGCAAAGCCCTCAGCTGAAGCCGTCGCTGTCGTAAATGGCCGCATTCTTTTGGTCGGTAGTCTTGAAGACGTTCAAGGCATCCTGAAAGGGCAGCGCTATAAAGTAGATACAAAGTTTGCCGACCACGTCATTGTGCCTGGTTTTCTCGCCCAGCACGATCACCCGTTACTGGCGGCTCTCACGATGTCTTCAGAAATCCTTTCGATCGAAGATTGGGTTTTACCCGCGGGCACAGTCCCTGCGGTAAAGGACAAAAAGGATTTCACCGACCGACTAACAAAAGCAGTGGAGCAACGTACCGACCCATCTGAGCCAGTCGTTTCATGGGGGTATCACCCAGCCTTTTATGGTCCGCTTACGCGGGAGGATCTCGACGCCATAAGTTCGACACAACCGATACTGGTTTGGGCGAGGTCGTGTCATGAGATGATACTGAACAGTGCCGCACTGGAAATGGGAGGTGTCACGCAGGACGTCGTCGAAGGTTTTTCAGCTACGGAGCAGGTACAGTCCAAATTTTTGGAGGGACGATTTTGGGAGCAGGGATTATTTGCGGTGCTGCCTTTCATCGCTTCAATTGCTGCAACCCCGGAGCGGTTGCAGTCCGGTTTGGAGCTGACGCGTGACTACATGCACGCCAAAGGCATTACGTTTGGAAACGAACCCGGTGGCATTCTGGCCAAACCTGTTCAGGACGGTATCAACGCAGTTATGTCCAGTCCTGGCATGCCCTTCCGTTGGTCTTTCATGCCGGACGCCAAAACTTTGGTCGACACCTATTCCGATGATGCTCAGGTGATCGCCGAGACCGAAAAACTGGAAAGCTGGTATGGGGGCATGACCAGTCTTGCGCCCAAGCAAGCCAAGCTGTTTGCGGATGGGGCGATCTATTCGTTGCTCATGCAAGTGCGTGATCCATATCTGGATGGCCACACGGGCGAATGGATGATGGACAAGAGCCTGTTTGATAGAGCATTCCGCATTTACTGGGATGCAGGTTACCAAATTCATGTGCACGTGAACGGAGACGCAGGACTTGATCGCGTTCTTGACGCACTCGAAATGAATCTGAGACGCAACCCGCGCTATGACCATCGAACCGTTCTGGTTCATTTCGCGGTTAGCGCAGAAGAACAGGTGCAGAGAATTTCGGAGCTTGGCGCCATCGTCAGTGGCAATCCATACTACGTCACTGCACTTTCAGACCAATATTCTTCTGTCGGTCTCGGGTCGAAAAGAGCGGATGCGATGGTTCGTCTCGGCGATATTTCGAAGGCAGGGATCTCCTGGTCGCTGCATTCTGATATGCCAATGGCACCAGCCGATCCTCTTTTCCTGATGTGGTGTGCCGTAAACAGGGTGACTGCTTCCGGTCGTGTCGCGGGACCGGATCAACGGGTCAGTGCAGAGGAAGCCCTTCGAGGTGTCACGATCGAAGCCGCCTATTCATTGAAACTTGAACATGAGATCGGCAGCATCGAACCGGGGAAACGCGCAAATTTTACCATTCTCGACGACAACCCTATTGCGGTGGATCCAATGAAAATCAGGGACGTTAAAGTCTGGGGAACCGTGATGGAAGGGCGGGTTTTTCCAGTTGAAAAGGAAGTGAGGAAAGCGTCGTTGATGCCTCCGGTCGGTGGAGTTGGCAACATAGACGCTGACTTTGCACGAGCAACACTTGAGCATGCTCTCAAAGTTGTACACACACACATTTAACTCTTATTTTTGTGCTGCGAGTTGTAGGAAGAGGTTGTCCGGAATGGGCTCAGAGCAGTCATTCGCCGCACTCGGCATGAACGACTGCCACGCGGACAGAGCGGAAATTGGCGGTAATAAGCCTAATTAGCGCTGTCGGCCCAATCCAGTCAATCACCGCCCTTGCCGCAAACGACCGGTTCAGGGTCAGGTGTGCTTCAAACAAACCGTTTCAGTTGATTGTCGTGAAGTAATAGGAGAATCACCGCCGGGCGGCAATTCTCCGGCATTGTTATTCGCCGTATCCCGGCTCACCCAATTCGTAGGGCAATTGGTCTAGATGCTCTATGAATTCCAACGGGTCAAACGGCAAGCTATCAAAATCTGCTGGCGGGTTTGACAAGGCCAGCGTGGCGGGACGGGCATTGGACAGGTTTGCATACGCTGGTCCGCGGTTGTGTTTGCGGTCCGGATACTTCTGTTTCCACAATTCATGTCGGGCGCGCATTCGCTTGAACGGCTCCTTAAAGTGGAAGCCACCGACGACGATTGGATTGGCTTCACGGTGGTCGTTATATAGATCGTAAACAGCAGTCAGGCCGGACTTGGCCTGCCCCGGATCATCCGATGTCCAGTGGATTTTGAACTGGTCTTTGACTGTGGCCGCTAGGTCAGGCCCCTGGTAAATGAACACATGATCGCGCCGTCCGTGGGTATCGCCGTTGAGCAGCAGCGCCGTCTGATCGATGCCGTCGATGATGCGGTCGGTGGGAATATGCTGGGTGGCTCCTGCCAGCCTAGCAAATGTCGTGAACAAATCGGTTTCGTGGATCATGTCAGCCGCATAAGTACCTGGCTCGATCACGCCCGGCCAAAGTGCTGCTGCGGGAACCCGGACACCACCTTCAGTAAAGTCGCCCTTGCCACCACGAAACAGGCCTTCACCCAGACCGGCACCGGCAGGCGGATTGTGTGTCATCGGGCCATTGTCGGCCATGGCAACGATCAGTGTGTTTTCTGCAATTCCTAATTCTGCCAGAGTTTCCCGCAAAAGAGCGATGTCGGGTTCAATTACGCGATGATAGCTTTCCCCCACCATGCCGCGCTGCAAGGTCACTTTCTGAGGGTTAGGAATGAAGGACATCCAAAGCGGCCACCATGCGACGTAGAATGGCTTGTCTGCTTCTGCACTTTGACGAATGAAGTTGATTGCACGCTTCCGGCTCTCGATGTCGAAATCATTGTAGTCCTGTACTTCTTGTGAGCCGTTGCGCCATTCGGCGGCTTGTTCGCCTTTCTTGCCTTCCATGTAAAAGACAAAACCTTCGTCCAGAACGAATCTATGGTCGCGCTGATAGGGGTTGTCAGCAAGCAACTCCTCTTTCATCCCGACAATCGCGTTGGCACCCTCGCCAGTTGCATTATATAGGCTCGTGACTTGATTGTAGAGCGCCCAGAACGCGACATCAAAACCTTGGTTGATGGGATAGGATTCCTCGATATCTCCCAGATGCTGTTTTCCGAAAAAACCGGTTGCATAACCCTGGGCCGACAGAACTTCGGCCAAAGTCACATTTTCCGCCGCCAGTCCGGTATACTCAATCGGAAATCCGATTTCCCAGGTGCCTGTGCGGATAGCGTTCTGGCCTGTCAGAACCGCCGCACGGCTGGGCGTGCAGCCCGGCTCGGTATACATGCGTGAAAACTGCATTCCATCTTCGGCAAGCTGGTTCAGATTTGGTGTCGAGTAGCCGCGTATTTGCTGATAAATCGGATCGCCGAAAGCCATCGGTGGCTGGTCGTCCCACATGTAGTGGACGATATTCGGGGGGGCACCGTATTGCTCTCTCAGGGCCGCCAGTTTCTTGTCCAGTTCGCCGTCCTCAACGGCCCAGACCTTCCCGTTCTGCGCTTCCAGAATGTAGTATTCAGCGTCATGAACTATTGCGTTTTCCTGTGCGAGAGCGCTCGTTGCGAATGCCGTAAGGATCGCAATTACTCCCACAGATCGTTTTTGTTTCATGGTTTGGCATCCTTGTTTGAATTCTTTTGGTTCTTCAGGCCATCAGTGATCAGCTGATGGGTGTATGCAGACAGTGATTGAGAAGTAGCGGCAGCCTGCCGGGCCAGTTCCGAACGTTCATCCCGCGTCAGAAGCGTGACGATGCGTTCTGAACGTCGTTCGCACTTTGGGAGCGGCGGGCGCCCCATTGTAGCCGGTTTGCGTTCTCTACCTTCCACGCGGGTCAACTTGCTCAAGCATTCATCCGGAGGTTAACATTACCGGGAAACTAACTGAGGCAGGGAATGAACCACATCAAAAATTCGCCAAACCTGCCCAGGTCCGAACCACTGGTGGTGATGACGTTGCCGGAGCCAAACGACATAAACGGCTTCTCTCCGTGGGAAATTGATTTTCGACAGATCGAGGCCGGTGCAATGGAAACCAAGGTAACGCTTCGCGCCGGAAGCATTGTAACACTGTTGAACATTTCAATGTCACGCGCCGTACACCAAACCGGCGTGTCACCCAAAGGGTTGCTTACCTTTGGAGTAATCCGGCGCAACGATGTTCAGGTTTGGCAAGGTCAGGAGACATCGGAATCCGAATTGCTGTCTTTCGGCAGTTCCGACCCTTTTGACGGCGTAAGCGCCACACATTTTTGCGGCACAACTGTTTCTGTCAAAGAGCACGATGTAGAATTCCTGGCTGACGCCTTGGGCCTGAATATCCCGGAGAGCTTACGAACTTCTGCGAAACCGGCAATTTTTGGACAGCACAAACGTCTGGCAGCGATACGGCAACTCTCTGAAAGGCTTACGGGCAGTTACGCACCGCCGATGACCGACGCCATCGAAGAGGAGATTGTTGCTGGCCTTCTGTTAGCGGCAAACTCATACGATCAACACGAAGACAAAAGCACGCCTTTGATCCGGTCTCGGGCCGTTTCGAAAACTACCGAGTTGATGCTAGCCCACCTTGGCGAAAATGTTCCGATCAGCCAAATATGCAGGGAGGTCGGTGTTTCATGGCGCACTTTGGATCGTGCCTTCCTCGAGAAGTTTGGTGTCGGGCCAAAGAAGTATTACCAACGAGTTCGCCTAAATCGGGTTCGATCCGACCTGATCCGTAAAACCAGTCACTACAGCATTTCCGACATCGCTAACCGCTGGGGTTTTTGGCACCTAGGGCAATTCGCTCAAGACTACCACAACATGTTCGGGGAGTTGCCATCACAAACCGGTGCAGGTCAGGAGTGAACACCCGTTTTATCTTTCAAGATTGCTGCGGAAACATGTGTCTGGATGTTGACGGCCAATGAGGGAGCATTCGGTCAATCAATCAAATTGCAGCGAAGGTCTGCCGTCCGCCGTTCGCGACAGATGCCGCGGTTTATTTCAACGGCAATCTTGGGCCTATTTTGTTGAAAAACTCGGGCTTGATCGGTTGGTAAGTTGCTGATTCAATTCTTCCTAAAGGGAGGGATCAGC
>NZ_JBXWQF010000027.1:0-41001 GCF_059612245.1 Ruegeria sp. CDSA079 | reverse complement strand
TTTCGTTGGGTGGTCCGGGATCAGCCAGCGCACAGCAGGAGCAAGACAGGCTGCGCAGACTTGAAGACTCACGATGGCCCGGTTTGGACCGTGCCATTGATCCAGCCGAGACTGATTTGGGTCGATTTCGGGAAAACACCGGATTGGCGCTCAGCTTTGACTATCAAGCGCTATACCAGCGCAGCTCTCACAGCCTGACCGGGCAGGACGAATCTGCATCCGGTCAGCTTAGGATGATCGGGACGTGGGAATTGGCAAACCGGGGTGGCGAAAACCCGGGTAGCCTTGTCTTTATTCTGGAGAACCGACACCGGTTGGGCCAGTCCATTGCACCTTCAGCGCTGCCTGCGCAAATTGGATATCAAGGGGCAACTGCGGTCACGTTTGGGGACACAAACACTACCTTGTCGGTAGCTTACTGGCAACAAGCCTTCGCAAACGGACGCGGAGGAGTGGTGGCGGGTCGGATCGATCCGGGCGACTACTCCGACATTCTGGGTTACGTGAACCCAAGGACGACCTTTTCGAACTATTCAATCCTGTTTAGTCCTGTACTGCCAATCCCAGATCCAGGCTTTGGCGTTACCGTCGGCGGCTATCTGACGGATCAGATTTACGCGTTAGGGGTGGTCAGCGATGCCAATGGGTCTCTCACAGACATTGAGTGGTTTTCCGGGGGTAGCGAATTTTACAAATACGCCGAGATCGGCTGGACGCCCGAAAAATCAAAACGATTTCTGACAAACGTTCATCTGGGGATGTTTCACACGGATGCGCGCCAACAAGTTGGCGTACCGGAAACATATGGAGCCACACTTTCTGCCAACCATACATTCGACAACCAACTGATGATCTTCGGACGGCTGGGATGGTCCAATGGTGGTGGAGCGCTGGCCACGCGTGCAGTCAACGCAGGCTTGATGTGGCGACCTGGCACCTATGATGATCTCTTTGGCATTGCGGCCACTGTTGCCGACCTGACGTCACCAGGCTTGCCCGATCAAACGACACTTGAAGCTTTCTACCGTCTGGACCTGGCTGACAATCTGGCGTTGACGGCAGACGTGCAATACCTGAAAAATCCCGGATCAAACTCGAACGACCCGCTGGTTTTAGGATTAAGACTGAGGGTCAATCTTTGATGCATGCCGGGTAACAAATTCCGTTCGGGCTTAATTTTGGCCAGAATGGCGGGGGCGGCAAGTGAGTGGGTCGCCCCCAACTTTTTCATAGTGGCAGACCTTTTCGGTCTCCTTATGATCTCTTCAGTCTTTATGTGGGAGCTTTAGTTTCATGGCGCGATACATCTACGGTTTGGTTATTTTGCTTTTTGCTGCGGCGGTATCGACGTCAAACGCTGTTCCAGCGTACGCACAGAACGCGGCGAGTGAACAGGAACCTGTTGATGTACAGCAAGAAGATCTCTTAACTCAGGTTGCCGACAAATCGATTTCCGCTGGCGACCTGGAGATACTGCTTGTTCCGCTGACGACTGACGAGCTTTCGGAAATTGCTGTTACCTGGCAAGACCATGTCCGCAACCAACTTGAAGAAATTGCCCGTATCAATCTTAGCCTTCAGGCCGGAAACGAAGCGCAAGAAGATGACCTGAGATCACAACTGTCTTTAATAAACGATACCGGCACCGTAATTTTGGATAATTACACTCTGGTCTTGGATGAATGGGCCCTAAAGGGTGCTGCAGAAGAAGATCTGAAACCGCATACAGATTATCTCTTAGCGCTCAAAACTGGCGTTCTTAAAACAACGGATTTTCAGACGCTATTTAATAACGCTCTCCAATGGTTGGTTTCCTGGGAAGGAGGTGCTGGTCTTTTATTGGCTGGGTTGGGTGTTTTGGCTGCTGTTTGGGTCATGATGTTTGTCGCCAAAATGGTGCGTCGTTTAACTGAGCGCGGCCTTGAAAAGATACCTACAATTTCGCGGATGCTTAAGAAATTCATTGCGACCGCAGTGTTTTGGGCGGTCTTTATTCTCGGAATTCTGGTTGTGCTTGCCTTGTTTGGTGTGAACGTCACTCCTTTGTTTGCAATATTTGGTGGTTTGTCTTTCATTCTTGGCTTTGCGCTTCAGGAAACGCTGGGCAATCTCGCTAGCGGTTTGATGATCATGGTTTTAAAGCCATTCGATACCGGGGACTATATTCAGGTTGGCGGGTCATCTGGTTTTGTTGACGAGATGTCGGTCGTTTCGACAAAAATCCGAACCTTCGACAACCAGATCATCATTGTGCCGAATAGTAAGATCTGGGGTGACGTAATCACAAATGTCAACGCATCTGATGAGCGTCGCGTCGATCTGGTTTTTGGGATCGCGTATTCAGACAATGCTGCTCACGCAATCGATGTTCTGAAGGAATTGGTCGCAAGGCACGAATTATGCCTGAAATCGCCTGATCCAGAAATATTTGTTGGTGAGCTTGGCGACAATTCAGTCAATATCTTTTGTCGACCGTGGTCCAAGTCTGATGACTATTGGACTGTCTATTGGGACCTTACCGGACAAGCAAAGGAGCGGTTTGACCAAGAGGGGATATCAATACCGTTCCCGCAGCGCGATGTTCACCTGATCCCAGTGGAAGGAGCAAAGACATGAAAGCATTTGTAATCTGGATGATGTCCTTCCTGCTTTTTTGCAGTGTAGCCTCGGCCCAGTCAGAAGAAGTTTTGCTGCCACAGCAGGAGCGAGAAGATCCCGAATTCATAGCACCTGTTGTTGTCGATGGGGATGAACTTTTTGTCGTCCGCGGATCCAGCGCATTGCCCGCAACGGACAGGGCCGCAAAGATTGAAGAAAGAATTGCTCAGGTCGCGGAAAAATCAGAGAGCAAAACGGTCGACATCCAAATCTCTCGGGCTGAATTTGGACAACTCGTACGCGTCGACGGCCATATGGTCACTATTACCACTCAGGCTGACGCAGACCACGAACAGATGGACATTGAAGTTCTGGCCGGGCTGCAAGCAGAGGCCATCGAAAATGCCATATTAAAGTACCGGGAAGCGCGATCCAACGAAGGCCGCGTTGACAGCGCGCTGGCCGCTGTAGCTTGGACAGCAATATTTGCACTGGTGTCATACTTCTTCTTTGCCAAACGGAAGAAGTTTCTAGGCTACATTAGAAACAACCTCGAGAAGAGAGCGGAAAGCGTAGAAGAGGCTACCAAGTCGATCTTACGAAGTCGAGCAATTGCATCCATCATCGTTTATTCAATTCATGCTTTGATGTGGGTGCTGTTTCTGTTCTTTTTCTACTACTACCTGTCCTTGGTATTGCTGTCGTTCGCGGAAACCCAGGCCATCGCTCAAGTTCTTCTCAAGTACGTCAGTGAGCCATTGATAAATGTTGTGCTGGCTGTCGTTGGGTACATCCCAAATCTGATCATGCTGGTAATTATTGCAACCTTATGTCGATTTGCGATCCGGGGCCTCGATCTGTTCTTTGACAACCTGGAGAACGGTGCATTCGAAATCAAAGATTTCGAGGCGCATTGGATCGCGCCGACGAACATGCTGTTCAGGGCTTTGGTCATCGTGATCGCACTGGTGTTCGCTTACCCATACATTCCGGGCTCAGGTTCCCGGGCGTTTCAAGGTCTGACAATTCTTGCCGGTATCATGGTCTCGTTAGGGTCCAACACGGTTGTGTCAAACATGATGGCAGGTCTGTTTGTCATCTATCGGCGCAGCACGAATGTTGGTGATCGAATAATGGTCGGAGACAAGATAGGGGACGTGACCGAAATCAAGCTCATGGAAACACTTATCAAGTCCATCAAAAATGAAATGATCAGTATTCCAAATGCCCAGTTGTTGAACTCAGAGGTCGTGAATTATTCGCGAAAAGTCGATGGTCGAGGCCTTGTCGTTCACACAACGGTCGGGATCGGGTACGAGGAGCCGCCAAAAAAAATTACAGCAATGTTGATAGAGGCGGCTCATCGCACACAGGGATTGAGAAAAAGCCCGGAACCTTTTGTGCTTTGGACACAGTTGGCCGACTACGCAATCAATTACGAAATTAACGCATACACGTCTCGGGGATCGAGTTTGCCTAAGATTCTGTCTGATCTACACCAAAACATCGTGGAAGTGTTCAACGAGAACGGTACGCAAATTATGACACCGTCCTACATGGCTGACCCGCCAAGTCCTAAGATTCCCACTGAGGAATGGGATGGAAAGCTTGCTCAAATAGCGGAGTAAAAGAATATTACGTCCACATTGGGCCCACTTAACTCCGTCACTGCGGTTCGATGGATTAGTTTGATTGATCCAGAGCAATGGGTAAGATCAACGAGGTAGTCTTAAAAGCGTTTTGGGGTGTCAGATGAGCAGAGGGTTGCTGACCGTAATAGTAGTGCTTTTCGCGGGTGCCGCTCTTGCCGCTGGTATGGAGCGGTGGGGTGAGTCCGGCGACTGGACAATTTTAATCGATCCTGAGAAAGGAAATGGCTGCCTCGCGTGGAAACCCTTCGAAGGCGACATGACAGTTGAGATTGGCGTCGCACCCAATCAGGCTGGCGGCTTCTTCGCCGCTTATAATCCGACCTGGGTTCAGATTGAGGACGGATCGACCGGCATCGTGAACTTTGATTTTGGTGACGCAAAGTTTGAAGGCGAAGCCGTAGGTGTTTTTAAGAATGGCGTCCCCGGGGGGTATGCCTTTTTCGACAACCCTGCGTTTGTAACCGAATTTGGAAAGCGCCAAAGCGTCACGATAAGTGGTGAAAGTGGAACCGAAGTAGAACTTGATCTGAGTGGGTCTTCGAAAGCCATCGAGGCCGTTTTGGCATGTCAAGCAGAACAGCCGGAACCACTCAAGAACTAGGTCGTGACCGACTATTGAAGTTGATTAATATCTGGCACGCACGGTTGCCTGTCTGCTGGCATCGCATCAGCGCCTTCCGGAGCCTTGTTTCTGGATCCGCCCACATCCAACTTGAACTTCGGTGACGAAAGTTGGCCAGTCACATGAAACGGCCACGCGCTACGGGATAACGGTTTGCCAACTCGACGTGGTTCCGCCCTGATCGCAATAGTATCTTTGACCCAATCCACTTGGCCTTTGGCCACCAATTGAACAGAACCCGTTTCAACCACGATAGAATCTGAGCTTACCCGGCCGACTTCGATCTTAATTGGTGCCACAACGCATGTTATGTCCGTGTAACCTTGACGGAGTTCCTCTGAGAACAGCCAAGGGAAAATACCAAGCCCTGCCAACTCCAGAAGGCTGGTGCTGACATAGCCTTGTGACATCGACAAAGAAGCATTGCCGCGCATGGAATTCACAAACGCCTTGCCCGACGCTGCATTGCCTGAAACATTGAACTCACCACTCAAACGCCCATATGCATCTATCCCGATACCCAGTTCATCGAGAATTTCTCCGAATTCCCATCCCGAGGTTGACCCCGACACGGAGAGCCAATCAGGTGAGTCAATCAGATCCATCACTGCCCGTAGGCTGAAGTTTCCACCGCCATATGCCATCTGGAGCGGGCCAAAATCTACGGTCCCTTCTTTTGCAGACAATTGGCTGGAAACAGAAGTTACGCCTTGTTGGCCAACAATTTCCTTAAAGTCGATCTGTACCTCGACGTCAGCCTCTCTCAGTACGCGCTGCACATCTAGAAGATCGGCAGGCTTTCCTTTCTCCTTTGGTAAAACCAGGGGCAGTACGTTGGTTTCTTTCGGTAGAACTAAGGGCTGTACGTCGGTTTCAGGATCTTTTGAAGCGTCGCCTACCAAGCTTTTAAGCTGGTCCAGCGTAGCGGTCAGGTTTTTTAGATCGTTTAAATCGAGCCTTTTACTCGCAACGTTTCCGCGAACTACAGAAGCGCCCTCGGGAAATTTTGCATCCAAAGCGGCCAGAAGGTGTGACGAACCGGCTGCAAACTCAATTGAGGCAGTGAAGTCCTCGCCCTGCTTCGACGTCTCTGCATCGACGGCAAGTGCGCCAATCTCGACAGGTTGCAACTTGAGCGCAGTCAGAAAACTGGCTCCGTCGCTGACATCCAGTTCCACGTCAAAATCAAGACCTGACAGCCCTTTCAATTCGCTGACCGATAGCGCGAGGTCAAGCGCCCAAAGATCTGTGCCATAGGTGGTTGCGTTAAACCTGTTGAGCGAAACAGGCCCTCCTTCATTGGACAAGCTGAAGTCGGCATTTATGCCACCGAGCTGATCGACAAAATCTTCATCCATATTTGGCAAAATCAATTTGGCCGGCCCGTTGAGTGTGCCTTCGAAGGTCACGTCCTGAAGTTGAAGCAGGTCGAGAATTTCGCCGTTGGCATTTAGAATTGGGTCTTCAATGGGTCCGGCCTGTAAGGCGATGCCCAGCATGGCAAGCCGACCATCGGGCATTCGGCGAATGCGTTCGATAGAGGCTGGCCCGATCACGTCCAGGCCCTGGTCAAATGCGTTAGTTTGGAACAGAAGTTTCTCGAACTCGAATGACGAAAGTGATCCCACCATGTGCATTTCAAAGGCTGTAAACTTCAGCTCTTGGAAACTCTTTGCTGCGTTCGGCGGCTGCCCCTCAGGATACAGCCGAGCGTCAAATAACAGATCAACGCCCTGGGCTGTGTAGAGGTTTTCCATCGACCCTTCAGCTGTAAGTCGCTGTCCGTCCTCAAGGTTTACACTGGTCGTGAAAGTCTCGATTTTCAGAGCGTCCTGAGAAACAAGCTCTGCTTGCAGCTGGCCATTCCCTTCCAGAACGCGCTCCAGCCCAATGACTTCAAGAAAGTCACCGAACTCACCAGTGTCCATTTGCAAAACGGCACGATAGCCGCCACCCTCGTTTTCCGAAAAAGGTTCACCGTCATAGCTTACCGTCATTTCGCCAAAATTGGCACGCGTCGTAAATGATGCGCCATGAGGATAGTCACCCTCGATTTCGAAACTTTGACCGTTGACGGAGCCTGTCCCCGAGACCTTTGTTCTTTGCCCTTGGTCTACCTGTTCCAGAGCGAGAGACTGGAGGTCAAACACGAACGAAAAGCCAGAGGTTTGATCATCAATGTTCAACCCAATGGATGTGAAAGCTACATTCTTGTCGCTCAGAAATGAGAGGATCCCGCTACCTTCTGGGTCACTCCCATTGGATCCGCCTGTCTCAGTTATAGCCTCTTGGTTGTCCTTTTCCGTGGCGTTTTCGGGTTCAGCTTTTGGCGTCGGTCGGCCTTTTCGCCAACTTGTAGTGCCGTCAGCAGCAGTAAGGAAATTCGCCTGGAGACCGTCAACGACGAGGTTGTCAAAGTGCAGACGCCGATTGGCCAAAGCAGCAACATCCAATTCCAGTTCCAGCAGGTTCAATTCTGCAAGAGATGTTTCCGGCATTGTTTGGCTCGGGATAACCACTCCGCCGACGTAAATGTGGGTAATGCGTCCAAGCGCGATACTTACATCGTCATTGACCACAATCGGTTGTCCGATTTGTTCAGAAAGGACTTTTTCAACCAGGTCACGTCGCATCCCCGAGAATAGCGGCGCAGCAAGTAGCAACCAAACAAATGCGATTGTTGCAAACACAAGTATTAAGACAATCCCAATTGTTCTAAACAGCCAAGTCCTCATGCATCCCCCTGTCGTCGCCTACGCCGTTTTGTCTATCTTTAACTCGGCGTTTGCCAAACTACTGGAAAAGTTGGGCACATAATTCGGTTCCCGCGCGCCGTGCATTTCGTGCTCATCGGTCCAAAGCTGCCAGGATACGAGCATCCCGCTCGTATGGGTCCTCGCGGAAATGAACGACCCCGTCTTCAACCCACGCTGTCCAGTATGTCAAAAGAACTGGCATTGGCTCAGGTAGATCAACGCGCGTTGTCTTCCCGCTATCCAGAATGGACTGCATCTTCTGTCGGCTCCAATCTGGCTCTCCCTCCATCAGAAGGCTCGCGAACTCGAACGGATACTCAAGGCGAACGCAGCCGGAACTGAGATTTCTCTCGTTTCGGTCAAAAAGGGTTCTGTCGTTTGTGTCGTGCAAGTATACAGCGTATTTGTTTGGAAACATGAACTTAACCAAACCCAGCGCATTGTCCGGGCCCGGTTGCTGAACCAGGGTCACGCCGGGGTTCTTCGCCCCCCAGTTTACAGCGTTTGGGGGGATTGTCTGGCCATTCTTGTTCCGAACGACATAGTTGTTGCGTGTCAGATAGGCTGGATCCTTGCGGATGCGCGAAAGTTTGTCTTTACGAAAAATCGAGGCGGGAACGGTCCAGGTGGGGTTGAATTCCATGTACTCAATTTCATCTCGGAACACAGGGGTCTTTCGGTAGGCTGACCCTGTGATCGATCTAGTGGTCCAAAGCGTGCCATCCGATGTAACCAAATATGTGCGGGCTCCTGCAATGTTCACCAGCACGAATTCGTCGTCGACTTCCCGCATAAGCCAGCGGCCGCGTTCCAAGCTGAGACGCAGCTTGTTTATGCGATCTGCCACCGGTTTGTTTAGTGATGCGAACGTCTTACCGCCAATGACCCCATCGGCTTCCAATCCATGCCGACTCTGAAAAGATTTGACTAATTTCACCAAGCTATCGTCGTAAACCCAAGCTGGGTTTGTGCCGTTTTCGCCATCTTCAGAAGAACCGCTTGTTTCAACGTAGCCTTCTGCCGCCAGCCTTTCGCGCAGCTTAGCGACGGCAGGATCTACCATTTCTGGTTTAAGAACGGTTTCATCCGGAACATTGGTCCAACCGCCCTGCAAAGCAATGGCCCTATACTTACTCAGTGCTTCGACAAGCATCGTATACTGCGCATTGTCGATATCGATGCGTTCGATTAACGCGCTAAAACCTTCTCCTTGAAGAAACTGATTCAGGACAACGGCTGGGTCTTGTTGAATGACCGGTTTTGAGAAGTTCCAATCGTCGTCCAGTGCATTTGGGTCAACTTTCCCGAACACCAAATGATGAACCAGTTTCACGGCAGCGTCAGTTGCCAGAATATCGAACAATGCTTGATTAGAGACATCCCCACTTTGGGCGGCCTTAAATGCGGCTTGAAGCTCCGCTAAGTCAAAGTCTTCTGGTCTGAAACCCTGTTCTATTGCACTATCCAACTCATCAAAGAGTTCGTCCGACAATACATCGCGTGCCCACGCAGGAGTGAAGTCCCTCTCTTCGTAAAAACGCGGCACTAGGATTTCAGCATCCAAGCTCTTGCTGTCAGGTAGCGTGCTGCTCACGTCCAACTTGGCACCGAGTAGAGAAGCAATCTGCTCTGATAGCTCGTTTGCGACACTTGGGATGGGGAATATTGTTACCAATGCAGTTAGCGAAATCGCGACTAACGACTTAACGTGACCCACCAATACCTCCTGCGGTTTCGCTCTACATGCTGTCTCTATGTGGGAGGATACTCATACATAATGTATAATCAAATTGTAATTTATGATTTTAGTATGGCCATTTGATTGGAGGGTTCGAGAGCCGTGTGGATATGCAGGGGATCGGCGCTGAACGTCCAAACGATGATGTGGACGAGGCGGCCCTGTTGAATCTAATGTCATTACAGTATCGACGGAGTTGGGCGGGTATGGCGACATTTGTTTTGGTCCATGGAGCGTGGCAAGGAGGATGGTGCTGGGCGCGCGTAGCCGCGCTTCTGCGCAGGGAGGGCCACGACGTTTTCACCCCGACACTGACAGGGTTGGGTGAACGTGCTCACCTCGTGAGTGACGAAACCGATCTGGCCATGCATATCGAGGATGTCCTGGGAGTGATCACGTGCGAAGAACTCTCCGACATTGTTTTGTGCGGTCATAGCTATGGCGGCATGGTTGTCAGCGGAGTCGCGGATAGAGCGCCCGACCACATTCGCTCACTTGTGTACCTCGATGCGCTCGTACCGGGCGATGGGCAGGCGGCCTTGGATGTTTTGCCTGCGGATATCGCGGCAGGGCTTCGTGATAGTGCTGTCGATGGTAAAGTCGCGCCGGGCCCAGCGGAGGCTTTTTCGGTGAATGGAGCAGACCGTGCGTGGGTGGACCGCCGAACTGTCGCGCAACCACTCAAGACATTTGAGCAACCGATTCAACTGGTGAGCGGCGGAGCCAAGGTGTTAAAGCGGACCTACATCCATGCCACCGGCTGGGTCCCAGGGCTTGGCCAACCGTTTTTCGAGCGATATCAGCATCAGCCGGGGTGGACGGCGATTTCGGTGCCATTCGGTCACTACGTGATGATCGACAGGCCTGACGACTTGGCCCGAATGCTAATGTCCGCAATTTGAAGGTGGCCACCGGGTCCTGCACGAGCGCGTGGACAGCGAAATTACCCGCGTAGGAATAGTAATTGCATCCATCCCGATTGTCCTACCTCAACCAGCGCTTCGGGCGAGATGCGCCGCAGCTCCGCATGTGATTCCGCGTCTCGACTGATCAGCTGGCATTGATCTCGATGCTCCATCTTCGGTCGTCTCATGGGGCCCTTCTTCTGACATTCCCCTTTGTATCTGACGCTCTCGGGCAATTGGCTAACTTTGCGTAATACTTCATCGCCCTAAGAAAGCCAGTTCTCTGGCGTGCGAGCGCATCTTCCGGAGAGGCTCTAATTCTGCAAACAACCTCGTCCTTCCGTGCAAGTAGTTTGCAACTGCGCAGCAATACGAGAGCTCAGCACCGATGCTCCTCATTGCTCGTTTTGTTGGGTGTCAACTGGCGACACATCCTGCTCATTGTCTGACGTTGCTTCAATCTCCCGAACTGCCAACCCGGCGATTTTTGAACCAGATACCAAACGCTGTTTCGGCGCGTGAGGCCCTTGATCCAGCCTGTGACATCCGTGGCAGGGATATCGAGATGCGGTGCTTCATCTTCAAAAACTCGGACCTTGTAGTCAGAGATGTCAGAGAGCCCGGACATGTTTCCTGCACGGGCCTCCGCGATTGGAGTAAGTGCCCTGATCTTGCAATTCTTGCCGGAGGCAGAAAAAGCAGGGGAGACACGAATTTGCCAGATGCTGTATGACGTATGAGTGACCAAAAGCTAACACTAAGCTGCTATCAGACCACCAGCTTCGCCTGCGATATCGACTATGCAGTCATCGCCGGTCTGAATGCGATTTGCCGGGCTTTCCCCTCCGAGTTCCAATTTGGGTGAGGTTAACCAGAACGCGCATTGCCATGGGGTCATTTCACGCGGCAGGGCTTTCAACACTTTTTCCATCAAAGGAAGCGGGGTTCCATCCTCAGCAAACTGGAAAGATGGATAGGCGTTGGCCCCTTTGTAAGGCAAAGAAAGTACCTTCCCGGTTCGTGTCCAGATGTCGGCTATCCGCGTGATCTGCCAAGAGCCCTTCTGCCATTGTGCGTGCACGCCGGCATCGTCCAGCAACGGATACTCACGCGCAAAATCATCCATCCGGATGTCATTGACGGCGCAACAATGCCCCTCGAAATTATGCAAATACATCTACTTACTCACTGAACTCACTAACAACTCATGAAACGATACTGCCAAAAAATCGTTCTAGCCAAAGTTAAGAAGTTCACATTGGGCAAACTTAACTTCAGCTAACCTCGCTTTTTTAACCTAGCGCGCTGAAATTATTGTTGGTTTGCTTACAATGGCCCGCCGTACTGATGCTCGTAAAACCAGTTCTGAATTCGTGGCTTTGTTACTCATTGGGGTGGTAATCCTCACAAGCTGAGGGCATTGGCCATGGATCTACCGAACCAATCTCTGGTTTGTGAGGGATCAACAACAAAGCATTGGACAAAGCCACAAGTCAATCTGTCCAATGTTGGAAACTAGTACTGAGGTTGGACTCTCTTTGCTACGACCACGATCCTCTTCTTCTGACACTCCCGCAAAAAGACAAAAGGTCCCGATCCTAAGACTTGCGTGACACCAAGCGGGATGGGGAGGTTTTGAATTTCTACCGACCTAAATTCTTTTCTCTGGTCACAATACGAACTGACCATTCCAAAAATTCTCTACCGCCACCTTGAATTTCTGGACCGACCATTCCACATCTTGCTCATGAGCAAAGAAACTTACGCAGTTGGCGACATCAAACCACCCGCAGGCCCGGGTAGGCCTCGCGCCTTTGACGAAGCTGAGGCTTTGGAAAAAGCCTTGTGCGTTTTTTGGCACAAGGGCTACGAGACCGCATCTGTGGATGATCTGACCAAGGCCATGGGTTTGAGCCGGTCCAGCTTCTATGGAACGTTCGGCAACAAGCAGGCTTTGTTTCACAAAGCTCTCAGGCACTATTCAAGGCGTGGTCTAAAAAATCTGCGTGACGTTGCAGATGCGGGCGGAAATGACCCCGTTGGTGCGATAATGGAAGCTTTGGCGAACCCGCAAGGCGGTCGTGACGGCTGCATGCTGATCAATTGCCTTACGGAGCTTGCTCCTCATGATGATGAAGTGGCGGCTCTCGGGCGACAGCATTTGGAGAGTATTGACGAGATTATTGCAAGAGCGCTTGAGCCTTCGGATCCGGGACAGGTACTCGACAAGGCACGCGCCTTTGCGTCCCTTGCAATCGGCACACTAGCCTTGCGTAAGGCGGGCGTTCCCGATGAGCAGATATCGCAAACCCTGAAACAAGCCCGGTTGGTGATTTCGCCATAAGGCCCCCCGCCACCATAAGGAAATGAAACCTAACACAAACTCAAACAAGAGACAGTGACCCTAATATTGGACCATTTGGTCCAATAATATCTGAACGAAGTTTACCAAAGAAGGAAGCAGCAATGGCTGATGAAAAACTGTTCTCCGGCATCAAAGCTGGTGCAATCGAGCTGAAAAACCGCATTGTCATGGCGCCACTGACCCGAAACCGGGCAAGAGCCGAGGATGACAGCGTCCATGAATTGCAGGCCAAGTACTACGCGCAGCGGGCAGGTGCTGGATTGATCATCACGGAAGCTTCGCAAATCTCGCCCCAAGGAAAAGGCTATGCCTGGACACCCGGCATTTATTCCGAAGCACAGATCGACGGCTGGAGAAAAGTGACTGAGGCCGTCCATGCCAAGGACGGGAAGATCGTAATCCAGCTTTGGCATGTGGGCCGGATTTCGCATACCAGTTTGCAGCACGATGGTGGCGCCCCTGTTGCACCATCCGCAATTGGCGCTAAGGCCAAGACGTTTGATGGTGAGCAGTTTGTTGAAACATCTGAACCGCGGGCTCTGACCATCGATGAAATTTCTGGCATCGTTGCCGACTACCGGAGGGCCGCGGAAAACGCCAAAGAGGCCGGTTTCGACGGTGTCGAGGTCCACGCAGCCAACGGATACCTTATAGATCAATTCCTGCGGGACGAATCCAACAAGCGTGAAGACGAATATGGCGGCCCAGTCGAGAATAGAGCACGGTTCCTGAAAGAGGTCATGGACGTGGTTGTCGATGTCTGGGGCGCCGACCGCGTTGGTGTCCGCCTCAGCCCATTCTCGGACGCCAACAACATCTCCGACAGCGACCCGCAGGCGACATTCACCCATGCGGTCAAATTGCTGAATGGCTATGGGCTGGCCTATCTCCATCTTGTGGAGGGACAGACCGGCGGCCCGCGCGATATTCCGGAAGGTGGCGATCTGAAGGCGCTCTATGAATTGTTTGACGGTGCGAAAATGGGCAACAACGCTTACGACCGAGACTTGGCGATTGAAGCGGTTGATACCGGCGCCGTCGATCTGGTGGCCTTTGGCCGGCCGTTTATTTCCAACCCGGATCTTGTCAACCGGCTGGAGAAAGACGCCGCACTGAATGAGCTCGATCCAGCCACTCTCTACGGCGGAAATGAAAAAGGGTACATCGACTACCCGGCACTGGAAGAGGAAGCTGTTGCCGCAGAGTAATGCATCGCTCTTAACCCTGTGGTGACAGGCAATACCAAGCAAAGTGAGCGCGCCAGTTTTGGACGCGCTCACCTAGCGGTTACGGCTATATCCATTCTTGAAGCGGGAAGCTATCACAAGCCCGCGAATGAACTGCTTCCCTATGATCGGGGTTGGATATTTCCAATCAGAATGCACTCTTGATTGAGAGGCGCCCAGTTTTAGTTGAAGAAGATGTACGATTACTATCACGAGTTTGCACTGTTTCGCGGAAATGGTGCGGATAGCTTTTGTTGGGTTTTCCTTGTCCGAGTCGCCGCCTTTGGGCTCAGCTTGCGCTAAACTTGCGACGCAAATGCTCAGCCAGCGCTGTTATGCGTCGGGGTTGTATCCGGCTGAGCGGAAACATCATTTGCAAAGGTTTCGTCGGTGGGAGGAAGTCGCACAATACAGAAACAAGTCTGCCAGATCGAACATCGTTGCCGACATCAAGCTCCGACTTTGAGACGACACCATGGCCTGCAATCGCCTAGATGTAAGCGAGATTGTTTTCTACTGAAGGTCGCCCAAGCGAGGTGCTGAAATGCTTCAGAGCGAAATCCCTTTCAGTCTAGTCGTGTCCCCAAGTAGGGAGACAAGCCGTCAAAGTATTTCCCAACAAACCTAAAGCTGGGACCCAATTGGTAAAATACTTAGGAAACCGGAAACTATGTGATCCCAGGCTGATCCTGTCGGTTCGGATTGATATTCAAGGACGTTGCCATCATCATCTCTTGTCGTCCATTTAAGCTGACCAGCTTGCTCGAGTGTCACGTTATATGTGTATGCGGGTAGCGCGTCGTCCAAGGCACCCATGGTCTGTGCAGTCAATGCTGGCGAGTCAATCAGAATTCCCATCTCGGTGTTGATGTTGACAGATCGTGGGTCCCAGTTGAACGACCCTACGAACAAGTACCGGTCATCAACTGCAAATGCTTTGGAGTGCAGGCCTGACCTTGATTGAGCCCAGTTAATACCGCGGCGTTGGACCTGATAGGCATCGGGTCGCAGCTCATAGAGTTCTACTCCACCGCGTAGAAGTGCTCGGCGTTTCTTGGCGTAGTGCGCGTAAACGGGTGCGACGTCGTTAGATGCAAGCGAATTGGTTACGACCATTACGTCGACCCCGCGGTTCTCCAGTTCTGTCAGCCATTTCACACCGTTGTTGCGCGGCACGAAATATGCGGACACGATATTCACCTCACTGTTGGCATTCTCAAAATATGGAAGCAACTGAGATGCCAGAACGGGGTCTGAATTCTCTAGACCCGCTGCTTTTGAAGGCGGATCAGCATAAAGTTTCGCAGGCAGCCAATCCAGTGACAGGGCTCCATCTGCGAAGTTCGCTTTTGCTGACTTTCTGAGGGCTGCGCCGTACTGCGTTTGCTTCGCTTCCTCGACGAGTTCATTTAACCTGCTTCGTGCATCGCTAAGGTCAAATTCTTCGGGTTCTCCAACGACCACGTTGGCCGGGACGGCGAACTCACTGTTCCAGTAAGTGTCAAAGCTACGTGACACCTCGCGTACAACGGGGCCTGCGGCCAGCACGTCTAGATCAGCGTAGTTCATTTCTTCCCGCGCCAGAAAATACTCGGCACCGATGTTTCTCCCACCGACAATCGTGAACACGTTGTCTGCCGTCATGGACTTGTTGTGCATTCTGCGATTGATGCGTTTGAAATCTGTCAGACCCGCGATCAGAAGGCTCTGATCTCGCCAGAACGGATTGAACAGCCTAATTTCAATATTCTTGTGATCGTCCAATGCGGCCGTCATCGCGTCATAGCTAGACGTATCCATGTCATCCAGCAACAATCGGACACGAACACCCCGATCGGCTGCCTGCAAAAGACTGGCCGCAAAAAGGTGACCCGTGGGGTCGTTGTGCAGAAGGTAGTATTGCGCGTCTATCGTTTGCTCGGCCGCAGCGGCCATCAGCAGCCGTGAAACGAGCGCTTCTTCTCCATCACTGATCAGCTTGATGCCTGATCGTCCGTCTTTGGGGTCCCCAAGGCGATTGGCCGCCTGACCCAAAGCTGTGCCCGAATTTACCGGTAGCGCAGCCGATACCGTCTTTTCATATGTGCGGGTTTTTGGAGCGCAAGCGACAAGAAACATCGCACAACAAACACTAACCACGAACTTCAATTGCGCCATAGGCTTCCTCCAACCCCATGCCTTAGGTGACTACGCGCAAGCATACGATTGCAAGTTTCTTCTAAGGAGCTTGAGGTTGTTTCGTTTGTTAGTGTTGATTTCGCAAATCCGACAAACGCCATGTTGTCCGTTCGCGAATTTTTCGCAAACCCAGTTCAAACGTACCCGGCACAACCCAAATGCATCGAACCACACCGTTCGCAACCAGTTTCCGCGTTCTAAGTCTCTCTGTTCTGATAATGTGATGCTCTCTGGTTTAAGGAGTGTAAGTACTCTTTGTATTGACCTGTCGCGATACTGCCCACCATTCTGAAGCAAATTTTAGGAGCATCCTGAGTGTTTGCGAGGACCATAGCCTTGCTGATCTGCACCGTGTCTTCCCCGGCCGTGGCATTGCAGCTCAGCGAAACCGGGCGCTACGAACTAAATCAACCCGCAAGTCTCGATTACGACCCAACCTTTTGTGGGTTGTGGATCGCGAATGAAGGTCCCGAGGCAGTTCTTGTCACATTGCAAGGCGATGAGTTGAGACGCATATCCAGCGATCTCTTCCGGATCAAAGCAATTGCTATTGAAGGGGATCACTTGTTGCTGGGAGATGGTCTTGGCAGGCTTCAACGAGTTACCAAGGACGGAGAGCCTTTAGGAGCGCCCTTTGAACTGGAAGGTGGATTTGCGGACACGGAAGGGATCGCGATCAATGCTATGGGGCAGATCGTGACCGTAGAAGACGACCCCGAACAACTGTCCTGGTTCACTTCAGAGGGTGCCCTCACGGCGAGGTTGGATACCATGAAACTCTCTCCTCCGTTAAGCGAGGCGCAGGGCATCGCGATTGATCCACGCACCGGCCACATGTTGATTGTTGATGACTGGGAAGGGTCAAACAGCCTGTATGAGTTCACGGCTGATGGCCAACTGCTCGCCCAGAAAAGCTTGTTGGAGTTCGGAACCGATCCGGAAGGCATCGCTATCAGGCCGGGATCAAACCAACTGTTCGTGGCGTTCGACAGCGGAGCGAAGATTGTTACGTTCGACTACACACCCACCTTGCCTGAAGGATCAACGCCGCTGCCCTCGGGCGCAGATTGTATGATGTTCTAGGTGTTTAGTGACCTTCGTACGCCAACGATGATCAAGCGAGGAAACGGGGCCATCAAACACAAGTGCTGAGTTTCTTGCTGCGTTGGCTAATTCTGTAAGGTAAGAAGCCAGTGCCGCAAAGGTCTGCTCGCCCTCGCTGAGCTCATCATGAACCTTGGCCTTTGGGTTGGCCTTGAGCTTAACCTCGGTTTGAGGCGAGTCAAATTTGCCTCCGGAGCGCGCGACCTCGACGCAAACACGGTTACGTGCTAGCGCGACAATCTCTTGTTGAAACCGGTCGCGCATGCCGGGTGTAATCAGATTGGCGGCAATCTCGTTTCTAGGCCGTGTGATTGCCGCCGTGGCTGTATTTCGCAAGCTGTTTTCAATTCGCGTAACGGCAGGACATTCTACCAGCCAAGTCGAGCTTTCCAAAGAGTGAGCCAGTGCTGCGTAGCCGTATTCAGCTACGCACCAAACAGGTCACAATGCGCCTTCGTCGCCAAGGAACTCGATACCAGCTGTCGCGCCATCACTGTAAGCAATGCAATTCCAAGGAGCACGATCCTCGCCAACGCCGACTGTGACCTGTGTTCCCGCCTCGCTAAACGCGGATGAGAGCACCACGACTTGCGAATTGTTCGTCGTGTTAGCTACATCTCGCAAACACGCCTGCTGAGCCGGCGTGAGCTCGGCGGACGCGCTTGATGTACTCGTATCGTCGCAGGCCGCAAGCAGTGCGAAACATGTCGCGCCTGCAATCATCACCATCTTGTTAGACATTTTCTTCTCCCTCTGGTTCCCTTGAAATTAGTGAAATTGGATGCGCTTGTTTGAAGCTCCCGCGTCTGTGCAGCCAATTGAACATACCTTGATCCTGAGACTACCTTTCCCAAAACTTCCCGCGGGGCGCTTGGTCGGCGGGACGATATTTCGTTGACTATCGGGGCCGACAATAACGTGTGAAGGCCGAATGACGTCACTAGCAAATGCTAGAGCAAATTCTGGACAGAGGGCGAGTACGTTAAGTCTAAGCATCGCGTCCTCCCAGCGCTCAATCATTGTAAAGTGCCTTCCGACCGCTAGCACTCACTCCAGCAGTCTGAAGGGCTCGGCACAGCGAGCAGCAACGACAACAACGGAGGTATAATAAAGTTGTGTCGAATTCGCATGTTTGAATCTAATTTTTAATAAATCAATATTTTTTTCGCGCGTAAATTTCTCTACGCTCTCGTACGATAGGCCTCTGCGTTCAAACAAAAAGTAAGTGGGAGCTGCGAGTGTGTTCCCCTGAGCGGCGAAGCGATTTGAGGCCGCACAGAAACAATAAAGGGATTGAAAGATGGGATTTGGTGAAGCAGTTAAAACGTGTTTCTCGAAATACTTCCAGTTCTCCGGTCGGGCCATGCGCTCAGAATACTGGTGGTTCTTCTTGTTTGTGGTTCTCGTGAGTGCCGCTTTAGCTGTGCTGGACACAATCATATTCGGGACCGACCCCGAAACAGGGCAAGGATCTCGGGTTCTGTCCTCTGTTTTCCAACTGGCCGTTATCATACCTATGCTGGCCGCCGGTTGGCGGCGGCTGCATGATACGGGACGACCTGGTTGGTACTTGCTGCTGCCGATGGCGCTCAGCATTATAACGCTTTTTGTTATGCTGGGTGGGGTAGCGTTCTTTTCGGTATTGGAGCAAGGGACAGAAAACCCCGAAGCATTGCGAGGACCGGCGGCAGTCCTAGGCGTAACCGGTATTGTTGTTGTCTCAATTCTTCAATTGGTTCTGTCCATCCTTATGATCTGGTGGCTGACGCGCCCTTCGGTAGAAGGAGCGAACGAGTACGGTGCACCTGTTTCCTGACCTGGTTGCCCGGGCAACGGCCGGAATCTCTGCTGAATGAAAGTGCGAACCGCAACACCATGGAGAGAGAAAATGAGTTTCAAGACGATTTCCATTGGAACGCTTATGATGGCAATGGCGACCACTGCATCGGCGGAGTGGTCCTTCAGTTCCGGTTCCAGTCCCAATGCATTTATTCAGACCGGAAACATGACGCTGGAGCTTCAGTGCAACCGTATCCGCTTTGCTCCGGCTGGATACGAGGACAGCCAGGACATTATGGACAAGCAGGGGCTGTCTATTCGTTTTTTGAAGAACGGCACAACCGAGGTTGGTGCTTTTCAGGTTGGCGCTGAAAACGCTGCCTTGCAGATCGTCGACAATTATCCCGTCGAGATCAGTTTTGATAGTCAGCAGGACTATGGTTTTGTACTGGACCAGCTTGCGGCCAATGCGGCGGTCAATCTGTCGATGATTGATCAAGATGTCAGCTATGGGATCTTTGACTTGAAAGGTTCCAGCGCGGCAATTCGGTCCCTTCGTTCCGCGTGCGATTCAGATCCTAGTCTGGGGGCTTCTTACGAAGCACCCGAAGGCATCGTCTATTGTGGTGGCGGAGCGATTGAGCGCGTGATCGAACCCGTAATTTTGGACAATCCGGAGGGAGAGTGGGACGCACGAGTAACGGTCAACGGCGAGTCGATCAGAGCCATGACGGCCTACAGTTACTTTGGAAACTATGAGCCGCCGGCCGGATTTGTCGTCGCGCTGCTTGGGGAAGACAGGTCCGAGTTTCTGATTTTTAGCGAAGGCTCGGCGAACTGGCTGGAGTACGGGGACTACAGGTATGATCAATGCAATTGATGCCGCCTTCCAACCGGCTTCCAAAATAGTGCGCCAGTTGAAAGGTTTGGTTTCCGGGATTGTGCTTGTATCGGTTCTAATTTGGAATTCACCAGCTTTCGCGGCTGACGTTTCGCAACTTCCCACCGGGTTGCGGGCAAAGGTTGATCTGGCGGCGCAGGCCTGCGCAGAGTTCAACAACGGTCAGTTTGACTTAGATTGGGGCGCGGTTGAAAGGGTGGATCTCGACGGAGATCTACAACGCGACTGGGTTCTGAATGAGTCTGGTTTTGCGTGTTCGAGCGCCACTTCTCTTTACAGCGGCACTGGCGGATTCATGTCGCACTTTTGGGTTAGTGAAAAGGCGCACTCCTTGCTAAACCAAGGCTGGACGGTCGTTGACTTTGGGCGTCAAAGCATTGTCCTAGCGGACGTCCATGGATCCAGTTGTGACGGAGTAAACGGAAGTGTAGAAAAACCGGCCCGATTGCATCTAACGTTTTTTGAAAAGACAGCAGCAAAGGCAGTTCTTGCGGATGTTTGGAAAACTATTGAAAGTAATTGCCGGGCTGGTTGTTCTGGGCGGTCTGGGGCTGGTCGGCTACCTTCTGATTGCGCCACCTGACCTGTTGAAGGTCGGCACGAATTACTCTGCAAAAATCGTTTGTTCGAACGTCTTTATTGCCGGGCGCGATCCACAAGAGGTGCTGTCGGTGGATGTGCAAGCCCCGGGGCATCCGTTGCTCAAACAGGTCTCGATCGACGTTGACCGAGAAGCGCAAACAGTTCAGGCGCGGCTGTTTCGGTTCTTTGCCCCCGCGACATCGCAGTTCCGCGAAGGGCTGGGCTGCACGAATGTTCATGATGCGGCCTTGAGTGATCAGTCGCTTGTTGCGCCCACCCGTTCAGCTGTGGGCCTTTGGCCAGAAGGCAACGACGTTGCCCTGTCACAGGACCAACAGATTCAGACCGTCATGTCCGACAAGAGTTTGCTGGGCGAAGGTTACCGCGCCGTAGTCGTGGTTCGAAACGGGCGCATTGTTGCAGAAAATTATGCCGACGGGTTCGACGCGCAAACGCCTTTGCTGGGTTGGTCTATGACCAAGACAGTCACGGCTGGGCTGATCGGTACATTGATTGAAGCCGGTCGGATGAACCTATCGGATAACCTGGTCGACAGCTTTCCGGATTGGGCCGAGGACACCCGCCGGGACATTACCGTGGCCGATATGTTGTCGATGACCAGCGGATTGCAATGGGATGAGGAATATGGCGATGTCTCGGACGTGACGCGGATGCTGTATCTCAGCAATGATATGGCTGGCTTTGCAGCGGATCGGGCGCCCGAAGCCAAAGCGGGTACGGATTTCAATTACTCCTCGGGGACAACCACAATTCTGTCGCGGGTGTGGCAGGACCACTTGCCTGATGGTGGGCTGGTATATCCGCAGACCGCGTTGTTTGAGCCACTGGGTATGACCTCGGCGATCCTTGAAACGGATGTCAACGACACGTTCATCGGGTCCAGCTATTTGTATGCAACAGCCCGTGACTGGGCCAGGTTTGGTCAGCTTTTGTTGCAAAAGGGGGTTTGGGACGATGCCCGGATCTTGCCCGAAGGGTTTGTGGACTGGAAGGTCGAGCCGGTTGCTGCATCGGACGGGCGCTATGCCATGGGGCATCTTTGGCTTGAGCCTCCGGGAGATTTCCCGCCCTTTGAAGACGCGTATTGGCTGCAGGGGCACGATGGTCAGTTCATCGGTGTTTTCCCGTCTCATGATATGGTCGTTCTTCGGATGGGGTTAACCCCATCTCGGTTGGGCTACTCCTCTTTGCCGTTGGCGCAGGCGTTGATTTCAGCCTTTGGGGACGATCCGACTTAGCAGACCACTTTTTCCTGGTCCCGTACCGGCCAGATCCACCGGGATCTGGGCAGGTTTGAAATCGGCTCAGGACACCGGGTCGCAGGTGGGAGACTTGCATGAGTTGTACTTTTAGTATACCGCCGCATACAAATAGAAACTGCCGGTCTTATCACCACCGGTACACCCAGCTAAATGGTCGGACACGTCATGAGCCTCTATACTGAATATCTGAACGAAATCGAGTCTCGCAAAGAGCAGGGCCTGAACCCTAAACCCATCGACGATGGAGCCTTGGCGAAAGAGGTCATTGATCAGATTCGCGATCCCCAAAACGCACACCGCGCGGATTCGCTGAACTTCTTCATCTACAACACGCTACCCGGTACAACCAGCGCCGCCGGTGAAAAAGCCCGCTTTCTGAAAGAGATCATTCTGGGCGAAGCGGACGTCGAAGAAATCTCGCAGGACTTTGCGTTCGAATTGCTGTCGCATATGAAAGGTGGTCCCTCGGTCGAGGTTCTTCTGGATCTTGCTCTGGGTGATGACGCTGCAATTGCTGGCAAAGCAGCCGAGGTGCTGAAAACGCAGGTCTTCCTCTATGATGCTGATACCGACCGTCTGAAGGCCGCGCTTGAGGCAGGAAACACAATCGCGCGGGACATCCTGGAAAGCTATGCCAAGGCCGAATTTTTCACCAAGCTGCCCGACATCGACGAGGAAATCGAAATCGTCACATATGTTGCTGCCGAAGGCGACATTTCCACTGACCTGCTGTCGCCGGGCAACCAGGCGCACTCGCGTGCTGATCGCGAACTGCACGGCAAATGCCTGATCTCAGAGAAAGCGCAGCAGGAAATCCAGGATCTGAAGCTTCAGCACCCTGGTAAACGCGTCATGCTGATCGCTGAAAAGGGGACCATGGGCGTGGGCTCGTCGCGTATGTCCGGCGTGAACAACGTGGCGCTTTGGACCGGTAAACAGGCCAGCCCCTATGTGCCGTTTGTCAACTTCGCCCCAATCGTCGCGGGCACGAACGGCATCTCGCCAATCTTCCTGACCACCGTTGGTGTAACCGGTGGCATCGGTCTTGACCTGAAAAACTGGGTCAAGAAGGTGGACGAAGACGGCAACGCGATCCTGAACAACGACGGCAACCCGATCCTTGAAGAGAAGTATTCGGTCGCCACAGGTACGGTTATAAAGATCAACACCAAAGACCAAAAACTGCTGAGCGAAGATGGCGACGAACTGGTCGACGTGTCCTCGTCTTTCACTCCCCAAAAAGTGGAATTCATGAAGGCTGGTGGTTCTTACGCCATCGTCTTTGGCAAGAAGCTGCAGACATTAGCGGCCGAAACACTGGGCGTCGAAGCGCCGCTGGTTTTTGCACCATCCAAAGAAATCAGCCACGACGGCCAGGGTTTGTCCGCGGTCGAGAAGATTTTCAACAAGAACGCCGTGGGCACAACGCCGGGCAAGACCCTGCACGCAGGTTCGGACGTGCGCGTAAAGGTCAACATCGTGGGGTCGCAGGACACCACCGGCCTGATGACCATGCAAGAACTTGAGGCGATGGCCGCCACCGTCGTGTCCCCGATCGTTGATGGAGCTTATCAGTCGGGCTGTCACACTGCGTCAGTCTGGGATGCGAAAGCGCAGGCCAATACGCCGCGCCTGATGAAATTCATGAATGACTTCGGCCTTGTCACGGGGCGTGACCCGAAAGGCGTCTATCATTCGATGACTGACGTGATCCACAAGGTGCTGAACGACATCACCGTGGATGACTGGTCTGTCATCATCGGTGGCGATAGCCACACCCGTATGTCCAAGGGCGTGGCCTTTGGTGCGGACTCGGGGACCGTGGCATTGGCGCTCGCGACCGGCGAAGCCTCGATGCCGATCCCGGAATCGGTCAAAGTAACCTTCAAAGGCAAAATGGCGGATCATATGGATTTCCGCGATGTGGTGCACGCAACACAAGCGCAGATGCTGGAACAGCATGGCGACAACGTCTTCCAGGGCCGTGTGATCGAAGTGCATATCGGGACGCTGTTGGCGGACCAGGCTTTCACCTTCACCGACTGGACTGCCGAGATGAAAGCCAAGGCCTCGGTCTGTATTTCGAATGATGAGACTTTGATCGGCTCGCTGGAGCTGGCCAAGTCGCGTATCCAGATCATGATCGACAAGGGCATGGAGCATGAAAACGGTATGCTGCAAAAGCTGATCGATATCGCGGATGCGCGCATCGCCGGGATCAAATCGGGTGAAAAACCTGCTCTGCAACCCGATGACAACGCGAAGTATTTCGCTGAGGTTGTTGTCGATCTGGATCAAATCGTAGAGCCGATGATCGCCGACCCGGATGTCAACAACTCCGATGTCTCCAAGCGTTACACTCACGATACGATCCGCCCGATCTCGTACTACAATGCTGAAAAGCATGTGGATCTGGGCTTTGTTGGGTCGTGCATGGTGCACAAGGGCGACATCAAGATCGTCGCCCAGATGTTGAAGAACCTTGAGAAGGAAGCCGGTAAAGTCGAATTCAAGGCACCGCTGGTGGTCGCGGCCCCGACCTACAACATCATCGACGAATTGAAGGAAGAGGGCGACTGGGAAGTGCTCGAGAAATACTCGGGCTTCGAATTCGACGACCTGTTCCCGAAACAGCAAGCACGTACCGAGTACGAGAACATTCTGTACCTCGAACGTCCGGGCTGTAACCTCTGCATGGGCAACCAGGAGAAAGCCGCCAAGGGTGACACGGTTCTTGCCACCTCGACCCGTCTGTTCCAGGGCCGCGTCGTGGCAGATGCGCCCGACAAGAAAGGCGAAAGCCTGCTGGCTTCGACCCCGGTTGTGGTGTTGTCGGCCATCTTGGGTCGGACGCCCAATATCGACGAATACAAGACCGCTGTTGAAGGCATCGATCTGACTAAGTTCGCGCCGCCGATGGAAAAACCGGCGGGCACGAAGTCAGCTCACTTCTGAAGCCAGTCTTAGATTGGAAAAACAGAAAACCCGGCCCCTCAGGTGGCCGGGTTTTTCGTTTGTGAACAAAGCTTAAGCGCTGTTGGGTCAGCTGTTGCGTTTCCGACTGAAGTCGAACGCGTCGGCATAGTGGCACGCTACAAAATGCTCTGGATCAAGCTCACGCCATTCGGGCTGTTCCGAACTGCATCGTTCTTTTGCAAACGGGCAGCGTGTATGGAACCGGCATCCGGAAGGGGCAGCCAGCGGATTTGGAATCTCACCCTGCAACCGGATCGGATCGAACACTGCATCCGGGTCAGCAGTTGGAATCGCGCTGAGCAGGGCATGTGTATACGGATGCTTGGGTGCGAAGAACAGTTTTTTGGTCGGGGCCTATGCGATGTCGCGGGCCAGTACGTCGTCCGAGATGAACGAAACAGTCTTGGGCTCCTCCGGAACACCCTGCGTCGGTTTACCTTGACCCAGATAATCGATCACGTTGATCTCGTCGCGGTTCTGATCGTGTTGAGTAGCGGCGTTGGCGTGACTGTGGTCCCTGATCGATCAAGCAGACGACATTGATACTGTTGCTCGAGCGAGACGACCAAATTGGAAACGGTTGGCTGACAGACACCCAGATCTTTTGCGGCCAGAGTGAAGCTACCAAGCCGAGTTACCACTTCCAGAGCCTGCAGTTTCTTGAGACTGATCTTAGATTTCACAAGGGTATCCGCCTCGTGGTTTTGCTTAAACTGAGGTTCGCTTTTCTACCGGGTGGGACACAATCAAAAACGCGCACAACCGTACACCGTTAAAGGATGGGCAATGGTCCGCGGGTCTTGGTTTGCCGTAGAACGAAGTTGCTGCGGGTGTCGCGGACAAGGCCGGATTTCAACAGGCGCTGCATTATGAAAATCTCCAGATCCTCGGGCGTCTTGGCATAGACTTTCAGAATGAAATCATGATCCCCGGTGATCGAGGCACATTCGACGATCTGCGGTTCAGTTTCGACCAGACGGAGGAAATCGGCGATGCTTTTTTCCTGATGGTCCTTGAGTGCAACATGAACATAGGCGATGGCATTCAGGCCAACCGCCTTGGCGGGGACTTGCGCGCGATATCCTGTAACCACTCCGCTTGCTTCAAGATCGCGTACACGTCGCCAGCATTGCGAGGCCGACAACCCGGTCCGATCTGCCAGCTCCTGCATCGACAGACGTCCACTGATCTGAAGCTCTCGCAGGATATCGATGTCGGCAGGATGGAGCATTTGTTGCACCGATTGAGAGAAGGTGAATTATTTCGTTCATTTTAGTGCAGAATTACCATTTATCAAAACAAATCTGCCGGGCTTGGCGCGGTATCCTGTTTCCAAGCAGGAGGATACGGATGCCTAAATCGACCAAATACGTCGCCAAGATCGCCGACGCGCGTGGCCACATTGCCTATACAGATGAAGAAAACGCTGTCTGGACGGATCTGTATGCAGCGCAACAGGAGAATGTGCAGCGTTATATGGCGCGCGAATATCTGGACGGTCTTGCCCGGCTGGATTTGCCGAAGACCAAGGTACCGTCCTGCGCGGACATCTCGGATCGGCTGTTGGACTTGACGGGGTGGCGGGTACAGCCGGTTCCGGCCCTGATCGGATTCAAGACGTTTTTTGGTATGCTGGCGGATCGCGTCTTTCCCGCAGCGTCCTTTATCCGGTCACGTGAGGATTTCGACTATATTGAAGAGCCGGATATCTTTCATGAGATCTTCGGACACACCCCTTTGCTGAGCGACCCGCGCTTTGCCGCGTTCAGCCATGCCATCGGGCGGGCAGGTCAGCAGGCGACGGATGCGGATTATGCGTGGCTGATCAGGCTGTACTGGTTTTCCATCGAGTTCGGTTTGCGCCGGCAGGACGGCCAGATCAAAGCGTTGGGATCGGGACTGGCGTCTTCGCCGACCGAGCTGGTTTATGCCGTGAGCAGCGACATCCCCGACCGGGACCCGTTTGACATCCTGACCATCCTGCGCACGCCGTACCGGATCGACATGCACCAGATGGGGTATTTCGTTCTGGATGACCCTGAGGATCTGTTTGAAGCGGCCGAGCGTGACCTTCTGGCTGATATTCGGCACGCGCGTGGTTTGGGGTTGCTGCCAAACAAGTTTCCCGAAAAGGTCACTGCAGCAGAGTAATCGCGCCGCCCACCTTCAGGCGGACAGGTCTTTGTACATGTAAGTTGTAGGCTCCAACCTGGGTTCGAACGGGTTGCGGCAATAATTCGGTACTTCCCCTGCAATCTGAAACCCGAGGCTTTGATACAGCAGCCGGGAGGGATCGGTGCTGCGCGTGTCCAATACCAGCATCGTGCGGTGCAAGTCGCGGGCGCGTTGAAACAATACCTCCATCAAAGCACGGCCATATCCACGACGCCGGGCGTTTGGGTGAACCAAAAGCTTTGCCACATCGGCGCGATGGGGTTGGTTGGGCATCGTGGCCGGGATCAACTGCGCGGTGCCTAAAACGCGTGGGCCATCATACGCTGCAAAGACGTCCAATGCACCCGCGGTTAAACCGGGCTGCACGTTCAGCTGCCAATAGGACCGCGCGTCTTCCAGAGTAAATGGCAGGATAAAGCCAATACTGGCCCCATCATGGACACAGGCGTGCAAAACATCGGTCAGATCATCCAGTGCTGCCTCAAAATCGGAACCGGTCAGACGTGTGATCATACCAGCACCAGAAGATATCGGGCACCCCGTGCAGCGCCTGTTTCGAACCGGGTCGGGCCAGACAAGTGATAGCGTAGACAATCCCCTGCGCTCAGGCTGTGCGGCGTTCCATCGACGGTCAGCGTAAGAGCTCCATCTATCAGTATCAGGTGATGCTCTTGCCCCGATTTGGGAGGCGTATCATAGGTAATGACCGTGTTCCGAGGAAGATGACCTTCAACGACCTCGGCGTTCAGACCATTGGCGGGGGGTGAAACCGCGCGGCGGGTGTAGCCTGTTTCGGGATCGCTCCATTCGGTCTGACGTTCAAGCGGGATCTTGGGATCAAAACTGTCCTCGACCATCATGAGCAGTCGTGACATTGGCAGGTCATACGCAGCACAGAGACGACCAAGGTTTTCTGCCGTTGGGCTGACATCGCCCTTCTCCATACGTGACAGAGTGGCACGGCTGATGCCGCTGTGCTCAGATAGCTGGTCCAGAGACCACCCGCGCCCGCGACGCAGCTCATTCAGTCGATTGGCAAGGCGGTTTGAAAGGGTATCAAGCATAGAGCACATGGCAGAAAAATTCTCATATAAGAGAAAAATACTTTGAATAAAACAAAATGCAAACAAAAAAAAGGGTGCGAAAACTCCGCACCCTTTAAAGCCGTCAGCGATTTGGAAGATTACTTCCAGCCAACCTCGTTAAAGATCTTCTGTGCTTCGGGAATGTTCTTGGCAACTTCGGACAGGTTCACTCCGTCAGCCTTGAACTCACCCAGTGTGGCAACCGACTCGGCCAGTTCTACGCTTGGAACGGCTGGGTATTCGTCGTTGCCCGACGAGAAGTATTGTTGCGCCTTATCGCTCGCCAGATATTCGAGGAACAGGATCGCGTTTTCCTTGTTTGGTGCGTGCGCCGCAACACCGCCGCCCGATAGGTTCATATGCGCGCCATAGCTGTCCTGGTTTGGGAAAACCCAGCTGATCATGTCGCGATCAGCCGAAAGACCTTTGACGTCTTTGCGGATTGAACGCGCAAAGTAATACGTGTTCGACACGGCGATATCGCATTCACCAGAAACGATGCCGCGCAGTTGGTCGGTGTCACCGCCCTGCGGATCACGCGCCATGTTGGCAACAATGCCTTCTGCCCAGGACTTGGCCGCGTCTACGCCTTCGTGGGTTATGATCGAAGCCAGCAGGGTCTGGTTGTAAACATTGGTCGACGACCGGATGCAGACCAGACCTTTGTATTCTGGCTTTGCCAGATCGGCATAAGTGGCTGGGGGGGTGGCGACGTTCTCTTTGTTGTAAAAGATGATCCGCCCGCGCTGTGAGAAGCCGAACCATTGGTTGTCTGTGTCTTGCAGGTTGGCGGGAACACGGTCTTCCAGGATTTCGCTGTCGATCGCCTGCAGGATGCCTGCATCCTTGGCGCGCGCCAGTCGCGAGGTGTCGACTGTCAGCATCACGTCTGCAGGAGAGTTCGCGCCTTCCGCTTCCATACGCGCAATCAACTCGTCGGCTTTGCCTTCGATCCGGTTGATCTTGATGCCAGTGGCGTCTTCGAAGTCCGTGTACAGACGTTCGTCAGTATCATAGTGGCGCGACGAATACAGGTTCAGTTCACCTTCGGCGGTGGCGGAGGTCGCGACCAATGCCGACAGAGCGGCAGCCAGGCAGGTTGTGGATTTCAGCATAGTGTGTCCCAACAATTGAATTTCGTGCCGGTCTGTAACCCGACTGATTTTCTCAATTATACGATTCTCGGCGGGATGCAAGGAAATCCGACAGATTTACTTGGTCAAATAATCGCAGGGGATGATGTGGGATTTACCCCATTATCAGCGAGTTGTTTGAATAAGAGGGATCAAAACCAAGTGGATCACCCGCGATCGAGTACTTCAACGGCAAGGATCGTAGGCAAATGGCGCGCCACTTCTTCCCAGGTATCCCCTTCGTCAACACTGGCAAAAACAGATCCGCTGTTGGTCCCGAAATAGATGCCTGCAGGGTCTCGGCGGTCTCCGGCCATGGCCTGGCGCAATACAGTGAAATAGCAGCTCTCCTGTGGCAGGCCGCGCCGCTGATCTTGCCATGTTGCGCCTCCGTTGGAGGATTTCCACACCGCAGCCGCTGCATCCGGCGGATAGCGCCCGATGCTGTCGCCATTCAAAGGCAATGTCCAGATCGTGTCAGGGTCGCGCGGGTGAACATGGATCGGAAACCCAAAGGTAGACGGTAGGCCTTCGGTGATGTCCTCCCAGCTGCGTCCTCCGTCGGGCGAACGCCAGACCCCGTGATGGTTTTGTTGGTACAGCAGATCCGTGGTTCCCGGGGCTTGAACCATGTTGTGGACGCAATGACCTGTCTCGCCATCTCTGGGGGCCGCAGGATGATCGTGGTGCGCACAGGCTTCGGCATTGGACAACCTGTTGCGTCGCTCCCAGCTCGCACCACCATCCTCGGACGCAAAAACACCTGCCGCCGAGATGCCAACCCAAAGCTTTTTGGCATCATTTGGATCCACCACGATCGTGTGCAGAACCAGACCCGCGCCGCCAGGATTCCAGTCAGGTGCTGAAGGATGGTTGGTCAGTCCCTCTACTGTGTCCCATGTCCGACCATCGTCATTGCTGACCAGCAGACGGGCCGGTTTGGTTCCAGCGTATAGCGCTCCGTGCTCATGGCGCAGAGACCAGATTTGCGAAACCGCGTCAGCGAAAGGCGCGGGCTCTCCGGTCCAGCCAATCATCTGGGCAAAATCAGGGTCGTTCGCGGCCCATTCGTCCCTTTGACCGTTGGTGAGTTTCGTCACCTCCCAGGTTTCACCGCCATCTTCAGATCTCCAGACACCGGCACCATGCCAGTCGCCGCCGCCTCCGGCCCAAAGAGTGCCAGTTTCGGTATCACCGATGACGTGGTTGATCGGCCAGCCGTCGCAATGCGGGCCCGATACTTTCTAGTCTGATCTGCCCTGGGCACCAGAGACTATAAAGGCGCCCTTGGTCGTGCCCACCAGCACATCGATGCCGTGTTCCAGCATGGTCTTCGCGCTCCGAATTATCGGAGCAAGTGTACCACGCCACGCCCAAAGTTTCAGAAAACAAAAAAAACCGCGCTGGGAAGCGCGGTTCTTCAAAACAGTGATGTGCAGTTCTTAGCCCTGGCGAGCTTTGAACTTGCGCTGCGTCTTGTTGATCACGTAGACGCGGCCTTTGCGACGCACAATACGGCAATCACGGTGCCGGTTCTTGAGCGAGCGGAGCGAGTTCTTGACCTTCATGGGTCTGTCTCCAATCTGCGGCGCCTTCATCAAGGACGTGGCCAGCGCCTGGGTTAGCGGGTGTCCCGGAAACCCGGAACAATGAAACGATGGTGGGCGGTACAAGGATCGAACTTGTGACCCCTTCGATGTCAACGAAGTGCTCTACCGCTGAGCTAACCGCCCACTTTCCCTTTGCGTGCCCAGCCCCATAACGAAATGGGGCGCGGATACCCGCGCCGGTAGCGGGGTCTATAAAAGGAGTCGTTCAGGGGTTCAAGGGGTTTGGAAGAACTATTTTCCGGTCTATGTTGATTACGAACATGGAGGGATCATGCATAACGCAGCCTATGTCTTGGACATGCCCGAAAACCGCACCTCGTGCGTGGTTTTTTCATCTCCTCACAGCGGGCGAGAGTATCCGGCGGCTTTTCTGAAGCGATCCGTGTTGAATCAAAATGTGATTCGGTCATCAGAAGATGCATTCGTGGACCAGTTATTTGCGCCTGCGGCGGAAAACGGTGCGCCTTTGATCAAAGCAGCCATGCCGCGTGCATATCTGGATTTGAATCGCAGCCTCGACGAGCTGGACCCGGCCCTGATCAGCGGTGCGCGCAGACATGGGCACAATCCCCGCGTTGCTTCAGGGTTGGGAGTGATTCCCCGCGTCGTGGCCAATGGTCGCGCGATCTACAGCGGAAAGCTGACCATGGATGAAGCGCGGCTGCGCATCGATACGTACTGGCGACCCTATCACGCTCGGCTGAAATCCCTGCTGGCCGAATCGCAGGAGAAATTTGGTCAGGCGATTCTGGTCGATTGCCATTCTATGCCGCATGAGGCCGTTTCCATGGCCGGCACGGCCCGCAGCAAACGGCCCGAGATCGTGCTGGGGGATCGGTTTGGTGCATCCGCGTCTTCGGAAATCGTGGATCTTGTCGAATCGGCCTTTGCCTCGGCAGGTCTCAACGTGGCGCGCAACGCGCCGTTTGCCGGGGCCTATGTCACCCAGACCTACGGGCGTCCGGGTCGCCATCAGCACGCCATTCAGATCGAAATCGACCGCGCGCTTTACATGGACGAAGAGAGGATCGCACCAAACGCTGATTTCATGGCGTTTTCGAAACTCTTGCGACAGGTGGTGCGCGAAATTGCAAGCATCGGGTCGGAACCGGTTCGTTTGGCGGCAGAGTAAACTCAGCGCAGCGCGCGGCCTTTCACAATGGCATCTGAGCCGAACCTTTGCCTGATCTCATCGGTGGCCCGCTCCGCCTGCGATCTGCGGGCGGCGCCGGGATCAAGCAGGTCGCCCGAGATGTCGGCCTGATCTGCCGAGCACAGATCAGACAGGCCACATCCCAAAAGCCGATAGGGTCCCTGATCACCCACTTGATCGAAAAGCCCCCTTGCCGTGCGATAAATCCGGTCGGCAATCTGCGTCGCATCCCGAAGGGACACGCGTCGGGTCAGGGTCTTGTGGTTGGCCTTCTTCAGCTTGAGCGTGACAACTCGCCCCGCCAGGTCCTTGGCCTTGGCCCGGTCCGAGACTTTCAGGGCCATGCGCCACAAATGCCCGTCCAAAATCTCGAGGTTGGCGGTGTCTTCGAAAAATGTGGTCTCATTGCTAATCGACTTCATCGGCTCATGCGCCGAGACACGGCGTTTGTCCTGCCCGCGGGCCAGATGCCACAGGCGATACCCCATTGCGCCGAAGCGTGCAGTTAGTGCCTCCTGATCCCAGCGCAGCAGATCGTTGAACGTTCGTATCCCTGCCCGGTCCAGCGATTCTTGTGCTGCTGGGCCAATGCCCCAGATCAGCCTTACGGGTTTGTCGTTCAGGAAGTCTGCCGTCTCGGCCTTGCCGATAACCGAGAAGCCGCGCGGCTTGTCGAGATCTGAAGCGACCTTGGCCAGGAACTTGTTGTGGCTCAGCCCGATAGACCCCGTCACGCCCAACTCTTCTTTCATGCGTTTGACCAAACGCGCCAGCATGACGGCCGGGGGTACCCCGTGCAATCGCTCGGTGCCGGAAAGATCCATGAACGCCTCATCCAGAGAGAGTGGTTCGACGACCGGAGTCAGCTCATCCATCATAGCACGTATATCGCGCGACACTTCAGCGTAAACGGACATGCGCGGTTTGATCACGACGGCTTCCGGGCAGAGCTGTAGGGCCTTGAACATGGGCATCGCGGATTTTACGCCGCGTATTCGGGCCACGTAACACGCCGTCGACACTACGCCCCGCTTCCCGCCACCTATGATGACCGGCTTGTCCGCAAGCTCGGGATTGTCGCGCTTTTCCACCGAGGCATAGAAAGCATCGCAATCCATATGAGCGATGGACAGGTCAAACAGCTCGGGGTGCGACTTGACCCTGGGGCTGCCACAGGCGTGGCAGCGCCGCTCGTTCGTCAAAGGTGTCAGGCAATCTCGGCAAAGACCGTGCATCTGCGACCTCGTGTGCTCCGCAGTTGGCTTGGGGTCCTTTATATCATCCCCCAACAGCGATCAAAGATCATTCATGAAAAGAAAACCCCCCGCAACGTCGCGGGGGGAAGTAACGAACCTCAGGAAGAAATGGTCCGTTGGGGAGTAATTCCCCTTAAGAATCGCCAAGTTTTTCGGTTTTCGATAGGATGAAGACCGCTTTTCTAAAACTCACTTTTTGAATGTGTGTTTTCCGGCACAGGGACGATTTGGCGCGGTTTTTCGAAAAATTGACCTAAGGTCAACTTGTTATCTGGCAAACCGGAGGCACAAACCGGACGAAATCGGCTGGTCCAGTCAGTGAATTTTCAAGGAATTTAACTCTGCCAGAACGGCCTCGGCAGCGGCTTTTGGGTCTTTCGCCTGATAAATCGGGCGGCCAACGACGATATGATCCGCGCCATCCTGAACCGCGTTGGCCGGCGTCGCCACGCGTTTCTGATCACCAAGAGCGGCACCGGCAGGGCGTACACCGGGAGTGACAATCAGGCGACCTTCGGCTTGGGGCAGGGCGCGGATCAGGGCGGCCTCTTGCGGGCTGGCGATGACGCCATCTGCCCCGGCTTCGAGTGCCTTGGCGGCACGTTCGACGACCAATTCCTGCACGTCGCCGTCTTTCAGAAGGCTGGCGTCCAGATCATCACGGTTCAGCGAAGTCAGGATCGTCACAGCGAGGATCTTCAGATCCTTGCCCGAGGCACCTTCTTTCGCGGCACGCACGACATGCGGGTCGCCATGTACGGTCAGGAAATCCAGATCGAACTGCGCCAGCCCTCGCACCGCGTTTTCAACCGTATTGCCAATGTCGAACAGCTTCATGTCCAGAAAAATGCGCTTGCCGTGATCCTGTTTCAGTTCATTGGCCAACGCCAACCCGCCTCCGGTCAGCATTCCCAGCCCGATCTTGTAGAAGGACACACTGTCCCCCAGCCGTTCAGCCATGGCCAGCCCCTGCAGGGCGTTGGGGACATCGAGGGCTACGATAAGGCGGTCATCGGACATGGGGGCGCTCCTTTTTGGCAAACGTCTGCGTCCTAGCGGGTTCAGCACACTCTGTCCATCTGAGATGCCGGACGCAGGGCGTATCCTTTTGTGTTATCGTACTGGAATTGAGCATTTGATTTCACAGTAAGGGACAGAAAATGAAAAAGCTGGTTGTGCTGGGCGTGTTGGTTGCGCTGGCTGCATGTGAGGAAACTCCGCCTGAAACACCGGAAACCGGGGCTGCACCGGTACCTACAAATGATGATTTACGTCTTGTGGGCGGCTATCGATCTGAAGACGATTGGTGTCAGCTTACGGGTGAAACGGCCTTTACTGGGAACTTCCTGGATCACACGGCCGATCTGGTGTCATGCCCGACGGGAAGTGCCGCAGCGCAGTCTCTGGTGGCTGATTTGGGTGCAGTTCAGGTTGCTGAGACCGGGGGCTACACCGTATTTACCATACAGCGCGAATAGTGGCGATTTCTGCGTCTTAGCCTCTTGAACCGGTAAAGATATTTCCCAGATTGAATGTGAGGCTTCGACCGATATGTGCCGCCAAGCGGGCATGTCAAAACGGGGCGCTTGGAAAAGGAGAATATCATGGACTTGAACAAGTTCACCGAGCGGGCACGGGGATTCGTGCAGGCGGCGCAGACTATTGCGCTGCGTGAGGGGCACCAGAGGTTGGAGCCCACACATATACTCAAAGCATTGATGGATGATGATCAGGGGCTGGCGAGCAACCTGATCACACGTGCAGGCGGTGCGCCGAACCGCGTGGTTGAAGCGCTGGATGCGGCCATGGGCAAGATCCCGAAGGTCAGCGGCGACGCGAGCCAGATCTACATGGACGGCCAGAGTGCAAAGGTTCTGGACGAGGCCACGAAGATTGCCACCAAGGCGGGTGATAGTTTTGTGCCCGTTGAACGGGTGCTTATGGCGCTGTGCATGGTCAAATCCAAGGCCAAAGAGGCGTTGGAGGCCGGTGCCGTATCCGCCCAGAAACTCAATGAGGCGATCAATGACATTCGTAAGGGCCGCACCGCGGACACCGCGTCTGCGGAAGAGGGCTATGACGCGCTCAAGAAATACGCGCGCGACCTGACCGAGGCGGCTGCCGAAGGCAAGATTGACCCGATCATCGGGCGGGATGAGGAAATCCGCCGCTCGATGCAGGTTCTGTCGCGTCGGACCAAGAACAACCCGGTTCTGATCGGGGAACCCGGCGTCGGTAAAACCGCGATTGCCGAAGGTATGGCCCTGCGCATCATCAACGGCGACGTGCCGGAATCGTTGAAGGACAAGAAGCTGCTCGCGCTCGACATGGGGGCGCTGATTGCTGGCGCGAAATACCGTGGTGAGTTCGAAGAACGACTGAAGGCGGTTCTGACCGAGGTCACCGAGGCCGCCGGTGAGATCATCCTGTTCATCGACGAGATGCACACGCTGGTCGGTGCCGGGAAATCCGACGGCGCGATGGATGCCGCCAACCTGATCAAACCTGCGCTTGCCCGGGGTGAGCTGCATTGTATCGGTGCAACCACGCTGGATGAGTACCGCAAGTACGTCGAAAAAGACGCGGCCCTTGCGCGCCGGTTCCAGCCTGTTGTCGTGGCTGAACCCACCGTTGAGGACACGATCAGCATCCTGCGCGGTATAAAAGAGAAGTACGAGTTGCACCACGGCGTGCGCATCTCGGACTCGGCGTTGGTGTCGGCGGCGACGCTGTCGCATCGCTATATCACTGACCGGTTCCTGCCTGACAAAGCCATCGATTTGGTCGACGAAGCGGCCTCGCGGTTGCGGATGGAGGTGGATTCCAAGCCGGAAGAACTCGATCAGCTGGATCGCCAGATTCTACAGATGCAGATCGAGGAAGAGGCGCTGAAGCTTGAGGACGACGCGGCCTCGAAGGATCGTCTGGAAACCTTGCAAAAGGATTTGGCCGATCTGCAGGAGAAATCCGCAGAGATGACCGCGCAATGGCAGGCCGAGCGTGACAAGCTGGCGGGCGCCCGTGATCTGAAAGAGCAGCTCGACAAGGCACGGGCTGATCTGGAAATCGCGAAGCGGGAAGGCAATCTGGCGAAAGCAGGAGAGCTGTCTTATGGCGTCATCCCCGAGCTTGAGAAAAAACTGACCGAGGCCGAGAACGCCGAAAGCAACGCAATGATGGCTGAGGAAACTGTTCGTCCGGAACAGATCGCTTCGGTTGTCGAACGCTGGACCGGCATCCCGACCTCGAAAATGCTGGAAGGCGAGCGTGAGAAACTGCTGCGGATGGAAGATGATCTGCATTCCCGCGTGATCGGTCAGGATGCGGCAGTCACGGCTGTGTCCAACGCTGTGCGCCGTGCACGGGCTGGTCTGAATGACGAAGGACGCCCACTGGGTTCGTTCCTGTTCCTGGGGCCGACCGGCGTGGGTAAGACCGAACTGACCAAGGCCGTGGCGAATTTCCTGTTCGACGACGACAACGCGATGGTGCGCATCGACATGTCCGAGTTCATGGAAAAACACGCGGTCGCCCGTCTGATCGGTGCCCCTCCGGGCTATGTCGGCTATGACGAAGGCGGTGTGCTGACCGAAGCTGTGCGGCGCCGGCCCTATCAGGTTGTGCTGTTTGATGAGGTCGAAAAGGCGCATCCGGATGTGTTCAACGTTCTGCTGCAGGTTCTGGACGATGGTGTGTTGACCGATGGTCAGGGCCGCACCGTGGACTTCAAGCAGACGCTGATCATCCTGACGTCGAACCTTGGGTCTCAGGCGCTCAGCCAGTTGCCCGAAGGGGCCGATAGCGCACAGGCCAAGCGCGACGTGATGGATGCAGTCCGGGCGCATTTCCGACCTGAGTTCCTGAACCGTCTGGACGAGACTATCATCTTCGACCGGCTCAAGCGGGCCGATATGGATGGCATTGTCGATATCCAGATGGCACGCCTGCAGAAACGGCTGGCCGTCCGCAAGATCGAGCTGGTGCTGGACGATGGTGCCAAGGAATGGCTGGCTGACGAAGGCTATGACCCGGTCTTTGGTGCGCGTCCGTTGAAGCGCGTGATTCAGCGCGCCTTGCAGAACCCGTTGGCCGAAGCGCTGCTGGCCGGCGAGATCAAGGATGGTGAGACTGTGCCTGTAACGGCTGGCGCCGACGGTCTGATCATCGGTGACCGGCTGGGAACGTCAGAACGACCACGCCCGGATGATGCTGTGGTGCATTAAACCTGACCAAAACAGAAGACCCGCCATTCCGGCGGGTCTTTATCTTAATACCTTCAAACCCTTCGATGGGCTAGGATACCCCGGCTTGTCCGTGATGGTGGGCCTGCGGGAAAAGAAAACTCACGGTCGCAGGTAAACCCTGCCTTCTCCAGAAGACCTAGAATCTGTTCCTTGCGAAACGTGCAGTGTCGCCATTGCAGCCAGATGATCGCATTGCACCAATGCGGCTTTGACACGACCAGATACAAACGCCCACCGGGTCGCAGAAGGTCGCGTATCTGCTCGAGCGCATTCAAAGCGTCCGGGCAGTGTTCGATCACATGCGCCGCCAATGCTACATCAGCGGGTTTGAGCTCTACAGAGCCGAGCATTCCTTGTGCAATGCTCGGCTCCACTCCCCGCGCGCGCAATGCGTCTTGGCCTTGCTTTACCATGACGTGACTGGGTTCAAGCAGTGTCATTTCACTGGGCGGTCCATGAATGGCGACCCAAGCTTCTGCGAAGGAGGCTGTCCCAGCGCCTACGTCAACAACACGCGACTTGGGCTCAGGCGCGCGTTGTTCTGCTGAGAGAAACCCAAGATACGCATCGTAGTAGCCAAGTGTGCGCATCTTGTCCCGCCATTTTGGTGCGGCGGTGTCATAGCGCGGGGTAGTGTCTGAAGTCGTCTTTTCCATAGGTTGATGTGCCCTCTGGGCCCGAGGTGTTTGGTGCGCACAGTGAGAAACTGACCAACAATACAGGCAAGCCAGATTGGTTGTTCGCTCATAGATTCACACCAACGCAAAAATCCGCGCTGGCCCACCGGTGCCACCTGCATGTTTTGGCGCACCGATAACGAGTGTCGCGCCGGATGCTGGCACCCGATCCAGATTGGCCAGGCATTCAATCCCAAACCGACCTGAAGGCAACCATGCATAATGGGTGGCAAAATCTGCTGACATGCCATGATCCAGCGACAGTGTATCCACGGCTATAGACCGCGCGCCGGTGTCCTCCATCAGCATCTGCGCCGCTTCAACATGGAAGCCCGGATAATGTTGCGCTGCGCCATCGAAGTTGCGAAACGCGTCTGTGGCGGTTTTTCCACCCCAGCCGGAATGCATCGCCACGCAGGCACCGTCAGGGATGTCTCCGTTGGCCGATATCCATGCCTTCAGATCGTCCGGTGTGACACGTGTGTCGGCATCGTCTGCTGCCCGCGCGGCGATATCCACCACACATAAAGGCGCGACCAGATCATTGACCGGAATCTCATCAACCGAGGTGCCATCCTCTGAAAAGTGCAGCGGGGCGTCGATATGAGTGCCTGTATGTTCATTGATCGATAAGTTGAACAGGTTGAACCCGTGATCCGCAAAGTTGAAAGACTGCTCGGCCGAAATGCCGGGCTCACCGCCCCATGTCGGGAAATCAGGGCTGAGCGTGTGGGTCATGTCCTCGATGCCGCCATGTCCTGCGGCCAGAGATGCGGGCGCCGTACCACCGGTTGCGACAGCGGCAACGCTTGTAGCAGCTGCAGCTTTGAAGAACCCGCGCCGAGACAGCATCCTGTCCTTGACGGCATTCATTACACAGATGTCACACATAATTCTTCCTCCCTTTTTGCGGCGAAACGGCTGCAATATCAGACAAGCGACGCGCAGGATCGCGTGCGATGCCTGCGTGGAAGAGTGCAATCTCGTAGGCGCTTTTGTAAAGGTTGCAGGCAAAAGGCCGGCATCTACGTCTGCATGGTCGGGACTTTCTTCCGTTTCGCAGCCCAGGTTCGGGGGCTGCTCGCCTGCAACGCGACCGGCGCGCATCACCTGAAGCGAAAAGCCTCTCACGGAGTCGCACGCGCGCCGTCCAGATTGGGAACGTTACAGTCACTTCGCTCAATCGTTACGCCTGTTTCGGTGGCGCTGTGCTATCAGCGCTATACCTTAACAGAGACAGATGTACGTAACGGAGACCCATATGGCGCATCGCTGGACCAATACTTTGACACAAGCCGACGTCACCCCTAGGGCGGCGTTCCTGAACCGGCGGCAGGTGATGGCCGGTCTGGCAGGTGTCGGACTGACCGCGATGGCACGCCCGGCTGCGGCGCAGGAGGAGCTGGAGCCGAACACGTGGGAAGAGATCACGACCTACAACAATTATTATGAGTTCGGGACCGGAAAAGATGACCCGGCCAAATATGCCGGATCGCTTGTGACCGAACCTTGGAGTGTCAAGATAGATGGTCTGGTGGATCGCCCGGGTGATTATGACTTCAAGGATATTCTGTCCGAAATGACCATCGAAGAGCGGATTTACCGTTTCCGATGCGTCGAGGCGTGGTCAATGGTCATTCCCTGGAACGGGTTCGAACTTGCGGACCTTCTGAATATGGCTGGTGTGAAGGAGGGCGCAAAATATGTGGCCCTTGAAACCGCGTACCGCCCGGATGAAATGCCCGGAACACGTTTCCCGATACTTGAATGGCCATATCGCGAAGGGCTGCGTCTGGATGAAGCGATGCATCCGCTGACGATCATGGCCACCGGAATTTACGGGAAAACGATTCCGAACCAGAACGGTGCGCCATTGCGGTTGGTGGTTCCTTGGAAATACGGGTTCAAGTCGATCAAGTCGATTGTGCGCATCACACTGACCGATGTAGAGCCGCCGACAAGCTGGAACATGTCCAACCCGCGCGAATATGGGTTTTACAGTAATGTGAATCCGAATGTGGATCATCCGCGTTGGTCTCAGGCTTCCGAGCGTCGCATTGGCGGCGGTTTGTTTGCCAAGCGGATCCCCACCCTTATGCTCAACGGTTATGAAGAAGAAGTCGCCGGCCTATATGAAGGCATGGATCTGGCTAAGAACTACTAAGATCATGCAGGCCTTGAACCAGATATTCCGCCGTATTCCGGTATGGGTTGTTTACCTGCTTGGGGCGCTACCTGCGCCCTGGCTGTTTTATCTCGGCCTGACCGGAGGTTTGGGCATCGATCCGATCGAAGCGTTGGAGCATCGCTATGGTGAACTGGCCCTGCAACTTCTGATCGCCGGTCTGGCAATCACTCCCATGCGTCGGATTGCGGGTTTGAACCTGATGAAGTTTCGGCGCGCCATCGGAGTTCTGACGTTCTCGTATGTCAGTCTGCATCTTCTGGTTTGGCTAGTATTGGATGTACAGCTTCCCAGCCAGATCTGGGCGGATATCCTCAAGCGCCCCTATATCACCGTTGGCATGGCTGCTTTCCTTCTTATGTTGCCGCTGGCGGTGACATCGAACAACTGGTCGGTGCGCAGGCTGGGGCGGCGTTGGCGCAAGCTTCACCGATTGATGTATCCGACCGCATTGCTGGGTGCATTGCACTACGTCATGCTTACCAAAGGGTTTCAGATCGAGCCGCTGGTTTATCTAACGATCATTCTCACGCTTCTTGCCCTTCGTTTGCCGATTCCAAGTGTCGTTTCCAGATCCAAAGCTGCAGATTCCGTCTGACTCGCCGCCGAGTCTGTGGGTAACTGTGTGCATAAGGGGTCGGCACCATAAATTTTGCGGTGACGTCACCAGATTTCGGCAATTCTTGGCGAGCGTCGAGGTGGATAAGCTTTTAAATTATAATATAAAAACAGATTATATAGAAAAACTTTTGATTTTTTGTTTTTTCTGCTTGCGGGTTTTGTGGGTAAACCTTAGAACCCCCTTCACCGGCGCTGCT
>NZ_JBXWQF010000026.1:0-49344 GCF_059612245.1 Ruegeria sp. CDSA079 | reverse complement strand
TCCCTCCCTTTAGGAAGAATTGAATCAGCAACTTACCAACCGATCAAGCCCGAGTTTTTCAACAAAATAGGCTCAAACCAGCTATTGACTTAAATCCACACCATACCCAAACATCCGGGCAAACCCACCGCTCATGTTCAGCGGAAGCAAGACCTTCCATCTGGTCTTTCAGCTTCGAAACCGGTGAACGGAATAGCTTCAGTTTCAATCAGTTACTGATGGCCCGCCCGGGCTGTACACCGTGAATAACTCTTTCGGTTCGTGCACACCGCGCAGCATGTAGCGACCGACCGAGACGAGCTCTTGCGCGCAGGGCGACGCGGCGCGGGCGACATCGTCCGAGATCAGGATTCTCTGACCCAGCGACCGGTGCATTCCGGCAATGCGGGCGGCCTGGTTGACGGCCGGACCGATCACCGTGAAGTCCAGCCGCGTCTTGGACCCGATATTGCCATAGAGAATCTCGCCCGAGTGAAGCGCCAATGTGAAGTTCGCAACCGGCAAGCCTTCGGCCTGACGTTTGGTGTTCAAGTCATCCATGCGGGCTTGGAGAAGGGGTACGGCGCCGAGCGCGGCGCGGGCGTCCTCGTCTATCTCACCGACATCGAACATCGCCATCAGCCCGTCGCCCATGAATTTCAGGATGTTACCGCCCCTGTCATGCACCACACCGACGGCCACGGCCAGATAATCATTCAGCATGTCGATGATCTCGTTCCCCGGCAGGTCCTCGGACAAGGTGGTGAAGCCTTCGAGGTCAAAATTCCAGATCACTGCATCGATTTGCTGCAAGGACCCGCGCCGGATCTCACCCGAAAGAACCCGGCGGCCGGCATCGCGGCCGAGGTAAACCCGCATCAAATCCTTTGTCAGGTTCTGGTTCTTGGCGGATTTGAGCGCCAGTCCCAGATGCGGCAGCACGCTGTTGATCCGGCTCAGGTCATTATCTTCGAAACCAGTGGGGGCATCGCTGGTCCAGGACATCAAGACGCCATCGCCAATCTTTTTAGACCCCTTTGGGGAAACCGAGCCTGCTCCTTCGTAGGAAAGCCCGGTCGCATAATAGTCGGTTGCTCCGATTTCACGTAGGTCATTCAGCAATGGAAAACGACTTGGTTCGTTCTGCTCTACCAATTTGACCCGAATCTCGTCCAGATCCTCATGCAGCAGGGCATAAAGCGGGCTTTGTTGCCAGACTTCGCTGGGCGTATCCGTGTTTTCGAATCTCTCGGATTCTCCACCCGAACCGTTATACCAGCTATAGCCGGTTCCACCGTAGACAGGATGCAGGGCCGATTGCGCCGCGTGAAATCTCATCAAAGGAATGCCCATATCCACGAGGCTGGTACAAAAACCTTCGAGCAATTCTTCCTGCCCAGCACCCTCAAGCCCCTTATCGACCAGCCAGTTGATCAGGTCATTGGTCGAGGATGAAGCAGGTTCAAATGACATCATTCTAAAATCCGTATCAAGCATGGGATACATCTGGGGGCGGCATGGCCCATTTACCAGTCGTCAATCCAGTCCGGCCAACCGCTGCAGCATGTGTCGCAGCAGCGCAGCCTCTTCCTCATTAAACAAGCTTGATAGTCTGGCGTCGTAATTTGCGGCCACACTGCGTAAGTCACGATACACTGTTTGTCCCGCCGGTGTCAGCGCCAGCCATTCCGCCCGCCGATCGGCCTCATCCCGGGTACGTTTCAGGTACCTGCGTTGCTCCAACTTGGCGACCGCCCGGCTGATTTTGGTTTTGTGCATTTTGGCGCGTTCACCGATATCCTTGGCGGTCATCTCGCCAAAAAGCCCGAGATGGAACAGCACCCGCCATTCGGTTCTGAGCATCCCGTAACGGCCTTTATAGACGCTCTGAAACTCCAACGATGCCCGTTCTGACGCCTGGTTCAAGAGGAAGGGCAGAAAATTTTGCAGATCAAAGTCATCATTTTTTTCGGATTGTTCGTGTGACATGCTTGTTAGTTACAAAATCAACTATTACTCGACAAGCAGCAAACGGAGGAAAACACCATGAATCGTCCGAGTAATCCGCACATGCTGACACAGGCTGCAACGCCGGTCGGCACACATGCCGGTTATATGCCCGGCTTTGGAAACGACTTTGAAACCGAAGCCCTGCCCGACGCCCTTCCGCAGGGGATGAACAGCCCACAGCGGTGCAACTACGGTCTTTACGGAGAGCAGCTGAGCGGTACCGCCTTTACCGCGAACCCGCCCGAGCGCACCTGGTGCTATCGCATTCGCCCATCCGTAAAGCACTCACATCGCTACGAAAAAATCGATATCCCGTATTGGAAGTCCGCCCCGTGCATCGACCCTGATGTGATCAGCCTGGGCCAGTATCGCTGGGATCCCGTCCCGCATTCCGATGAAGGTCTGAACTGGATGACCGGGATGCGGACCATGACGACTGCGGGGGATGTAAACACGCAGGTGGGCATGGCCTGCCATATCTATCTGGCCACGGAATCCATGGTCGATGACTATTTCTTCTCGGCCGATTCCGAGCTTCTGGTTGTTCCACAGGAAGGCCGGTTGCGCTTCGCGACCGAGCTGGGCATCATCGATCTGGAACCCAAGGAAATCGCGATCATTCCTCGCGGCCTGCTGTACCGGGTTGAGGTTCTGGAAGGCCCTGCACGGGGTTTTGTCTGCGAAAACTACGGGCAAAAGTTCGAACTGCCGGGCCGTGGGCCGATTGGTGCAAACTGCATGGCCAACCCGCGCGATTTCAAGGCACCGGTGGCGGCGTTCGAGGACCGCGAGGCACCCTCGACCGTGACAATCAAATGGTGCGGTCAGTTCCACACCACCAAGATCGGTCACAGTCCTCTGGATGTGGTCGCGTGGCACGGCAACTATGCGCCCTACAAATATGACCTGCGCAATTACTGCCCGGTTGGCGCGATTCTGTTCGACCATCCCGACCCGTCGATTTTCACGGTTCTGACAGCTCCGTCTGGGCAGCCCGGCACGGCCAATATCGACTTTGTTCTGTTCCGCGAACGCTGGATGGTTATGGAAGACACGTTCCGCCCGCCGTGGTATCACAAGAACATCATGTCCGAGCTGATGGGTAACATCTACGGCCAGTACGACGCGAAACCGCAGGGCTTCGTGCCCGGCGGCACAAGTCTGCACAACATGATGATCCCGCATGGACCCGACAGGGAGGCCTTCGACAAGGCGTCATACTCCAACCTGGGGCCGGACAAGCTGGACAAGACAATGTCGTTCATGTTCGAAACCCGCTTCCCCCAGCACCTGACCCCGTTTGCCGCCAATGAAGCACCGCTTCAGGACGACTATATCGACTGCTGGACCTCGCTTGAAAAGAAGTTCGACGGAACGCCGGGTAAGAAATGAACTTGGACCTCTGGTTCACCTATGTGGCAACTGTCCTGTTTCTGATGAGCACACCGGGACCCAGCCAATTGCTGATGTTGTCAAACTCGGCGACCAACGGGCTTCGGCGCGGGCTGTTCACAGCTGCCGGAGATCTGACGGCGAACTTTCTGCAGATGCTGGCGGCGGGGCTTGGCCTGGCCGCTCTGATCGCTACATCCGCAAATGCGTTGACTGTCATCAAATGGCTTGGTGTCACCTATCTGGTTTACCTTGGGGTCAAACAAATCCTGAAGGCGCGCGTGTCTGCCACGCAGACCGCGCCAAAATCCAGCCGCAAGGCGCTTTGGTTGCAAGGTTTCTTAACTTCTGCCGCTAATCCCAAGGCCGTGGTCTTTTTTGCAGCGCTGTTTCCGCTGTTCCTCGATGGAACGCTGCCTTTCTGGCCTCAATTTGCCATTCTATCGGCGACCTATCTGGTCATGGACGGGATGTTGCTGACTGCAAATGGCGGCAGCGCAAGTTGGCTGGCCCGCCACTTGCAAGGCCCGGCAAAGCTGTGGCTAGATCGAATTGGCGGCAGCTTCATGATCCTGGCTGCTATCTTGTTGGGTCTGAAATCCCTTCGCTCCTCAACTTAACCAATAAAACAGGGACATCGTATGCCTCTAATGACATCCTGGGTGACGTCGGCCAATGGCGCGACACATCCGTTCCCACTGAACAATCTGCCTTATGGCGTATTCTCGACCGAGGGCGATGATCCCCGGTGTGGCGTGGCCATTGGCGACATGATCCTCGACGTCACCACCGCCGAAGCCGAAGGGTTGATCACCCTAAGCGATGAGCCACTGTTCGACATGCCCTTCTGGAACCCCCTCATGGAGGAAGGCCCAGCCGTCTGGACCGCCCTGCGCCAGCGGTTGATCAGCCTGCTGGCTGAAGACTCGGAAGAGCAGAGCAAGGTTGAACCGCTGCTTGTCAAACAAGACGACGCCGAGATGCACCTGCCGTTCGCGGTCAGCGAATACACCGATTTCTATGCCGGTCGAAACCATGCTTTCAACGTGGGCACCATGTTCCGCGGACCGGAAAACGCATTACCACCGAACTGGCTGCATATTCCAATCGGTTACAACGGCCGCGCGTCGTCGGTTGTTGTGTCGGGCACAGATATTCGCCGCCCTTGGGGTCAGCTGAAGTCGCCTGACCAAGACCTGCCCGCCTTCCTGCCCAGCCGCCGTTTTGACATCGAGCTTGAAATGGGAGCAATCGTTGGCACCCCTTCGGATGGCCCGATCACGGTGCAGGAAGCCGACGACAACATTTTCGGCTACGTCCTGCTGAACGACTGGTCCGCACGTGACATTCAAGCCTGGGAATACCAGCCGCTAGGTCCCTTCCAGGCCAAGGCCACAGCAACCTCGATCAGCCCCTGGATCGTGACCAAAGCCGCACTCGAACCTTTCCGCTGTGACACGCCCGCCCGAGAGTTTGAGCTGCTGGATCACCTGAAAGACTGCGGCCCGATGCTTTATGACATCGATCTCGCCATCACCATGGCCCCCGAAGGTCAGTCGTCGACCACCATCGCCAACACCAATTACAACCAGATGTATTACTCGGCAGCACAGCAGCTGGCGCATCATTCGACATCGGGTTGTCCGATGAACACCGGCGATCTGTTGGGGTCCGGCACCATCTCGGGCCCGACCAAGCCAGAACGCGGGTCGCTGCTGGAACTGAGCTGGGGCGGAAAGGAACCGCTGACGCTCGGCACTGGCGAAACCCGCAGTTTCATCGAAGACGGTGATACCCTGACTCTGACCGGCAACGCTAAAGGTGACGGCTACACAATCGGCTTCGGCGACTGCGGTGGCACAGTTTTGCCCGCTCTTGAAAACCCCTATTCACGATAAGGAAACCACCATGGCCAAAGCATTCGCGTCCCAGGGGGACATGTCGGAAAAGAAAATCTCATTCACCGAAGTGGGCGAAGGTCTCTATGCCTTTACCGCCGAGGGCGACCCGAACTCGGGCGTCATCATCGGGGATGACAGCGTGATGATCGTGGAAGCTCAGGCGACCCCGCGTCTGGCGAACAAGGTGATCGAATGCGTCCGGTCGGTCACGGACAAACCGATCACCCATGTAGCCCTGACCCATTACCACGCCGTTCGCGTTCTGGGCGCAAGCGCGTTTGGTGCACAACAGATCCTGATGTCGGACATGGCGCGCGCCATGGTTGTGGAACGCGGGCAAGAAGACTGGGACAGCGAATTCCAACGCTTTCCGCGCCTGTTCGAAGGGCACGAGAGCATCCCCGGCCTGACCTGGCCCACCACCACGTTCAGCGATACGATGACCGTTTATCTGGGCAACCGCCGGATCGACCTGATGCATCTGGGCCGCGCGCACACCGCCGGTGATATCGTAATTCATGTGCCGGATCAGAACGTGATGTTCACGGGTGACATCGTCGAATACCACTCGGCCTGCTATTGCGGCGACGGGCATTTCAGCGACTGGGGCGACACGCTGGACGAAATCAAGTGGTTTGATGTCGACGCCATCGCACCGGGTCGTGGGGATGCGCTGGTCGGCAAAGACATGGTGAATGCCGCCATCGAGAATACTCGCGATTTCGTCGAAAGCACCTATCGCCCGGCGGCCAAAGTTGCGGCACGCGGTGGCAGCCTGAAAGAAGCCTGGGACGCCGTGCGCGCCGAATGCGACCCCAAATTTGCTGACTACGCGATCTACGAACACTGCCTGCCGTTCAACGTGGCCCGCGCCTATGACGAGGCGCGCGGCATCGACACGCCCCGCATCTGGACCGCCCAGCGCGACCTTGAAATGTGGGAAGCCCTGCAAGGCTGACAAAAAACGGCTGAGTTTGATCCAGATCGTTTTTTGCGGCGGGATTCGATGAAACCATAAGCCAAGGCCTCCGGCGCCTGTCGCCGGGGGACAGGATATGCAGCACATTGGTGCATTTGTTTGGGGGGAGCCCATGAACAAGATCTTTGAAACGCCGCTTTACGGCTATGAACGCAGCCCGGATCAGGACAACCCAACGCCCGTCAGGCGCAAGGTCATCGTGATTGGTGCCGGTCCGGTTGGTTTGGCCGCAGCCATTGATCTGGCCCAACAAGGGATCGAAGTTGTGGTTCTGGACGAGAACGACAAGGTCAGCTTCGGCAGCCGCGCCATCTGTTTTTCTCAACGCACTTTGGAAATTGCTGACCGCCTGGGATGTGGGCGCCGATTGGTCGACAAAGGCGTATTGTGGGACCGTGGCAAGGTCTTTTTCGATGATCGTCAAGTCTATGACTTCAACCTGCAACCGGATGAGGGCTATGCCAACCCGGCCTTCATCAACCTGCAGCAATACCACTTTGAAGATTACTTCGTTCAACGGGTTCGCGAGTTGCAGGCAGAAGGTGCCCCGATCGAGATCCGCGGGCGTAACAAGGTTGATGCAATCGGAACTCACGAGGATCACGTTCGGCTGGAGGTCGAATCCCCCGAAGGCCCCTATACGGTTGAAGCCGAGTGGTTGATCGCCTGCGACGGAGCCACCTCACCCACCCGGCGGATGCTGGGCATCGATTTCGAAGGGCGTGTATTCGAAGACAACTTCCTGATCGCGGATGTTATCATGGATGCGGATTTCCCCTCGGAACGCTGGTTCTGGTTCGATCCGCCATTCAATCGCGGGCAATCCGCGTTGTTGCACAAACAGCCCGACAATGTCTGGCGCATCGACCTGCAACTGGGTTGGGACATCGACAAGGAACGCGAAAAGCGCCCCGAGAATGTGATCCCCCGCCTCAAGGCGATGCTGGGCGACGACGTTGAGTTTCAGCTGGAATGGGTTTCGATTTATACCTTCCAGTGTCGACGCATGGAAAGCTTCCGCAAAGGCCGTGTTCTGTTTGCTGGTGACAGCGCACATCAGGTCAGCCCCTTTGGCGCGCGCGGGGCGAATTCCGGCCTGCAAGACACTGACAACCTGTGCTGGAAGCTGAAGCTGGTGCTGGATGGCAAAGCCCCCGAAAGCCTGCTGGACAGTTACAACGCGGAACGTGTGCACGGGGCCGACGAGAATATTCAAAAATCCAGCCGATCCACCGATTTCATCACTCCAAAATCCGAGATATCGCGGGTCATGCGGGATGCGGTTCTGGACTTGAGCGAACAGTACGAGTTCGCCCGCCCGCTGGTAAACTCGGGCCGGTTGAGCCAACCCTGCACTTATGACGGGTCCTCGCTGAACTCGGCCGATGCGCTGGACGGCCCGGCCTGCACACGCCCGGGATCGGCCTGCCCGGACGCACCGCTGGGCGATGAATTCCTGCTGCCCAAGCTGGCAGGCAAGTTCACCTTGCTGACCATCGATGCCGATGCCCCTGACACGCTCGAAGAGGATGGGGTTGAGGTCACGCGGCTGGCACTGTCAGTCAAAGACGACCTGACGCTGGCTCTCAAACGCCGTTACCTGGGTGATGCAACCAGCGCAGTGTATCTGATCCGCCCGGATCAACACGTGGCAGCACGACGGGACAGCTATCAAGAAAACAGTTTCCGTCATGCAATCCGCAGAGCCTGTGGTAAGGAGTAAGCGCAATGTCAGACCTGATCCTAACCCCCAATCTCGACAATGCCGATGATTTTTACGCCAACCTTCTGGCCGCTCATGAAGGGCTCGAAAAACCCGACAGCGACGCGCTGAACGCCAGACTGGTGTTGGTTCTGGCCAATCACATCGGCGACGGCACGGTGTTATCAGACGCCATTCGCGCAGCCGCTTTGACCAAAAATTGACGGGACTCAGTGTGAGCAAAACCGTTCTTTTTGACTATTGGCGGTCCTCGGCCAGCTATCGGGTGCGGATCGCCCTGAATCTGGCCGGAATCGACTATGACGCAGTTGTTGTCGATCTGGTGGGCGGCGAACACAGAGGTGATGAACATATCGCGCGAAATCCACAAGGCTTTGTGCCAGTTCTGGATATCGATGGGCTACGACTGACGCAGTCCTTGGCAATCCTCGACTATCTGGACCGCACGCGCCAGCTAAACCTATTGCCCGAAGACGCGGCAGAGCGCGCGCGCGCGCAGGCGCTGGCATATGCGATTGCGGTGGACATTCACCCGGTCTGCAACCTGTCTGTTGCTCGTCACGCGACGTCCCTAGGCAAAGATGCAACCGATATGCCCGGCGGGTGGATGCGGCACTTCATCCGGCCTGGCTTGCAGGCCTTCGAGACCATGTTGGGCGAGTTCGAACAAGCGCCCTACTGTGTTGGAAAGCGACCTGGTCTTGCGGACATCTGCCTGATCCCGCAAGTCTACAACGCGCGACGCTGGCAGGTTGATCTGTCGGACATGCCCCGCCTTCTTGGGGTCGAGGCGGCCTGCGCCGATCATCCGGCCTTTGTCGCGGCGCATCCTGACGCGCACGCGCCCTAATAACGTCGCACAGTCTCTGTGTGCCTGTGCGACTAGGCGTCCAGCCTGATCGGTCATAGCTTTGTTCCATCAATGCAAAGAGGTTTCCATGCCCGAGATCACTGGCTACCACGCCCATGTTTATTTCGATGCCGATACACAGGATACGGCGCAACAGGTCTGTGACGAGGCCGCACGGCTGTTTCCGGTTCAGATGGGGCGTATGCATACCCGCAACGTCGGCCCTCACCCGCGCTGGAGCTGCCAGCTTGGCTTTGCCGCTGGTGCGTTTGATCAGGTCATGCCATGGCTGATGCTGAACCGGCAAGGCCTGACTGTTTTCACCCACCCTGAAACCGGTGAGCATCTGGAAGATCACCGTGATCGGGCAATCTGGATGGGTGAGATGCTGGATCTGGACCTCTCGATCTTCGACAAGCTTTAACCCAGCGCCCGCGCCTGATCCCGCAGAACAAATTTCTGCACCTTGCCAGTCGATGTTTTCGGCAAAGTGCCGAACACCACGCTCTTGGGCGCTTTAAAATGGGCCATGTTATCCCGACAGAAGGCAATCAGCTCTGCTTCGGTCACAGTGGCATCGGGCTTTAGCTCAACAAAGGCACATGGGGTTTCGCCCCACTTCTCATCAGGGCGTGCAACCACAGCTGCCTCCATCACCGCCGGGTGTTTGTAAAGGATACCCTCCACCTCGACAGACGAAATATTCTCGCCGCCTGAGATGATGATGTCCTTTGAGCGGTCCTTCAGCGCGATATAGCCGTCAGGGTGCATGACACCCAGATCACCGGATGCAAACCAGCCTCCTTTAAAGGCATCATCTGTGGCATCGGGGTTCTTGAGATACCCTTTCATCACCACGTTACCTTGCATAAAGATCTCACCCATGGTCTCGCCATCCGACGGCACGGGTTCCATGGTTTCGGGATCGGCCACCATCAGGCCAGACAGTGCCGTATACCGAACGCCCTGACGCACCTTCAGAGCAGCGCGGTCTTCCGGCCCTTTCTCATTCCATTCGTCTTTCCAGGCGCAAACAACTGAAGGCCCATAGGTCTCGGTCAGGCCATAGACGTGGGTGACCTCGACGCCCATCGCCTCCATCGCTTCGATCACAGCGGCAGGCGGCGGGGCACCTGCCGTCATCACCTTGATCTGGTGATCGAAGTCTTTCAGTTCATCCGGCGCATGGGCCAGCATGTTCAAAACGATGGGCGCACCGCAGAAATGGGTGACTTTCTCATCGCGGAATGCCGCATAGATCGGCTCGGCCCGTACGGCGCGCAAACACACGGACACGCCTGCATTGGCTGCCATGGCCCAAGGGAAGCACCAGCCATTGCAATGGAACATCGGCAGAGTCCACAGATAAACCGAGTGTTTGGGCATGTCCCAATCCAGCAAATCCGACTGCGCGTTCAGGGTGGCGCCACGGTGATGATACACAACCCCTTTCGGGTTGCCTGTGGTGCCCGAAGTATAATTCAGCGTAATTGCGTCCCACTCATCCTCTGGCAGAGACCATTTGAATTCCGGGGCGCCCTCGTTCAGCAGCGCGTCGTACGTCAGGCTGCCCAGCTTTTCACCGCCCTCAAAGCCGGGGTCTTCAATGTCTATGATCAGGATATCATGGTCGACCTGCTCCAACGCGTCTTTCACTACGCCAGAGAATTCCGGATCAACCAGCAGCGCCTTGGACTCGGCGTGCTTCAGGATGAAGGCAACAATCGGTGCATCCAGACGTGTGTTGATGGCGTTCAGAACAGCGCCAGACATTGGTACGCCAAAATGTGCCTCATACATCTCGGGAATGTTTGCTGCGATAATTGAAACGGTATCGCCTTTCCCGATACCTCGCGCGCTCAACGCGCCTGCCAAACGTCGGCACCGGGCATAGGTTTCAGCCCAGGTATACCGGCGGTCCCCGTACACCACCGAAGGGTAATCCGGATAGACCTGAGCCGTTCGTTCAAGGAAGGTCAGCGGCGACAAAGGCGTGTAGTTGGCCCGGCTTTTATCCAAATGACGCTCGTAGATGTTTGTGGCTGTCATCCGCTGATCCTCCCAAATCACAGTCCGCGCGACTTGAGCATAAACTTGGTGCCCTGACAAATCCGTAGTAATACGATTGCTTCTGGCAATACGGGATGATGTGATCTGGCCCTACTTACAGAGGGCCTTTCGCGGTGATCTGAAGCATCTTAAACAATGGCTGGGGATGGCCTAACCATATCCCCAAAAAGCGCATCTTAGTGAAAGGACTTGTCATGGACGGCACGTTCAACGAAAACGATCTTTCCCGCGTGGTCGAGGCCGACCGCGCCCATATCTGGCACCACCTGCTGCAGCATAAACCCTTTGAAACCAATGATCCGCGCATCATCGTCGAAGGCAAAGGCATGCGTGTCTGGGACCAGAAGGGCAAAGAGCACCTGGACGCTGTTTCCGGCGGAGTCTGGACCGTGAACGTTGGTTATGGCCGCGAATCGATCTGCAAGGCTGTCTATGACCAGTTGATGAAACTGTGCTATTTCGCCAATACCGCAGGTTCGATCCCCGGTTCCATCTTCGCAGAAAAGCTGATCGACAAGATGCCCGGCATGAGCCGCGTCTACTACACCAACTCGGGGAGCGAAGCGAACGAGAAGGTGTTCAAGATGGTTCGTCAGATCGCGCACAAGCGCTATGGCGGCAAGAAAACCAAAATCCTGTACCGCGACCGCGACTACCACGGCTCGACTCTGGCGACCATGTCGGCGGGTGGTCAGGACGAGCGTACCGCGCAATACGGCCCCTTCGCGCCCGATTTCATCCGCGTGCCGCACTGCATGGAATACCGCAAGCATGAGCTGGACGGTGCACCGGTCGAAAACTTCGGTGAATGGGCCGCTGATCAGATCGAAGAGGTCATCCTGCGGGAAGGTCCCGAAACCGTTGGTGCGCTGTGCCTTGAGCCCGTGACCGCCGGCGGCGGCGTCATCGAAGCGCCCGAAGGGTACTGGCAGCGCGTGCAGGAGATCTGCAAGAAATACGACGTCCTGCTGCATATCGACGAGGTTGTCTGCGGTGTTGGTCGGACCGGCACGTGGTTCGGATATCAGCAGTACGGCATCAAGCCCGACTTCGTGACAATGGCCAAGGGCGTCGCCTCGGGTTATGCCGCAATTGCGGTGATGGTAACGACCGAGGAAGTCTTTGACATGTTCAAGGACGATGCGTCGGATCCGTTGAACTATTTCCGCGACATCTCGACCTTTGGCGGCTGCACCGCCGGTCCGGCCGCGGCCATCGAGAACATGCGCATCATCGAAGATGAGAACCTGCTGGGCAACTGTACCGACATGGGCGACCGCATGATGGGCAACCTGCAGGCGTTGATGGAAAAGCACAAAGTCATTGGCGATGTGCGCGGCAAGGGTCTGTTCCTGGGCGCTGAACTTGTCACCGACCGAGAGACCAAAGATCCGGTGGACGAAAAGCGGGTTCAGGCCGTTGTGGCCGATTGTATGGCGCAGGGCGTGATCATCGGCGCCACCAACCGGTCGATCCCCAGCCGTAACAACACCCTGTGCTTCTCTCCCGCGCTGATCGCAACGTCAGATGACATCGACCAGATTACCGACGCGGTCGATGGCGCGTTGGGGCGTGTGTTTGGGTAACACCCTGCCTCAAGATCACGAAAACCGGCGCTCTTCGCGCCGGTTTTTTTGCACATAGATGGCCGCTTTGCGGAGATACTGTTGAAAACAGTCGAGCCACTGCCGGATGGCATGGAAAGCCTAGAACGTTGTTCCTGAAACTGGGTTTCCACTCCCGATTTTGTAGGTTTTTCAGTAGAAAACAGAACGTCTTCTCATTAAATCACGTCAGAAATCTACCCGTCGACTTTTTCAACAGTATCCGGACAAACCGGCCATTTGGGTTAGCCCGTGTCGCGGCTTCGAGAAACCTCTATAGGTTTCACACTGGTGTGTTTAATGTCCCAATCAATGGAGATTGAGAACCTGACACTCGATGCGGATACGCCTGGCCAGAAATTTGGCTTGGACGTTTTTCGCTTTCATGGCTCCGGAAGTGGCCCTGCAGTCTATATTCAAGGTGGTCTGCATTCGCTCGAAATGCCAGGCACCGTTGCAATAGACAGTCTTATCCCACGTTTAGAAGCGGCTGAAGTCGATGGGCGCGTGGTTGGCGACATTACATTGGTCCCGCACGCAAATCCGGTCGGATTAACCCAAGTGGTGTTCGGGCAACAGCTGGGCCGATTTGATGCGAATACCCGCGTCAACTTTAACAGGTCGTTCCCGACCAAATCCGCGAGCGATTTGGAGATCAAGCCCGCATCTGAGCGGTTGAAGGCAACGCTGCTCGCGTTGGCTGAACAAGCGGAAGTCGTGCTTGACCTACATTGCGACGATGACGGCCCGGTCTACTTGTACGTTTCCGAGCGGCAGTTGGAGGAAGGACGCCGTCTTGCCCGGTCGATTGGGGCCCAGGTAATTCTAACCGACGCCAGCGACGATCCGATTTCATTCGACTTGGCAGTAGGAGAGCGTTGGGCCGCAGACAACAGAAGTGAGCGATTTGCTGCGACCGTCGAATTGCGCGGCATGATCGATGTAACTCCAGAATTTGCCGAACATGATGCCAACGGCCTTTATCATTATCTGGTAAGCATCGGGACCGTCGACGATACGCTCCCTAAAAATTCTGCGGTAGACCCAATCATAGGCGACGTTGACGCAGCCGAACTTCTTGCAACGCCGTCATCCGGTGCTGTTCTTTATGATGTTGAAATTTGTGATTGGGTGAAGTCAGGTCAACGTTTGGCAGTCGTCGTGTCAAAACCCGGTGCGGCGCATCAAGAGATTATTTCACCATTTGACGGTCAGGTTATGACACGCCGGGAAGTGCGTTTTGTCCGAAAAGGCGATGATGTCATCAAAGTGTTGCGGCACCCGCTGCCATAGGTATCCGCAGTAACTAAGATATACCGCTTTGGGCTCAAAGCCGACATTCCTCCGATTAGAAAAGAAAAAGGCCGCCCTATTAAGGACGGCCCTTCTTTCACTGTCTCTTTTCAGAGGATCAGGCAGCCAGAGCGGCCTGAGCTTTGGCGACGATCGCGCCGAACGCTTCCGGTTCGTGCACGGCCAGGTCGGCCAGAACTTTGCGGTCCACTTCAATACCGGCCAGGTTCAGGCCGTTGATGAAGCGGGAATAGGTCAGTGCCTCGTCATGCGAACGGACGGCAGCGTTGATACGCTGGATCCACAGCGCGCGGAAATTGCGCTTGCGGTTCTTACGGTCGCGGGTTGCATACTGGTTGGCCTTGTCGACGGCCTGACGGGCAACCTTGAAGGTACTCTTGCGGCGGCCATAGTAACCTTTGGCGGCCTTGATGACCTTCTTGTGACGGGCGTGAGTTACGGTTCCACCTTTAACGCGGGACATCTCTAAATCTCCTCTTAGCGGTCGTAGGGCATGTAGCCCTTGACGATCTTGGCGTCGGGGGCGGACAGGGTGGTGGTGCCACGGGCGTCGCGGATGAATTTCTTGGTCCGCTTGATCATGCCGTGCCGTTTACCAGCCTGGCCTGCCATGACCTTACCGGTCGCAGTCACCTTAAAGCGCTTCTTGGCGCTCGACTTTGTCTTCATCTTAGGCATTTCCGTCTCCTTTTCCGGGTTCGGTTTCAAACGCGACTCGGCATGCCATCTCGGCCGGTCACGCGATCAGAAGCGCCATTTACGCAAGTTCCGTCATACTGGCAAGGGGGATTCGACCAGAATTTGCGCTTTGTGCGCGGCTGGTCTGGCACCGGGGCGACACTCGCCGCCCCGGTGGATTGGTTTAATGCTCGAACTTGCGGATTTCTCCACTTTTCAACCGCTCGGCATAAGACGCCAGTTCCTGACGCACGACTTTCATCAGGAAGTAGAGCGCAAAGACGTTCACCACAGCCATCGCAAAGATCGCCGCATCCGAGAAGTCGATAACCGGACCAAGGTTGGCTGCCGCACCGATAACCACGAAGACGCAGAAGATGATCTTGAAAACCAGCTCTTTGGTGTGGCCTTCGCCGAACAGATAGGTCCAGGCTTTTAGGCCATAGTAAGACCAGCTGATCATGGTTGAGAAGGCAAACAGAACCACGGCAATCGCAAGGATGAAGGGGAACCAGCTGAACGCGCTGCCGAAAGCGGCAGAGGTCAGGCTGACACCGGAGTTGCCGTCAACGGTGGCAATGGCGTTACCCGCCTCGTTCAGCATGTAGTTGCCGGTTTCCGGGTCCACGATCAGTTGCTGGGTGATGATGATCACCAGCGCCGTCATGGTGCAGATCACGACGGTGTCGATGAACGGCTCCAGCAGCGAAACGAACCCTTCCGTGATCGGCTCTTTGGTCCGCACGGCCGAGTGCGCAATCGCAGCCGAGCCCACACCCGCTTCGTTCGAGAACGCCGCACGGCGGAAGCCCTGGATCAGCGCGCCGACCATGCCGCCCGCAACACCAAGGCCAGTGAAAGCGCCCGCGAAGATCTGACCAAAGGCCCAACCGATCTGATCTGCATGCATGATGATGATAACCAGCGCCGCCAGTACATACATCACCCCCATGAACGGCACGACCTTCTCAGTCACCCGTGCGATGGATTTCAGACCGCCGACGATCACCGCAAACACAATCGCCGCAAAGACCAGCCCCGTGATCCAGCCCGGATAGTCACCCACAATGCCCGCGATCTGCTGATGCGCCTGATTGGCCTGGAACATGTTGCCCCCGCCCAGCGCGCCAAGGATACAGAAGATCGAGAACAGAACCGCGAGGATCTTGCCACCCGGCAGGCCCAACTCGTCGAACCCTTTGGACATGTAATACATCGGGCCACCGGATACGGTGCCGTCATCGTATTCATTTCGGTATTTCACGCCCAGCGTACATTCCGTGAATTTCGACGCCATGCCCAGCAGGCCCGCGACGATCATCCAGAAGGTCGCGCCCGGACCACCGATGCCGACTGCAACTGCCACACCGGCGATATTCCCCAGACCAACCGTGCCGGACAGCGCTGTGGCCAGAGCCTGAAAGTGGCTGACCTCACCGGCATCGTTTGGATCAGAATAGTCGCCTTTGACAAGGCTGATCGAGTGTCCAAAGAAGCGGAACTGAACAAACGCAAAATACAGCGTGAAAACTGTGGCCGCGACCACCAGCCACCCCACAATCCACGGAAAGCCAGTCCCCGGGAAAGGGGCAAATATAAAGCTGACGAAGGGTCCGGTTGCATCAGCGAAAGCCTGATTGATCTTGTCATCCAGGCCCGGAGCCTCTTGCGCCGAAGCGGCGGTGGCCATTATGGCGGCAAGCGCCGCAAGATACAGGTGTTGTAGCGTTTTCATTCTTCTGCCCACCTCAATTTACAACTGTGACCGGAACTTCAGCGTGCATCACAAGATTTTGCGTTGAGCTGCCGAAGATTCGTTTCTTGATCCCGTCTGCCGAAGCCCGGCCCACAACGATCTGAGAACCGCCGTTTTCGACCGTGATGGTGTTCAGGGTTTCTGCCACATCGCCATGTCGCACGACGCCTCGCGCCTCGAAACCAGCCGCCTTGAGGGCATCGACGGCGGGCGTCACGACGCGTGACGTTGCCAGATCGACCTCTTCCTCGCGCCGTTTGTGACGCAAGGCGTTTTCCTCCGGTGTCTGAAATGTGTAAGGGGACCATTCAATCACATAAGCGACCAGCAATTCGCAGGATCCGATTAGCTTTGCCAGATCTTTGGCAAAAGCAATCGCGCGTTCACCGGTCTCTGTCCCGTCGAGTCCTATGACAATCTTTGTTGTCATCTTGTTCCTCCATTATTGTTGTTAAGTCCGGGGCCCGTGCCCCCGGCAGGACAGCCGGAACTTGGAACTTTGGCTGAGACTGCCCTTAGGTCATTTATTAGAAAATTCTACTCATGAATGAAGACTATTGTGGCAAATTCACCAGCACCGGTCAAATTTCGCTTATTAATCAAGTTTTTCACCCGGTGCGAAAAAGAAAACGGCTGCTTCTGAAGCAGCCGTTTTCTACGTTCCGATGTCGCCTTGAGCCCAAATTATTCAGGATCGGTGCTATAAATCAGGCGTTCGTCACAGGGGGCAACCCGCAGAATGTTGGTGGTGCCGGGGACATTGAACGGAACACCGGCAGTGACCACAATCTGATCCGATTCAGACGCAAAACCGCCCGCCCGCGCGGCACGCGCTGCGTTCACCACCGCGCCTTTGAACCGTTGCAGTTCGGGCGTCATCACACAGTTGCACCCCCAACTCAGACACAACCGACGCGCCGTGCCACGTTGCGAGGTCATGGCAATGATCGGCACACCAGGACGTTCACGCGCAGTCAGCGAGGCAGTTGTGCCGCTCTGGGTAAAACAGCAGATGGCCTTGATGTCGGTCTTTTCCGCTATTTCACGGGCCGCTGCGACGATGCCATCGGCCACGGTGCTGCCCTTGGCAGTACGCGAGGCGGCGATGATCTGGGTGTAGGTCGGATCGGCCTCGACCTCGATGGCGACCTTGTTCATGGTTTGCACAGCTTCGATTGGATAGGCACCTGCCGCCGATTCCGCGCTGAGCATGATGGCGTCCGTGCCTTCATAGATCGCAGTGGCCACATCCGACACTTCGGCGCGGGTGGGCATCGGGCTTTCGATCATGCTTTCCAACATCTGGGTCGCGACGATAACCGGTTTGGCGGCACCACGGCACCTGCGGACCAGCCGTTTCTGGATTGGCGGTACGGCGGATACGGGCAGTTCCACACCCAGATCGCCCCGCGCTACCATGATCCCATCTGACGCGTCGAGAATATCCTCAAATGCCTCAACCGCGGCGGGCTTTTCGATCTTCGACAGGATCGCAGCACGGCCATCAGCCAAAGCCCGCGCTTCAAACACATCCTTTGCGCGCTGCACAAAGCTCAGCGCCAACCAGTCGACGCCCAACTGGCAGACAAACTCAAGATCATCGCGATCCTTCGCCGAAAGCGCCGCCAGCGGCAGCACCACATCCGGCACATTCACGCCCTTGCGGTTAGAGATCGTACCTCCCACATCAACCTTGCAATTGGCGAAATCCTGTCCGCAATCCTGTACCGTCAGACGTATCTTTCCGTCATTCACCAGAAGGCGTGCGCCTTGCTCAAGTGCTGCAAAAATCTCGGGGTGCGGAAGGCAGACCCGATTGATGTCGCCAGCAGCAGGGTCAAGGTCGAGGCGGAATGCCGCGCCCTCTTCCAACTCTTCCGCCTCATTGGCAAAGACGCCAACGCGCAGCTTGGGCCCCTGAAGGTCAGCCAGAATGGCAATCGGGCTGTCCAGGTCTTTTTCAACCTGCCGAATGATCTTGTGCCGTTCGCGAATCTCATCATGGCTGCCGTGGCTCATGTTCAAACGGAACACATCCGCACCAGCCTCGTGCAGGGCACGAATGGTTTCATAATCACTGGACGCCGGTCCCAGCGTCGCCACGATTTTTACATTTCTCAGGCGTCGCATCAGTCCTGCTCTCCTCACGTCGTCTTAGTTGCAGTTAGGGTGCAGTAAAATGTTACCGCAAACATTAGCTGAGTGCTTATTGCCCAATTCCCTTTTCAAAGCAACTGCCCTACACCTGCGACAAACTAGATGACAGGCTCATGACATACACCCCGTTTTTCGTTCACGGCGCGGATCGCCCGTCCCGTTGGCTGATCACATGCGACCACGCAACCAATACTGTACCCCCTGAGGTGAACGGAGGCGACCTTGGCCTGTCACGCGAAGACATGGAGCGCCACATCGCCTATGATGTCGGTGCCTATGAGGTGTCAAAGCATTTGGGCGAGATCCTGAACGCGCCAGTAATTGCCGCAAATTTCTCGCGCCTCGTGATCGATCCCAACCGCGGTGAAGACGACCCGACATTGTTGATGAAGCTCTATGACGGCTCGATCATCCTCGGCAACCGCCATGCGGACGCAGCTGAACGCGAGCGTCGCCTGAACATGTGCTATCGCCCTTATCACGAGGCGCTGGCTCAGATGGCCGCATTGCCGCACGCTGTGATTGTTTCCATGCATTCCTTCACCCGCCAGCTGCGCGGACGTAACCCGCGCCCCTGGCACATAGGTGTCTTGCACACCCCAGACGAGAGGTTCGCGCGCCCCCTGATCGACCGGCTTCAGGCCGAGGACGATATGTGCGTAGGCGTCAACGAACCCTACACCGGCGTTCTGCCGGGCGATGCGATTGACAAGCACTGTACGGCGTTCGGGCGTCCCAACGCCCTGATCGAACTGCGCAATGATCTAATTGCCAACCATGTGGGGCAAAAAGAATGGGCCGAACGCCTGGCCCTTGTCCTGCGGGATGCATTGGAGAACAGCGACCTTTAACCGCAAGTTCGACAGTGGCTTTCCACAGCTCACGCCATTGTGAGCACCTCCCCTGATCCCCATATTCTGCAAGAAAGGGGATCATCGTGACACATGAATTTCTGACGACGTTTTTTGGCTGGATGGCTGCGCTCAATATCGCGGTTCTTCTGTTCACCACCGTGATGGTCCTGCTGTTGCAGGATTGGATCGCGGGCATTCACGGCAGGATGTTTCAGATGGAGCGTCCCGATGTGAAACGTGCCTATTTCAGATATCTTGCCAACTACAAGATTCTGACACTGATCTTTTGTGTCGTACCTTGGTTGGCCTTGAAACTGATGTGAGCAAGTTCGGATCGCAAGTCTGATTGTTGTAACAGGACAGCGGGATTGTTAGGTCAGACACTGCACACAAAGCCACCCGGAGCCGCATCATGGACAAGCAAACCGAAATCGAACTTCAGGCCGCCGCGTTTCGTCGGTTGCAAAAGCACCTGATGGAAGACCGCACAGACGTCCAGAACATCGATATGATGAATCTGACCGGGTTCTGCCGAAACTGCCTTTCGCGCTGGTATCAGGAAGCCGCCAATGACAAAGACATCGAGATGGGCAAGGACGAAGCCCGCGAGGTTTTTTACGGCATGACCATGGATGAATGGAAAGCCAATTATCAGACCGACGCCAGCCCCGAAAAACAGGCAGCCTTCAAGGTTGCGTTCGAAGAGAATGTAACGAAAAAGGGTTAAGTTCGAAACGAAGAAGGCCCGCCAAATCGGCGGGCCTATTCTTTAGACTGCAGCTTTGCGGCTTTCGTCCAGATAAATTTCGCGAAGGCGTTTGGCGATTGGCCCTGGCGTACCATCACCCAACGCGACCCCGTCAATCTCGACCACCGGCATCACAAAAGCACTGGCCGAGGTTGTGAATGCCTCATCCGCCTCTTTGGCTTCGTCGATGGTGAACAGACGCTCTTCGATTTCCATCTGCGCTTCCGCTGCCATGCGCAGAACAGCCTTACGCGTGATCCCATGCAGGATGTCGTTCGACAGCGGTCGGGTGATGATCTTGCCGTTCTTGACGAAATAGGCGTTGTTGCTGGTGCCCTCGGTCACATAACCGTCTTCGACCAGCCAAGCGTCATCGCAACCTGCTTTCTTGGCCATCATCTTGCCCATTGATGGGTAGAGCAGCTGCACGGTTTTGATATCGCGGCGGCCCCAGCGGATATCTTCGATCGAGATGATCTTGGCACCTTTCTGGGCAGCCGGACTATCAGCCAGACCAGGTTTGTTCTGCGTAAACAGAACAAGGCTCGGTTCGGTATCTGCCGAGGGGAATACGAAATCCCGGTCGCCATCGCTGCCGCGCGAGACCTGCAGGTAAACGAGACCCTCTTCGATGCCGTTCAGCTCAACCAGCCTACGATGGATTTCCAGCAACTCATCCTTGGTGCAGGGCTCGGCCATCTCCAACTCGTCCAGCGATCGCTTGAGACGTACTGCATGGCCTTCGAAATCAATCAGCTTGCCGTCCAGTACACTGGTCACTTCATAAACGGCGTCTGCGAACAGAAAACCTCGATCAAAGATCGACACCTTGGCCTCTGCCTCGGGCAGGTATTCGCCATTTACGTAAACGGTTCGGGTCATGTTTGTCTCCTCAGCCCCAGAGCGCGAACACCGGCGGGTGCACTCCGGCATCGTCAAAAATCAGCGGGGTATCACGGTCTTCGGCCAACAAAAGCGGGCCGTCAAGGTCCGTTACCATCGCACCTTGCGCCAGCAATGTCGCAGGGGCCATGGCAAGCGAACTGCCGACCATGCAACCCACCATGATGTCATAGCCTTCGGCAATCGCGGCCGTGCGCAGTTCCAGCGCCTCGGTCAGGCCCCCGGTCTTGTCAAGCTTGATGTTGATGACATCATATTTGCCCTTCAGCTTGGGCAGGCTGTTGCGGTCATGGCAGGACTCGTCCGCGCAGACCGGCACCGGGCGGTCCATTCCGATCAGCGCATCGTCACCTCCGGCCGGTAGGGGCTGCTCGACCAGGGCCACGCCCAGGCGCACCAGATGCGGCGCAAGATCGGCATAAACTTCGGCCGTCCACCCTTCGTTCGCGTCCACAATGATCTTGGAGTTCGGAGCGCCCGCGCGTACGGCCTCAAGCCGTGGCATATCGTCAGGCGTACCCAGTTTGATCTTCAACAGCGGACGATGCGCGTTCTCAGCCGCCTGGGCTTGCATCGCCTCTGGCGTATCCAGCGACAGGGTGTACGCGGTGATCTCAGGGCCCGGCACCGGCAGACCGGCCAAATCCCAGGCACGTTTGCCAGCGCGCTTGCTCTCCAGATCCCACAGGGCACAATCCACTGCGTTTCGGGCCGCGCCCGCTGGCAATAGATTCATCAACGACTGTCGAGTGAACTCTGCAGGCAAACCCGCAATCTCGGCCTCAACCGACTCGAGCGTTTCGTCATAGCGCGCATAGGGAACGCATTCGCCCCAGCCCTGATGGGTTCCGTCCGACACCCGTACCGTCAGCACCTTTGCTTCAGTCCGCGACCCGCGCGAGATGGTGAACACCTGCGCCAGCCGAAACACATCGCGAGAGACCTCTATCTGCACGCACCCGCCCCTTCATCTTTTCCCAAATACGCCCGCCGGAGGCGGATGAGCCCGCCACCGGCACGTGTCTCAGATCACATCGCGGCCAGCGCGTCCACCAGCTTGCCGGATCCAAAGCGGAACGGGTCGGTCGCAGGCAGGCCCATGTCGGCTTCGATCTTGGCCAAGTAGGCGATCGCGTCTTCTTCGGACATATGCTGCGTGTTGACCGAAACGCCAACAACCTGACAATCCGGGTTCGCTACCTTGGCAAGCGCAAGCGCGGTGTCGTGAAGTGTTTCCAAAGATGGCTGCTGATAGGTCGGCAAACCACGCATGTGTTCGCGAGTCGGTTCGTGGCTCAGGATCAGGGCGTCCGGCTGGCCGCCGTGGATCAGTGCCATAGTCACGCCGGAATAAGACACGTGGAACAGTGAACCCTGCCCTTCGATCAGGTCCCAGTGGTCGTCATCATTGTCGGGTGTCAGCCATTCGATCGAACCGGCCATGAAGTCGGCAATGACCGCGTCAAGCGGCACACCATCGCCAGTGATCAGGATACCCGTTTGACCGGTCGCCCGGAAGGTCGATTTCATACCACGCTTGCGCATTTCGGCATCCATCGCCATGGCCGTGTACATCTTGCCGACCGAACAATCGGTACCCACAGCCAAACAACGCTTGCCCTTACGCTTTATGCCGTTGGCAATCGGGTAATCCACTTCGGGCACGCGTACGTCGTGCAGCTTTTGACCGGTTGCTTCGGCCACGGCTACCAGATCGGGCTCATCGCGCAGCAAGTTGTGCAGGCCCGAAGCCAGGTCAAACCCTTCCTCCAGCGCCATGACCAGAACCTTTTTCCATTCCTGGCTGATCACACCACCACGGTTGGCCACACCGATCACGAGCGTTTTGGCGCCGGCCTCTTTCGCCTCGGTCAGGGTCATGTCTTTCAGACCCAGATCGGCCTTGCAGCCATCCATCCGGTATTGGCCCACGGCGTTTTCCGGGCGCCAATCCTTGATGCCCACAGCCACTTTGGCCGCCAATTGGTCGGGCGCATCGCCCAGAAACAGCAGGTACGGTGTCTCGATCATTGCGGTCACTCCTTTGATTCCGGCCTAAGCTAGAGAAGCAGCAAAACGAACGTTTCGCGTTTTGATCCGCCCAACACGATTAACGCGCGACGTTTTTGCGCGTACTTACGCTATGGCGCAATTTTATTCGAAATTTTCAAAGTGATTAAACTTTAATCACCCCTTCCCAGTTAACCTAAAGTTCCATTCTGCAGCCGCATTGCCGCAGATGCACAATCGCCCTTGCGCTGCGATGCGCAATTTAATACCCCATTGAGCAGGAAAATCGCAATTTCATTACCCATACGAGGTCCAGATGAGCTTCCGCATCCAACCCGCTGCACCAGCACGCCCCAATCGTTGTCAGCTTTTTGGCCCGGGGTCGAACACCAAGCTGTTCCCCAAAATGGCCGCCTCGGCTGCGGATGTCATCAACCTTGATCTTGAAGACTCGGTCGCACCCTCGGACAAGGACGTAGCACGCGCCAATGTCATCGAGGCACTGAACACCGTGGACTGGGGCAACAAATACATGTCCGTCCGGATCAACGGGCTGGATACCCCATACTGGTACCGCGATGTTGTCGACGTGATGGAACAGGCAGGCGACCGTCTGGATCAGATCATGATTCCCAAAGTCGGTTGCGCGGCGGATGTCTATGCGGTGGACGCTCTGGTCACCGCCATTGAACGCGCCAAGGGCCGGACCAAACCGATCAGCTTCGAAGTCATTATCGAATCCGCTGCCGGTATCGCGCATGTGGAAGAGATCGCAGCCTCCTCACCCCGTTTGCAGGCCATGAGCCTTGGGGCCGCAGATTTTGCTGCCTCGATGGGAATGCAGACCACGGGCATCGGCGGCACGCAGGAAAACTATTACATGCTGCGCGAGGGCGAGAAACACTGGTCTGATCCATGGCACTGGGCGCAGGCGGCCATTGTGGCGGCGTGCCGCACGCATGGTGTGTTGCCGGTGGATGGACCTTTCGGCGATTTCAGCGACGACGAAGGCTATATCGCTCAGGCCAAACGGTCTGCAACTTTGGGCATGGTCGGCAAATGGGCGATCCATCCCAAGCAGATCGCGCTGGCCAATCAGGTATTCACCCCGTCGGACGAAGCCGTTTCCGAGGCCCGCGAAATTCTAGCGGCAATGGAACAGGCCAAGGCAAATGGTGAAGGCGCGACCGTCTATAAAGGGCGTTTGGTCGATATTGCCTCAATCAAGCAAGCCGAAGTTATTGTGGCGCAGGCCGAACTGATTGCGTCGGGCAGCTAGGTCACAAAAAAGGGCGCTCAATCGAGCGCCCTCATGTAGTCAATTCAACGACCAAAGACCTCGTTGGGCGTCCATGTGACACGTTCACCCTTCTTTCCTGACTTCATCATCAGGCATGAAGTTCCCAGTTTTTGGAAATAGACGATCTTCAATGGATACCAGCCCGCTTTGGGCACTTCTACTTCGGTGCGTTGATTGGCTTCACAGCCTTGAATGCTTGTTACGCGGCCAATCTGTTGGCCACCTACCCAAGCCTCGATCCCGTCATTCGACCACGTTTCCAACTCGTAAACCCCCGCCGAGTCGAACTTCATATACCCCGTCACCTCGGCAGCAACATTGTAAGCCTGGTCGAACGTCATGACGTCTTCGCCCTTGCTGGTGTCCCTGTAATCCAACCCCCGCAACGGCTTTCCGGGCTTCGCTTGAGACAGCAGACTTTTTGCCTCGCTCAGATCTCGGATCTTTTTGTGTTGGTTGCCTGTACCATAATACTTCACATTCAACCCTGCCTTTGGGCTGGGTTGTGGACTGGCGGGTTGCAGTTTCAGCGGGGCAGTCAAAGCAGCTCCGGCAACAAGCGACATGGCTACTGCGGTCGCCACTGTTCGAACAAGTTTCATCGGTATCTCCCTGTTTGCGTGCCATTATGGCTGGGCGTATCCCCTGGCAACGTCATTACCATGACACTAGGCTCTGAATTTTTTCCCTGCAAGAGAGTGAAACTTCACAATTTCGGCCGCTACGCCCTCAAGTCCTTGGGCGATCCCATAACAACGTAGGAGGTGATTGACGTGACATGTGGCAGCGTTCCCAGCACCTCGGTATGGAATGTTTTGTAGGACGGCAGGTTCGCACATTCGACCCGAAGCAGGTATTCGATTGTACCGGTGATATTGTGGCACTCGACCACTTCGGGGGCTTGTTGCAGGGCCCGTTCAAACCCCTCTTGCGCGGCCTTAGTGTGTTCACCCAGGCCAACACCGATATAGGCAACAAAACCCACGCCCATAGCGGCTGGATCCAAAACGGCGCGATAGCCGGTAATCACCCCTGCCTTTTCCAGCTCTTGCACGCGGCGCAAGCAGGCCGAGGGCGACAGACCGATCCGTTCGGCCAATTCCAGGTTACTGATGCGCCCGTCGCGTGTTAATTCTCGCAATATCTGGCGGTTTATCTGATCATCTTTCGTCATAAGTTGTGAATTTACCGGAAACACGCACAAATAAGCAATTTCATTTTCATGGTCACGGTCAATACTGCGCGCCATGACCTATGATATCCTGATGGCCCTGATCGTCTTTGCCTTCGTGACCTCGATCACACCAGGGCCCAACAACCTGATGCTGATGGCATCAGGTGCAAATTTCGGTTTTCGGCGCTCGATCCCGCATATGCTGGGCATTGGTTTGGGTTTCACGATCATGGTGCTGCTGGTCGGCGCAGGGTTGGTGCAGGTTTTTGACCGATACCCGGTCAGCTATACCGCGCTGAAAATCGTATCGGTGGCATATCTGCTGTATCTGGCGTGGAAGATCGCCCATGCCGCACCTGCCAAAAGATCCGAGGCGTCAGGCATCCCCATGACATTCCTGCAAGCGGCGGCCTTTCAATGGGTGAACCCCAAGGCCTGGGCCATGGCCCTGACCGCAACGACCGCCTATGCCCCTAACCAGACGTTGCACGCGATCTTGCTGGTGGCGCTTGTCTTTGGAGCGGTCAATCTGCCTTCGGTCAGCACCTGGACTGTCCTTGGACAGCAGATGGCGCGCGTGCTGACAAACCCGCGCCGGTTGGTTGCGTTCAACTGGACAATGGCCGCGCTGCTACTTGCCTCGCTCTATCCAGTGCTTTGGCCCCATTGAGCACAGTCCAATCGGATGCGATCCGAATCTGGATACAGCCCACTCTGCACGGTCAGCACAATGACATGATCACAAACACTTAGGCTCAACGCTGCCTTACGTCCTGCCCCGTGATTTCAAACCGAGGATGCTAAAACAGGCGAAAAGAACGGCGGCCACGCAGACAATCGAAGGCCCTGCAGGGGTATCGAAAACGTAAGCCGCCCTTAATCCCGCAACGGCGGAGAACGCCCCGATCCCAGCGGCAATTAAGGCCATCGATTCCGGCGAGCGCGCCAGATTGCGCGCTGCGGCAGCCGGAATGATCAGCATCGCCGCGATCAGCAACACGCCTACAACCTTGATCGCTACCGCCACGGTAACAGCCAAGGATAAAGTCAGGATCAATTGCTCTCGCTTGGGATCAAAACCGCTGGCATAAGCCAGTTCCTCGTTCAGAGTGGCCGTCAACAGCTGTGACCAACGCCACGTGATCAGCGCAACGACCAGCGCGGCACCGCCCCAGATCACGAGCAGATCCGAGCGTGAGACCGCCAAAATATCCCCGAACAGATAGGCCATCAGATCAATGCGCACACCGGACAGGAACGAAACAGCGACCAATCCAAACGCCAAGGCAGAATGCGCCAGAACGCCCAACAGCGTATCCATCGCATAGCCGCGACCGGCCAACAGTGTCACGGTCAACGCCATGATCAGCGCCACGGCCAGCGCGCCGGTGAATATCGACATCTGAAAGGTCAGCGACAGTGCCACACCCAGGATCGCGGCATGTGCGGTCGCATCCCCAAAATACGCCATACGCCGCCACACGACGAAACACCCAAGGGGGGCGGCTGCAAAAGCCACGCCGACACCGGCGAGCGTCGCACGAGTCATAAAGTCATCAAGCATTATTCAGCCGCTTCCTTGGAGGAGTGATCATGATCGTGATTGTGGTCATGTTCGTGCCGGTACAGCGCCAGCGCGCCGCCCGTGCCTGTTCCGAACAACGCCCGGTATTCCGGTGCCGAGGCCACAACCGCAGGAGAGCCCTCGCAACAGACATGGCCATTGAGGCATATCACCCTGTCCGAAGCGCTCATGACCACGTGCAATTCGTGGCTGATCATCAGAATGGCGCATCCGGTTTCACGGCGCACCGCCTCAATCTGCTGATAGAAGCTGGCTGACCCGCGTTGATCAAGCCCCTGGGTCGCCTCGTCCAGCAATAGAATGTCAGGCCGGTTGATCAACGCCCGCGCCAGCAGCACCCTTTGGAATTGTCCACCGGACAACTGCGACATCTGGCGGTACAACAGATCCGGCACGCCCGCAGTTTCCAGCGCCGCAACACATTGCTTGCGCGACACGCGGTCGGTCAGGCGCATGAACCGTTCGACGGAAATGGGCAGCGTCGGGTCGACATGCAGTTTCTGCGGCACATATCCGATTTTCAGACCTGGCTTCAGGGACACCTGCCCCGCAGACGGCCGGGTCGCACCTATGATGGCGCGCAGCAGGCTTGTCTTGCCCGATCCGTTGGGACCAACGATGGTGACAATCTCACCCGGTTCGACGGCCATGTCCACACGGCTCAGCACGGTATGCGCGCCATAGCGCACGCTAAGGTTCTCAACAGTAATCAAGGTCATCTTTATGCCTTTTCGGTGCAGTCGGGGCAGAGACCCTCGGCCTCTACAACTGTTCGTTCGATCTCGAAACCTGCCGCGCGCGCGGCAGCGCCCAGAGCACCTTTGGCCGGAGAGGATTGCGCCTCGGCCACGGCATCGCATTTTCTACAGATCATGAAGGCCGGAGAATGCGACTGGCCCGGGTGCGAGCAGGCAACAAACGCGTTCAACCGCTCGATCTTGTGAACAAACCCGTTCTGCACCAGAAATTCCAACGCGCGATAGGCAACGGGCGGCTGTGAACCAAATCCTTCGGCGCGCAACTGATCCAGAATTGCGTAAGCGCCAAGCGCCCGGTGTTCCTGCAGCAACATCTCAAGAACCTTGCGCCGCACTGGCGTCAGGCGCAGCCCTTCCGCGCTGCACTGGGCTTCGACAGAGGTCAGCGCCGTCTCGACGCAGGTCTGATGGTCATGTTCCTGAAACCCTACCGGAGCGGTGTCTTCCACCGACGCGGGGTGTGCATCACTTGTCATGTTATTTCATATCATGTATTGCCACTCGCAACGTTATAAAATCACACAGAGGGTCTGATGTCCAGAAAGCTTCTTCCATTGTCGATCACGGCTGCATTGATGGGCGGAACGGCCCTTGCGGACGCTCCGAATGTCGCGACTGACATTGGACCGGTCCATTCGTTGGTCACACGCGTCATGGACGGTGTCGGAACCCCGGACCTGATCATTGCTCCGGGTGCGTCGCCGCATGAATACAACCTGCGCCCTTCCGAGGCCGCAGCGTTGCAGAACGCCGATCTGGTGTTCTGGATGGGAAAGGGCCTGACACCGTGGATGGAGAATGCAATCGAAACTTTAGCCGAAGGTGCAGCCGTCATACCCCTGCTGGAAGCTGATGACACTGTGCTTCTTGAATTCCGTGAAAACGCAGTTTTCGAGGCACATGATCATGGGGACGAAGAAGACAAGGATCACGACCACGGCGACGATCACGCCAAAGAGGACGATCACGATCACGAGGAACACGCCGATCACGATCAGCATGACGAGCATGATCACGAAGATCACGCGGACCATGATGGGCATGATGATCACGACGAAAATGACCACGATGAGCACGCCCATGGCGACCATGACCCACATGCCTGGCTGTCACCGGAAAATGCCGAAATCTGGCTGAATGTGATCGCGGCGCAGCTGTCCTCGGCTGACCCTGACAACGCAGGTGCCTATTTTGCCAATGCCGCAGCGGCGCGCGAGGAAATGGCCGCACTGTCTGCGGAAGTCGCCGAAACGCTGGACCCTGTGCGCGGCGGCAACTTCATAGTGTTCCACGACGCCTACCAATACTTTGAGGATGCCTTCGATTTCCCCGCCTCAGGCGCAATTTCGATCGCCGATGCATCCGACCCCAGCCCCGCGCGCATTGCCGAGATCCAAGCACGTATCCGCGACGAAGGCATCGATTGCGTTCTGACAGAGCCCCAGTTCAATCCCGGCATCGTCGAGAGCGTCATGGGGGGCGTGGAGTCAAAGACCGGTGTAATTGACCCTCTTGGGTCCGATCTGGAACCCGGCGCGGACCTCTATCCGAATCTCATTCGCAATCTTGCGAAGTCTCTGGCCGAGTGCCTCTGACCCAACTTTCCCAGCCCGATCATGAACACGTCATCGGTCGGGCTGAAGGCCAGCTTGAGTAACATTTGCCAAGGAATTCGCGTCACCCCGCAATCCAGCCAGGACGTCGAAACGCTTGTAATCGAGGCGCATGAAACGCCACGCTCTCAAATTCAGCCTTGTTTTCAACCGCGCCTTATAATCACGGTCGCACCGGTCTGACCTCAGAAAAATCTGGCGCAATCATTATCATCTGCGAAAGCGTCGGCCTCGGCACCTCACCTGCCCCGGAAATCATCCGATGCGGGACGCTGGTTGCCGACGCGAGAGCCTGTTGCAAAGGGATACCCACTTGTTGCGACAGAAGCTGCACTGCCTTGGTTAAGGACAAATCGGCCCCAGCCAGAGTGCCGTCTTCCAGGGTTAACCTGCCGTTCTCCCGATGGATCGGACGGCCTTCCAATCGAAACTCTGTCAACGAAGTGCCGGCAACCGCCATCGCGTCGCTGACAAGAAAAATCTGCCCTGGCCCGCGCTTGGCTGACCAGGCGATCCGTATTGTCTCGGGATGAACGTGAATGCCGTCCGCGATTAAACCCGCCGACATCGATCCGCAGGAAAACGCCGCGCCGACCAGCCCAGGTTCGCGGCTGCCAAGTTGGCTCATCGCATTGAATAGATGCGTAACACAGCTTGCACCAGCATTTGCGTAAGCCATGCAAGTCTCGAAGGTCGCGTCGGTATGCCCCAATGACACGATCACTCCGGCACGGCTCAACGCTTCGACCTGTTCCACAGTCGTGCTTTCCGGCGCAAGTGTGACCATCAAAGCGGGCAGATCTTTCGCCGCGTTGGTTATTGCGTCCAGATCAGATGGCTGCATCGGGCGGATCAGAACCGCATCATGCGCCCCTTTGCGCCGTTCAGACAAATGCGGGCCTTCCAGGTGCAGACCTGCGATCCCGGAAACTCCGGACCGAACGGCCTCTACCGCCGCGTCGATTGCGGCTCGGGTTTTCTCGGCTGTATCCGTGATCAGGGTCGGCAGGATGCGAGTTGCACCCAGCCCGCGATGGGCGTCGGCGATCCTTGTCAGGGTTTCAACGGATGGATCGTCGTTGAACATCACACCACCACCGCCGTTGACCTGCAAATCGACATAGCCGGGGCTGAGAATGTTTCCCGACAAATCTTCGATCAGGTCCTCACCCGTCAACTGATCTTCGGGCACCAACGTGTCCATCACCCCGTTTCTGAAGTGCGCGGCGTATCCGTCGCGCAATTCAGTGCCATCAAAGATCGGGCCGCCTGCAAAGGTGATCGAAGCCTCGGTCATACCGTTTCCGTCACTTTCTTCAGATGACGCGGTGTGTCGGGGTCAACCCCGCGTTGCGTGGCAACTTTCTCTACCATTCCATAAAACGACGCGATTGTTGGTATGGGATCCGTCATCCAATGCGACGTCCGGACATGCGGCAGCACCGTTGCGTGTTTCACGCGGCTGGTTGTGGCAAATACATCGGCCCCTTTCGAGGCAAGCTCGTCTGCGACCTCGGCCAGATTGGCTTCGGCAGCGTCCCCGGATGCCAATGCAAGTACTGGAAAACCCTGATCAACAATGGAAACAGGACCGTGCAGAACCTCAGCCGACGAATAGCTTTCCGCGTGAATCTGGCAGGTCTCCTTGAATTTCAAAGAAGCTTCATTCGAGATTGCCAAAGTCATGCCCCGCCCCAAAGTAAACAGCGAGCGACCATCAACCGCATCCGCCACGGCGCTCCAGTCGCAGGCAATGGCTGCTGACAGGCTGTCCGGCAGACCATGGATTGCGCGCAACAAATGATCGTCCCGTTTCACCTGCGCGATCAGCCATAGCCCCGTAACCAAAGAGGTCACGAATGTCTTGGTCGCGGCCACGCTCAGTTCAGGACCCGCATGAATTGGCAGCGTCGCCGTTGCGGCCTCAGCCAGGTCTGAGGCCGTGTTGTTCGTAATCGCAACTGAATAAGCGCCTCCGGACGTAATCGACTGCGTTAGTTTTACGATGTCCGGGCTTTGACCGGATTGCGAGACCGAGATGCAGATTGCGTCGTCGCAGCGCATGTCGACACCGTAGATAGATTTGACCGATGGCCCAACCGATGCCATCGGCAAACCAAGCAGCAACTCAGACGCGTACTTCAAGTAGCTGCAGGCGTGATCCGAAGACCCCCGCGCCACCGAGATCAGGAACCGCGGATCACGGGCCCGGATTTCGTCGGCGGTTTGCGTAATCAAATCTGCGCCCGCGGTTAGCAGGCGGTCGACGGCGTCGGGTATCTCGTTGATTTCCCGCCGCATTTGAGTGGTTTTGTCAGACATGTTCCCAGGCTTTCAGTTTGACAGGCGCAGCTCAGCCACAAAGTCGTAGGCATCGCCGCGATAGATTGACCGGGTCAATTCAGCGACCCGCCCGCTTTCCAGATAAGACGTACGTTGAATGCGAAGCCCGGCTGTGCCCTCCGCAACATCGAGAAGCTCTGCCTCGGGTGCTTCAAGGTTGATGGCCGAGATTTTCTGGATCGCACGCACCGGTCGGAAGCCCGTCCGTTCAAGAACCGAATAAAGTGACCCCGTCACTTCGGTGGGGTTCGGCAGAATATCAAGCGGAAGAGCTGCCCTTTCCAACGCCATCGGTCGCCCTCCCGCCTCGCGCAGGCGGTGGATTCGTGCGACCTGTTCGTTGGCCGATAATCCTAAAGCCATCATTTCCTCTGGTGATGGTAGAAAAATCCCACGCTCCAGCCACGTTGAGGTCGTTTTGAGACCGCGCCGTTCCATGTCTTCGGTAAACGATGTCAAATGGGACAAGGACTGTTCGACTTTCGCCACGGGCTCCCGAACAAAGGAACCGGACCCCTGCCGTTGTTCGATTGCGCCCTTGCGCACCAGTTCCTGTATCGCCTTACGCACAGTCACGCGCGAAAGGTCTGTTAACTCGGCGATCTCTCTTTCGGGTGGCAATGAACTATTGGGCGGAAGGATGCCATCTTCAATCCCTTGCTCAAGACGTTGACGAAGCTGCACGTAGCGCGGGCCTGAACTTTGCCCCAACCATCCTTCCGGCCGCAGGAAATCAACTACATTCATGTTCAATTTCCTTCTGATACGCACGCGCCAAGGCGAGTGCACCGGACAATGGATCGCCCGCAGGCTGGCTCAGAACAGACTGCATATCCAATGGCAGATACGGCGCGTAACAAGGGCCAATGCCGCCGGTCAAGCAAATCGGCGTCCCCTCGCCCCAACCCATTCTTTTCATCATCTCGACAAGATAGTCCGCACCATCTTGCAGGATAGAAATCGCCAGTTCATCGTTCTGATCGGAGAGCTCAGTTACCAAAGGGGCAAGCGCCCCAAACTCAGACGGGGTCATCTCAGAGGCTGCTCGTACAACTCCGGCAGCTCCGCCATATCGGGACAATAGACTTCGCGCCAATTGCGAAGGGCCAGTCACCCCATCCACATATTCCAACGCTCTGGACAGCGCGCGCTTACCCACCCATTGCGCCGAAGCCTGATCGCCCAGAACCGACCCCCAGCCACCGACAAACCTCATCGATTCGCCCTTTTGCATCGCAACAAACGAACCCGTCCCACAATGGGCAACAAACCCGTCCTTGGCGCCCAACGCCCCCCGTAAGGACGCAGGCCGGTCATCTTCGATCTTCACATTCCGAAACGGCAAAGCTGCGGCAAGTTTTTTTGCAATAGCGTCACCCGTTATGCCGGCCAACCCCAGATACGAAGGCGCTTGCCCGAACTCGGCAAGAGAATAACCAGACTGCACTGAAAGAGCCTCCAGACCGTGCCGCAATTCGATACAGGCGGCTTCAAAATCAGTGGACACGTTGGTCGCGCCAACCTCGATCTTGTGCGTCGCGCCCTCGCCACAGCGAACGGCAAGGCGGCAACGCGTTCCTCCCCCATCGGCAGCCAGAATCAGAGAACTTGTTGATTGAGTCATGCAGATACCTTTATAATACCTTTTCACCCATTAGAAGTCCTAAATATGACCAAACCACCGACATTATCGCCTAAATCGCCCAAAATACGGCCCGTAATAAAATGGTAGACTAATGGTATTCAAAAGGTATGATATCCGAGACCCTTGGGGGAGAATCACTTGAAAACGCCAGCGACGGAACAACTGCATCAGGACGCGAACGGGCTTGATACCCGTCCACTGAAGGAAGTGGCCGATCTGTTGGCGCAATCGCAAGTGTCGGCGGCAAAGGCCGCTCATGACTCCCTTGGACCGATTTGCAGCGGAGCAACCGCCATGGCCGCCACCATCCGTGCGGGCGGCAAACTTCGATATCTTGCGGCAGGATCTTCCGGACTCATGGCAGCATCAGATGCGCTTGAGCTCGGCGGTACGTTTTCAATCTCTTCCGAACAAATCCGTATTCATATGGCGGGCGGATTGCCAACCAAGGCAGAAATGCCCGGCGACGTAGAGGACGCGAGTGATGGGCTGCCGCATGAACTGGCAAACATGCAGGTCAATGATACGCTGATCGCTGTCTCAGCCAGCGGCACGACCCCCTATACGATTGCAGCCGCAGAATTGGCCCGCGACAGGGGAACGCCCGTTATCGGGATCGCGAATAACGCCGGGTCGCGCCTGTTGCAGTTAGCGGATCATGCCGTGTTGCTATCCACCCCTCCTGAGCTGATTTCGGGCTCGACCCGGATGGGGGCCGGCACTGCCCAGAAAATTGCGCTCAATATGCTGTCGACTCTGATGGCCGTGGAACTTGGCCACATTCAGGATGGCATGATGATCAATCTGCGTGCCGACAACGACAAACTGCGCGCACGAGCCAACAGCATCGTGTGCCAACTGGCCGGCGTAACACCCGAGTCTGCCGAAACGGCTTTGCAGGCGGCGAAAGGCAATCTCAAATGCGCAACGCTCGTCGCTGCGGGTGCCAAATCGGCAGCGGACGCACATACGCTGCTCAACGAAACCTGTGGTCATCTACGACCTGCTATGAAGCTACTGAAACAAAACAACAAAACTATCAACCTGGGAGAAAACCAATGAAACGCAAAGTTCTGAGCCTGGCTCTGATGAGCACAGCGCTGGTCACAAGCGCCTATGCGCAAGAAGCCACGTTGACAATCGAAAGCTGGCGCAACGACGACCTGACTCTTTGGCAGGACAAGATCATCCCGGCGTTCGAGGCAGCGAACCCAGGAATCAAGGTTGTCTTCTCACCCTCTGCCCCTGCTGAGTACAACGCGGTTCTAAACTCGAAACTTGAGGCCGGGTCGGCAGGCGACCTGATCACCTGCCGCCCGTTTGACGCTTCGCTAGCGCTTTATGAAGGCGGGCACCTTACGGATCTTTCCGACCTTGAGGCCATGGGCAATTTTTCGGATGTTGCGAAATCCGCGTGGCAGACTGATGACGCATCCGCCAGCTTCTGTGTGCCGATGGCGTCTGTGATCCATGGCTTCATCTACAACAAAGACGCATTCAACGAGTTGGGCATCGAAGTTCCGACCACCGAGGCCGAGTTCTTTGCCGCTTTGGACAAGATCAAGGAAGACGGCACATATATCCCTATGGCGATGGGCACCAACGACCAGTGGGAAGCCGCAACGATGGGCTATAACAATATCGGTCCTAACTATTGGAAAGGTGAGGAAGGCCGTCAGGCTTTGATCAAAGGCGAGCAGAAGTTGACCGACCCTCAATGGGTTGCACCCTATGCAACGCTGTCCAAATGGGCAGGTTATTTGGGTGACGGGTATGAGGCGCAGACTTATCCCGACAGCCAGAACCTGTTCACGCTTGGTCGCGCGGCGGTCTATCCGGCGGGCAGCTGGGAAATCGCTGGCTTCAATACACAGGCCGATTTTGAGATGGGCGCCTTCAAGCCTCCGGTCCAAAACGCAGGCGACACCTGCTATATCTCGGACCACACCGATATTGGCATCGGCCTGAACGCGGCCAGCGAAAACCAAGAGGCCGCGCGGACCTTCTTGTCCTGGGTTGCCAGCCCGGAATTCGCCAGCATCTTCGGGAACGCCGTTCCCGGCTTCTTCCCTTTGTCCAACACCCCGGTTGAGTTGGAAGATCCACTGGCCAAAGAAATCGTCGGTTGGCGGGATGAGTGTAAAAGCACGATCCGCTCGACTTATCAGATTCTATCGCGCGGCACGCCAAACTTAGAAAACGAAACTTGGGGAGCATCCGTTGCTGCCATCAAGGGAACTGAAACGCCCGAGGCTCTGGGCCAGCAGCTGCAAGACGGCCTGGCCACCTGGTATGCCCCTCATCAGTAAAGCCTGAGGCACTCACACCGGACGCGGCCCGCGTCGCGTCCGGCACCCTATCCCCGGAGATTCCCATGCAGACCCGCCGCATACGCTGGCACATCGCCGTTTTCCTTGCCCCTGCGGTTCTGGTCTACACGGCGGTGATGATCTTCCCTTTGTTCAACACGCTCCGCCTCGCACTGTTCACCGAGGTCGATCAGGCGCGCGTCTATGTGGGTTTAGAAAATTTTCGCACCCTGTTTTTCGACCCTATCTGGTCCGAACAGTTCTGGAACGCTTTGGGCAACAACTTCTGGTTCTTCCTGATCCATATGCTGGTACAGAACCCCATCGGCATCGCCCTGGCTGCGATCCTGTCGCATCCCCGCTTGCGGTTCGCAGCACTTTACCGGTCGGCGATTTTCATACCCACAATCCTGAGTTTTGTGATCGTCGGGTTTGCCTGGAAACTGATCTTGTCCCCACTCTGGGGTATCGCACCCTCGATGCTGGATGCCATTGGTCTGAAATCACTGTTTGCGCCGTGGTTGGGTAAAGAAGAATATGCGCTTACTACACTGGCACTTGTTTCGGTTTGGCAATTCGTCGGCATCCCGATGATGTTGATCTATGCCGCCCTGCTGTCGATCCCCGAGGAAATCCTTGAGGCCGGAGAAATCGACGGGATCACCGGGGCTTCCGCCTTCTGGAAGATCAAACTGCCGCTGATCCTGCCGTCGATCGGCATCATCTCGATCCTGACATTCGTGGGTAATTTCAATGCGTTCGACCTGATTTACGTGTCTCAGGGGGCACTGGCAGGGCCGGATTTCTCGACCGACATCCTTGGCACGTTCATGTACCGCACCTTCTTTGGCTTCCAACTACAACTGGGTGATCCACATATGGGATCCGCCATCGCAGGGGCCATGTTCGCGATCATCCTCGTGGGGGTCTGCATCTACCTCTTCGGCATCCAGACCCGGATGCGCCGGTATCAGTTGTGAGGGCACTGCAATGAACAAAGCACGCTCAAACCCGCTGAACACGGCGGCCATGCATGGGGCGCTGATCCTCTATACGTTGATCGCCCTGTTCCCGGTCTTCGTCATCATCATCAACAGTTTCAAAACCCGCCGCGCCATCTTTCGCGAGCCCCTCGCCCTGCCCGATGCCGAGAGCTTTTCGCTGATCGGCTACCAGACCGTGATGAAACAAGGGGACTTCTTCCTTTATTTCCAGAACTCGCTGATCGTCACTGTGGTGTCACTGACTTTCATACTGCTGTTCGGTGCGATGGCCGCCTTCGCGCTCAGCGAATACCGGTTCAAGGGCAACCTGCTGATGGGCCTCTATCTGGCGCTTGGGATCATGATCCCGATCCGCATCGGCACTGTCGCCATACTGGATTTGATGGTGGCCACGGGTCTGGTGAACACGCTTTGGGCCTTGATCTTTGTCTACACAGCACAGGGGCTGCCGCTGGCCGTCTTTATCCTGTCCGAGTTCATGCGACAGGTCTCGGACGACCTGAAGGATGCGGGTCGGATCGATGGGTTGTCGGAATACACAATCTTCTTCCGTCTGGTCCTGCCCCTTGTCCGCCCAGCCATGGCAACAGTTGCCGTGTTCAACATGATCCCCATCTGGAACGACCTCTGGTTCCCGTTGATCCTGGCACCTGCGGAAGAAACCAAAACCCTGACGCTGGGCAGCCAGGTTTTCATTGGCCAATTCGTGACCGACTGGAATGCGGTTCTGTCTGCGCTCAGCATGGCGATCTTGCCGGTGCTGGTGCTCTACGTCATCTTCTCGCGCCAACTGATCCGCGGCATCACTTCAGGAGCTGTCAAATGACCCGAGTTCTGATTGCCGGCCTTGGCAATATGGGCCTGAGCCACGCACTGGCGCATCACCACCATCCAGACGCACAGATCGTGGGACTGGTGAACCGGTCCGGCCGTGTGGATCACCCCGAACTGTCAACCTATCCCGCCTATTCGGATTTTCAGGCTGCTCTGGCCGCGACACGGCCGGATCTCGTGATTGTCGCCACCTATTCCGACAGCCACGCCGATTATGCCTGCGCCGCGATGGAGGCAGGCGCGCATGTGTTCGTTGAAAAACCGCTGGCGACCACTGTGGCCGATGCCAAACGTGTTGTCGACAAAGCCGCCCGGACCAATCGCAAGCTGGTGATCGGCTACATCCTGCGCCATCACCCTTCTTGGATGCGCCTGATCTCGGAAGCCCGCGACCTTGGCGGACCTTATGTGTTCCGCCTGAACCTGAACCAGCAAAGCAGCGGGGCCGAGTGGGAAACGCATAAGGTGCTGATGCAGACCACCTCTCCTATCGTTGATTGCGGCGTGCATTACGTCGATGTGATGTGCCAGATCACCGACTCGGATCCGGTGCGCGTGCACGGCATGGGCCTGCGCCTGAGCGATGAGATCGCTGAAGACATGTATAACTACGGCCAGTTTCAGGTGGTTTTTGAGGATGGCTCGGTCGGCTGGTACGAGGCCGGTTGGGGGCCGATGATGTCTGAGACCGCGTTTTTCGTGAAAGACATCGTGTCCCCCAACGGGTCGGTTTCAATCACCGATGGCAACAAGGGCGCATCCGCAGATATCGACGGCCATACCAAGGTTGGCGGTCTCCTGGTCCACCGCCCTGAGGGCGACCAGATAATCGAGATGCCGGATGAGCCTGGCCATCAGGAACTCTGCGACGCCGAACAAGCCTATATGCTGCGCGCCATCGCCGAGGATATTGACCTGACCCGCCACATGAACGACGCCGTGCAATCGCTGGCCATCTGCCTGGCTGCGGATGAAAGCATCCGTACCGGTCAACCCATTTCGCTGAAAGAGGCTCGCACATGACTGCCCTGACGCTTACGAACGTGAACAAATCCTTCGGCCCCGTCGAGGTTCTGAATGATATCAATATCGAAGTGGACGAAGGTGAATTTGTCGTCTTCGTCGGCCCCTCGGGTTGTGGCAAGTCGACCCTTTTGCGCGTGATCGCGGGGCTTGAAGATGTGTCATCGGGCGAAGTGCGCATTGGTGGCGAACTGATGAACCTCATCCCGCCTTCCAAACGCGGCATCGCGATGGTGTTCCAGAGCTACGCGCTTTATCCGCACCTGAATGTGCGTAAGAACATGTCACTGGCGTTGAAACAGGAAGGTCAGAGCAAGCAGGTCATCGAAGAGCGCGTCGCCAAGGCCAGCAAGATGCTTAATCTGGAGCCTTACATCGACCGCTACCCTTCGGAATTGTCCGGCGGTCAGCGCCAACGTGTCGCCATCGGTCGCGCGATTGTTCGTGAACCCAAATTGTTCCTGTTCGACGAACCCCTGTCCAATCTGGACGCAGCTCTGCGTATGAACACGCGGCTAGAAATCGCGAATTTGCATCAGCAGCTTGATGCTTCAATGATTTATGTGACTCATGACCAAACCGAAGCAATGACGTTAGCTGACAAGATCGTCGTACTGCGCGACGGGCACGTTGAACAGGTCGGCACCCCAATGGAGCTGTACAACAATCCAGCCAATCAGTTTGTCGCAGGCTTCCTTGGCGCACCATCGATGAATTTCTTCCCCGCCAGTCTGATCGGCGAAAGCACAGATGTTACGACGGGAATCCGCCCCGAGGATTTATTTCTGTCCGATGACGGGCCTGTCGTTGCCGACGTCACTCATATCGAGCATCTGGGTGGCGATACCAATATTATCGCAAGGATGCAGGACCATCAGATCACTGCGCGCCTGTTTGGCCAGCATCAGCTTGATGTGGGTCGAACTGTCCGGTTCGGGTTTTCGCTGGACCGGGTCTTTCGCTTTGACCCACAGGGCAAGCGCTTGGATACCGCTGAAACAGCATAATCACAGCATCCAGACCAACAGAACCATCGTTCAAGGATCATTCGAACTTTAACGGCCGGTAGCACAAGGAAAGTTGGGAGAGAACCCAAAGCGGTAAAGCAAGACATTCGCTTGGGCCTCAATCCCGCACGCGGATTAGGGACAAACAGTTGATTGTCTAAGATTTTCTCAGTTAAATTCACAAAATGATATGCATAAATGATTTGACTGTTAAGATGGCTCTATGAATTCACTAACCAGAATAACCCGAGGGATAGGCGTTGCCTTAAAAGATGGCAGGGTGAAGGGCCTTCTTGCCTTCACAACCGGTATGATCTTATGGGCGTCGGTGTTTTATCACTATGTCGAAGGCTGGAGCTGGCTCGATTCCATCTACTTTTCTGTCGTGACCATTTCGACGGTGGGCTTCGGCGACTTTTCTCCTGAAACTGCGGCAGGGAAGGTCTTTACGATGGTGTATATCATTGTGGGCCTCGGTGTCTTCGTGACTGCGGCGACTACTGTGGCGGACACAATCCTGTCGCAGGAGGATGACAAAAAGCAAAAATAGGCCCCATAGAACAAAACCGAAAACGGTTAGTGCGCAGACGGCCTTTGTCTGAGCGGTCTGAACCGCAGCCCGAATTCATGAGAGTCTTCAAGCTGCTACCTGTCTCCAAATTTTAAAAAAATATACATATTATGTTTTTTGAGTGTAATATTCAAAAAAACAATTAGCGGAGGGACGGAATGGAAAAGACTCAGGACGCCAAGATTGTCGACCTCGCAATACGATTGCTCTTTCTCGGATTATTCCTATACAGCGCGCTGGTCATGATTGCTCCGCTTGCCAGCGTGGTCATCTGGGCCACGATACTCAGCGTCGCTCTCTATCCGGTTTTCGATTGGCTACAGTCCAAGCTGGGCGGGCGGAAAAAACTTGCCGCGACGATCCTGGTTTTGCTGGGTCTTGTTCTGACCCTAGGACCGGTGGCAACGGCGGTATCTGGCGCTGCAGAGCTTGGTTCAGGGTTTGCCGAACAGGCTGACAAGGGCGAGCTGAAAATCCCCCCGGCGCCCGAGGGTCTCAAGGAGTTACCGTTGGTAGGCGACAAAATTGCCGATGTTTGGGGAATGTTTGAACGGAATCTGGATGGGGCACTTGCCAAGTACGGAGCGCAGATCCTTGAGATTACCAAGTCCCTTTTCGGCAAGGTTCTGGGAATCGGAATTGGGCTTTTGGGGCTTGCCTTGTCCGTGTTGATCATGGGTGCCCTGTTCAGCCCCGGACCAAATCTAGTTCAAGGTTTGCAACGTTTTGCCAACCGTATCTTTGCTCCACGTGGCGGTGAGTTCGTTACGCTTGCAGGCGCAACGATCCGAAACGTGACAAAAGGCGTAATCGGTGTGGCGGCCATTCAAGCGGTCGTCGTTTGGATATTGTTAGTGGTGTTCGGGATCAACTCGGCCGCGACGCTGGCTTTTATCTGCCTGATACTTTCGATTATCCAGATTGGCCCCGGTTTGGTTCTTCTGCCGGTGATCATCTACGCATGGAGTACCATGTCTGGCGGCACGGCTTTGATCTTCACCATACTGGCCGTTCCTGTCACCATAATGGACAGTTTCCTGCGTCCGGTGTTCATCTCAAAAGGTCTTGAGACACCTATGCTTGTGATCCTCATCGGTGTTCTTGGGGGCATGATGGCCTATGGCCTGATCGGCATATTCATGGGGCCGGTTCTGTTCGCTGTTTTCTATGAGCTGTTCAAAGTCTGGATCGACGCCTCACCCCATGCCGAAGACGCCGCTGAAGGAGCGGCAAAATGAGAAAGACAATTTGGACAACGCTGGCCATCATTCTGGTCTTTCTTGTCTGGTACCTAGTTGCCGATCGGAAAACACCGTTCACTGGAAACGCCAGAGTGAAGGCCGTCGCGACCCAAATCGTCCCCCAGGTCACAGGGACAGTGACCGAAGTCCTTGTTGAAAACGGTCAGGTCGTCTCGGCAGGTGATGTACTGGTTCGAATTGATTCCAGGCCCTATGAGATTGAACGTGACAAGGCGGAAGCCGATCTTGAGGCGGCCACGCAGGAAGTGGGCGCATCCTCGGCAGAGGTGAGTGCAGCGCAGGCCAAACTGGCAAGGGCGCAAAGTGATCTCGACACAATGCGCATTCAATCCGAACGTGTGTTTGCACTTGAAAAGAAAGGGTTGATTGCCGTCTCAAAGGCCGATGACGCACGCGGAAAACTGGCGGAGTCGGAGGCGAATTTTGAGAATGCCAAGGCGGATTTGGAAAAAGCCAAGCAAAGGCTGGGTGATGACGGTATCGAAAACCCCAAAATCCAGCGCGCATTGGCCGCTTTGGCAGATGCAGAGCTGAACATTGAATGGACGGAACTGCGTGCTCCGGCGACGGGTGTCATATCCAATCTGTTGATCGCCCCCGGCACCTATGCCCGGTCTGGCCAAGACCTATTGACGTTTTTGGATGCAACGGACGTCTGGATTGAGGCGTACTTTACCGAGAACAACCTCGGCCGGGCTTCGGTAGGATCGCCAGTTGACGTCGTGCTGGACATGCATCCGGGCAAGATTGTTCCAGGCGTGATCGAGAGCTTCAGCGCAGCCGTCTCGCTAAGCGGTGGGGATGAACCGGGCCAGTTGGCAAGCCCGCCAAGCACCAAAGGCTTTCTGCGCGAACCAGAACGGTTTCCCGTGCGGATCGTACTGCCAGGGTACGAGGCGGGAAGCACCGAAGATGATCTTCGCTTCCAACTCAACGGGCAGGCCGATGTGATCATGTATCTGAGCGACAACTCGTTCCTGAACATGGTCGGTCGGACCTATATCCGTCTGGTTTCAATCTTGTCTTATGCGTACTGAGGACCGGAACTCTGTTATTCGACTTGCGCTGGGTGTGACCAGCGTCTTTGCCCTGGGCCTGTTATTAGGGTGGCCGCTTGCCGTGGTTGGGGCAGTATTCACTGCCCTGTTCCTTCAGGCACCCGCTGCATTGCCCTTGGCAGCATTCGCCAAGCTGTTCGTCTTTTCGATCGGATTGATGTTCGTTTCCTTCTTTTTGTCGTCGGTTTTTGCGCCATATCCCGTGGTGTTCCTCATATTGGTTGCCATAGGGATAATCCTGTCATTCACATGGTCGGTTTCAGGGGCAGGAGTTTTACCCGGTGTCATAGCCCTCATGGGTGCGTTGATGATTCCAAACCTTGTATTGCAGTCGCAGGATTTGGCATTGGTGCTTGTGTTCTGGATTCCTTTGAACCTGCTATTTGCAGGGTTCGTATCGACGCTGATGTTTGTGGTGGTACCAGCCGAACCTCAGACTGCCGCTCAGAAGAAAGCCCAGGCGTCTTCTGAATTCGACCCCCATCGCCGGATCGTCAGAATGTCGCTCGTCACGGTTCCGTTTGCTATGGCGTTTTTCATCTCAGGCGCGTCAGCCCTGTTGGTTCTGTTCTTCGTCGCGCTTCTAAGCCAACAACTTGCTGCGATGCCGTCCATGGGCAAAACGGTCGCCAAGGCCATGCTAACGGCAAACCTACTGGGCGCGGCGGTGTCGATCCTTTGCTATGAAATAAACGTCGTCGCGCCAGTTATTTTAACCCCCATTCTGTTGTGTTTGTTCTTCTGCTTCACACTCGGAACGCTCGGGAAATCGCAAATCCCACTCGCTGCCGCAGCAGGCTCGGCGTTGACGACAATGCTGATCGTATATGGCGGTTCGATTTCACCATTTTCGGATGAAGCCGACGTCAAAAGTATCACCCGTGTGTTGCAGGTCGCTGGTGCCGCATTCTTCGTGATTGCCGCGTATATCGTAGTGGATGAATTCTGGCCTGAGAAAAACCAACCCTTAACAGAGTAAGCTTCATCGCAAGGCAGGATTTGCTGTTAAGCGGAAGTTTTCTCACGCGCGCCATCACCGCCTTCAGGCTTGGGGCTCATAGACAAAAAGTGACGATGGCGGCGATGGCGGCAACATGGAAAACGTCGCCGAGGCCACCTACCCTTACACGATTTGAGCCGCCGCATTGGGCGGCTATTGGGTTGATCTGGTATTGGTACCTTCTGATCGCGCTATGTTTTTCGTCCGTGTCCGTGAAATCCCAAAGCCCCGGCGGACCCACGTTTTTGGTGTCGAAACGCTCGAAGGGGCAGAGATGCGGATAGCCGATCGCGCGTACACCATACCAATCTGGCCCACACCGTCAGAGTGAATTGCGGACACTGAGCGCTGACGTCAGAATCCGCTTATGCGCTCGATGAGCCAGTACATCGACACCGAACCGATGCCATAAGCGGTCAGCGCGGTCGCCCCTCGACCCGTCGGAAGAGCAATCATTCGCCAGATCCCCAAGAGAAGCGCCAGCGCAGCGATAAAACTCAACTGACCGGCTTCGACGCCAAGGTTGAAGGCAAGCAAGGCCGCAGGAATATCGTCTGAAGGTAATCCAATTTCGGCCAAAGCCCCGGCAAAACCGAGACCATGCAAAAGCCCAAACCCGAAACAAACGATCCAGGGTTTTTGCTTTGAAAGCCGGAACCGGCCTTCTCCGCCTTTGACAATCTCCATCGCCAGAAAAACGATGGATAGTGCAATGACGGCCTCAACCGGCGGGCCGGGAACGTTCAAAACGCCAAAGGTTGCCAGCGCCAAGGTTATTGAATGCGCAAGTGTGAAGGCCGTTACAGCCCCCACCAATCTCCACGGATCACGGACCAGAATAAACAGCGCGAAGACAAACAGAAGGTGATCCCAGCCTTCCAGTATGTGCTCAAACCCCAACTGGAAATAGGCGATAAAAACGGACCACGTTGTCTGTTCGGAGGGTATGTTTTGAACGGTCGCGTCTGGGGTAAATAAAAGCGTGGTAGGATCAGCCTCTAGCGGGTGCAAACGTACCAATACATCGTTCTTTTGGGTCTCCAAGCCCTCAATCTCAATGGGTTGACCCGCGATATCCGCGCGGCACTCTACGACCCAGGATGAAACCCATGCTCGGCTGTCGGAAACTGGATTAGGGCCGCGCGCTGGAGTGCAGCCATCTGGCAATATCGCATCGATCGCCATCGGTTGACCATTTACATCGGGTTTTCGCCAATGAACGCTCCACGTGTCCGGCCCGATTTGGCGAATTTCCAGATAACCCGGATCAAGCGCGTGCGCATTGGCGTTACCTCCGGGCCACGCGAACAGCAGCGCAAAAAGTAAGAAAATCAACGCTCTCATTTGGCCGGGCCTGCAAGTTCGGGCACCATAATCTGATAGCTGTCGGCAAGAGATTCATATTGTGCCTGCGCCAGATCTTCGCTCATAACGCGCCGCCAATCCCGCAGTACGGCATCGTGAATATCTGCCAAAGGAGGCGTTTGACTTGGCTCAACTGCGTTCACACGAACAAGATGGACCCCGTAACCCGACTGAACCGGCCCGACCCACCGACCTGTTTCAACCTCTGCGAAACGCGTGGAAAATCCAGCACCAAAGACCGAATCGATTACTCTGGTCGCGGTCAACGGCATCGAAGCGGGCAGCAGAGTGGAGCCTGCCACATCAAAGGGGTCTTGCTCTTCGCGCAACGCGGTCAGAGCTTTCTCAATTTCGACTTCGCTTGCCTCTTCACCCAAAAAGACCTGCGTGAACGCCACCTTTTCGGATATTGCATAGCGTTCAGGGTTTTGTTGGAGAAAGGCTTCCAAGTCTTCGTCTTCCGGAACAACTGATGACGCAATCGCTTCAGTCAGAAAATCCATCTTTTGGCTTAGTCGTGTCCTGATCAAGGAATCCCCACGATCAAGACCAAGTTTTCTCGCCTCTCTGACCAAAACCTCTTCACGAATGGACGCATCGATCAAAGCTTTTAGCTCGGTATCGTTTGGCGGGCGTTTCCACCGTGCTTCGAACTGAATAGCCAACAGCGCGACATCATCTTCGTCGATTACTATCGTCTCGAGGTTTTCGACAACCTCGTCATCCGGCGCGACAATATGAAACCAAATAAAAATTGCCGCTCCAATCAAGAAGAAATGGAACAGAGGTTCTTTCAGTACTCGCATGAAGTCTCCTGCGTAAAACGTTCTCTGGTTCTACGTACAGATGCTGGCATTATCGGTTTGGGTTAGGCAAGAAAATGGACGCGTTGCGCGTTGCAAAAAAATTGCACAGCGGCCGAGGTAGCGGTCACTACCCCGGCCTGCAGCTTCGTGAAAACCCGGGTCACTCGGCTGGTGCGTACCAAATCGGTGACGAATACGCGCGTTCCTGATGTGTAAGAACCGCATCCTCGGGCAAGTCGATGCCATATTTCAGCTTATCATACAGGATCCAACGCGGCGTTGGGATTTCCAGGGCGCGGACGTAGTAAAACGCGCGCGAATTTGGATCGAAATCCGGATCTGACCACACGGTTATCAGTTCGGCCGTTCCAATTGTGTTGGTCCAGCTAGCGGTGTCAATGTCCACGGTGTTTCCAACCGCAGGGACCTTGCCGTTTTGATCAACCTCACGGTTATCCGACCACGCGACGTCATAAACTTTCTCCTGCAAGGCACCTTCGGAATCGAGCCACCCCTTGATCACTTGCACACGATCCAGGTTGGCACCGACCGGATCGCGCAAAGCTGCGATCAGGAAGCCGGGCGCACCGTCACCCTCGCGTGGGCGCAGGTCCGAGCCCATTGGAACACCTTTGGTATAGCCTACATTGGCAAGGAAGCGGGTTTCCATGTCCGAGTCATTGAAATCCCACCCGCCAAAGAACCGCAGACCGATCCTTGGTCCGGTCGTTGCATAAGTTTCGCGGCGCTTAAACGCTTCAAAGATCGCGGCGCGCGTATTCTCGGTAGCCCAGACAGCCGTGTATCCAGACGCGACAAGGAGGTCGCCAGGAATTTCGCCAAGTTCATTTGCAATGAAAGGATGCTCGATCCGTGAAGCCGAAGGTTCGACACTAACGGACTTTCCAAAGAAGTTGTCTTCCTCGGCAGTGGCCAAAGACGTATGGCTGTCCGTCGCGCCGCCCATACCGAACTTATAGGGGTTCACGCCGAACTTTTCTTCCAGCATCAATCCGCGTTTCAGCGCCTCGCGGGCGTATTCGCCAGCCAGCATGTCATCGGTCTTCAACTCGGTGATATCAAGATTGCCGACGTCCCAGTTTTCGTAATCCGCAAATTCGTCATCAGGACTCAGGAACGGGTGTGCTTCGCCGTCGCCCTTGATCTGTGTGACCTCATAGTGGGGCTCCCACTTCGCGCGGGCCGCCACGTATTCCTCGTCAACTTTGCCGCCGTGATACGTGTCTTCGGTGGGGAACATCCATCCATTCGACAAGTTGCCGTTATGGGCAAAGGCAACGGCGCGTCCCCCTGTTTTCTCCTGATACTCTTCAAGCCAAGCATAAAGCGATTTTGGGTCTGTATTGCCGTAGGGAGGTTGGGTGACCGGAGGCACCATCTGCAAGGCCCGGATCGGCCCGTCACGCAGCATGACATTCCGGTGCAGGTTAAAACCCTTGGGGACCGAGGTCCACTCGAACCCGATGAACGCTGTAAAGTTACCCGGATCATTGTGCCTCTCGGCTGCCAGAACGATGTGCTCCCAAGTGAAGGCAAAAGCGTCGGCGCCAGGGCTGTAAGACTCAAGAAGAATTTCCGGCAGGGTCATTTGCGAGAAGTTGGTGATGATATCAAAGGCGGTTTTCCCCGCCTCCTCGCCGCCCGCTTTGTATCCTTCGTACCATTCCAAACCCTTGGGATCAGAAATAACACCGGGCTTGCCGGCCTGTAGATCCGGGGCAAACCCCATCAGGTCAGTATGATCGGTAAGAACCATCCAATCCAATGGTCGGGCCAGCCTTACGGCTTGACCGGTGGACGAAATGACCTGCTCACCCTTTGCAAAGCGCCACGCTTCATCCGGCAGCAAAGTATTCCCAAACGCACCCGCGTCTAGCGACAGCCCGGTGTGCAAGTGTGTGTCGCCCCAAAGTGGACGTTCCGGGAAGGTGCGCTGCGCGTAGGGGGAATACGGTTGATCGGAAAACAAACCTTCAGCTGCCTGTTGGCTCGGAACGGCGTCGGCCAGACCGTTTGTTGGTGCCAGTAGCAGCGATAGAATACAGACAGAAATTCGATTCATAGTGCCCCTCAAATGCAAAATTTTATCGCGAAATCGCGGAGACTTTAGCGGATCTTTTATATTCGATTTTGTTTATATCACACCTGACCTGCCCGTGTTAATTGATTTGTTCGCCCTTTCTTTTTCAGTGCCAACCATCAAAGGTTGCAAGATGTAGATCGCAGGCTGCTGAGAAGCCTCAGAGCCGGAAACAAGCATTTCGTTGCGGGCTTGGTTTGGCCAGCAGAAGGATTGGACAATCAAAGTTCTCAATAGTTACCGGAAATTCCAAAACCACTCTACTCAGACGGTAAATCAGTTCCCAAAACGATGCTGATCATAAACTGAGTTGCAGGGTCTGTTTCTTCCAAAGCGGCCAAAGCCTCAAACTGTTGGTGCAGAGCCGTTTGGCCCCAACCTCGTGTTCCAGCAGCGATTTGGATGGCTAAATCACTGTTTTTCTGAAGCGCCTCAGACAATGTTTGCACAGCTTTTGGCCTTAACGTCGGCTGCGTTGAACCGGCCTCGGTTATAGCCCGGATCAGTGATTTCCTGTCTTCTGACGTCATTTTCGGATCTTGAAGTGCGACACCAATTGCGCTGATCGCAGTTTCTTTATCTGCTTCTATGCCGGCAATTGCCCACTCGTAGTTATTGAAACCGCCTGACTTCAAGGAATTAGTGAAGCGAGAGCGCACAATTGAGCGCGCTTGTGGATCAGTTTGTAACCCGAGCAACCGAATTGCGGCCGACCTGTATGCGAAGCGCTTCAAGTCATTCAGCTCATCCAAAATTTGGCTCGTAGAAGATTTGCCACCTATCGGACGCACAAGTGCATACGGCGCGTGACCGATTTCGACCAGGGCCATGTTATGCAGTGATTGATCCGGGTGCCACAAATACTCAGCAAAGAACAAAACCCGCTCGGGGCTGTCCGTTTCTCCATAGGCCCACAGTCGGCCGGTGGTTTGAAGCCTATCCAGAAACTCGCGTCTTTCCGGGTTCATGATGAATATACGTCGCCAGCGTCTTGAAAACCCACGCCCAGCGCTGTCCTTGTAGGTCGGTCCATAGGTCAGCAGGACGGCTCGCGTTGTATCCGATCGAAATGCCCTGCGCGTAACGCTATCAATCAAGAAAGGAATCTCAGGTACGGCATTGAGCCGTTCGCTACCCCCTTTGAGAATCTTTTTCGCCTTATATCTGAATGGGTTCTCTGATGCCGGGCCAGCCAATACGATGACATCCGCGGACAGTATGTGATCCGCAATGGATGCGTCCGGCAGTTCAGTACAAACCACACAGGCGTACGAAGCACGGGGTGTCATTAGCCCGAGTATGCATAGTACAACTGCAAAAAATCTCTTCATTTTCGACCAATCACACATGACTGTCACAAGTGGGAAACGTCACCGACTTTCGAATGATATCACAAAAACTGAATGTGGAATATCGTTGGTGTCTTCAGCGTTTCATGTCAATCGCTGGACTTTGTTAACCCAATGGATTGCTTTTCGCGGCCATGTCTCTCTGCAACAGAGACGTTAACAACCGAGCAAAGATTTCGGTTAAAAGGTATCCTTAGGCTCAGGACTCATAGCCAATAGATGACGAGTGCGGCGAGTGCGGCGAGTGCGATGGCTGACAGGAAGACTTTCGGGCATCTATCGTAGCGGGTTGCCACACGTCGCCAGTCC
>NZ_JBXWQF010000025.1:0-54718 GCF_059612245.1 Ruegeria sp. CDSA079 | reverse complement strand
CAACCAGCTTACCACCCAACTCAACATGCAACGAATGCAAAGGCGTGCGTTTAAGTGAAGTCATTGCGGATACCTTTCGATCAGCGGGATTGGTCACGAACGACAGTGACGGTACAATGCGCGTTGCGCACCACACGGGCCAGGTTCGGTCCGATCTCGTAATTCGGGAAGTCGCCTTTGGTCGAAGCCATGATGATCAGGTCGAAGCCGTCCTTGTAGGCGAGTTTCAGGATTTCGCGGTAAACGCTGCCTTCTTCGATGTGAACGTTCACGTCCGAGGCATTGCCATGATCCAGAATGGCCTGTACCGCATTGCGCACATGGTCCTTGGCACCAGCGCCATAGTTGGCGGGCAGGTTCGGCAGCTGGATGATTTCGGGGATGACAGCAACCACGTGCAGCTCGGCCCCGTAGAATTTCGCCTGTTCCAGCGCCAGCGGCAGGGCGTTTTTCCACGAGCGGTCGTCGGTATGATCAATCGGCAGCAGGATTTTCGTGGCCATCACGTCTCTCCTCGAGATATTGAATTCTGTTTCAAAGGCGGGGGGCCGGGATGGCCCCCCGTTTTAAGTCAGATCGAGCTTACTCGGCAGGTGTGGTGCCCGGCTCTTCGGACTTGCCGCCCGAGGCAAAGAACTCTTTCGTCAGTTTGAAGACGATCGGGCTCAGCAGGGCCAGGGCAATCAGGTTCGGGATAGCCATCATGGCGTTCAGCGTATCCGCCAGCAGCCAGATGAAGCCCAGATCTGCTGTTGCGCCGAAATAGATCATGACGATCCACAGGACGCGGTAGGGCAGCAGGGATTTGACGCCCAGCAGGAACTCGACACATTTCTCGCCGTAGAACGACCAGCCGAGGATGGTGGTGAAGGCAAAGATCGACAGAGCGATGGCGATCAGATACCCACCGACACCCGGCAGCGACAGTTCGAACGCGTGACTTGTTAGGGCCGCGCCGGATTCACCCGATGTCCAGGCTCCCGACGAGATGATTGCCAGACCGGTGATCGAGCAGACGATGATTGTGTCGATGAAGGTACCCAGCATCGCAATCAGGCCCTGGTTGACCGGACCTTTGGTCTCGGCTGCTGCGTGTGCGATCGGAGCGGAACCCAGACCGGCCTCGTTCGAGAACACACCACGTGCCACACCGAAGCGGATCGCTGCCCAGACAGCTGCTCCGGCGAAACCACCTTCGGCGGCTGACGGGGTGAACGCGTAGGTGAAGACCAGCGACAGAGCATTACCGATGTTGCCAATGTTAATCAGCAAGACCAGCAGACCAGCGATGATGTAGGCAATCGCCATGAACGGAACCAGTTTACCGGCGACCGCACCGATGCGGGTGATGCCACCCAGAATTACGGCGGCGGTCAGAACCATCAGAACAACGCCAGTGACCGAGGTGTTCAGACCAAAGTTCGCTTCCAGAACCTGTGCCACACCATTGGCCTGTACGCCGTTGCCGATGCCGAAAGCTGCAACCGCACCGAACAGGGCAAATGCAACGCCCAGCCAGGCCCATTTCGCCCCAAGGCCGTTTTTGATGTAGTACATCGGGCCGCCTACAAAATTGCCCAGCTCGTCTTTTTCGCGGTATTTCACGGCCAGAACGGCTTCGGCATATTTGGTGGCCATGCCCACCAGGGCGGTCATCCACATCCAGAACAAAGCGCCCGGACCGCCCAGGAAGACAGCAGTGGCCACACCGGCGATGTTACCTGTACCGATGGTCGCCGACAGCGAGGTCATCAGCGCATTGAACGGGCTGATTTGTCCGTCGCCCTGACCTTCACGGCCTGCAAACAACAGCTTGAAGCCGGTGCCAATGCGCAGGATCGGCATGAATTTCAGCCCCACCTGCAGGAAGAAGCCAACGCCGAGAATGAGGACCAGCATCAGCGGCCCCCACACGACGCCATTAATGGCCCCTACGATTGAATTTAACGCTTCCATGGTTTCCCTCCCATTTGCGTTTAGATTATGCCCCGTTGGCGATGGCCCGCTGGCGAGCCTGCTTGAGGGCGGTAAAGTCTTCGTCCGCGTGGAACGAGGAACGGGTCAACGGCGTAGCCGACACGTGCAGAAAGCCCTTGGAGCGCGCGATTTGCTCCAGCTGGGCGAATTCGTCCGGTGACCAGAAACGATCAATCGGGTGGTGTTTCGCGGTCGGTTGCAGGTACTGACCGACCGTCAGAAAATCGACTTGTGCGGCGCGTAGGTCATCCATCACCTGACGCACGTCGTTCAGGGTTTCTCCCAACCCAACCATCAGACCGGATTTGGTAAAGATTTCGGGATTGGCGCGCTTGGCGTCATCCAGCAAACGCAGCGAAGCATAATAGCGCGCGCCGGGGCGGACTGTCGGATAGAGGTGCGGGACGGTTTCCAGATTGTGGTTGAACACGTCCGGTGCGGCTTCGAACACGATGTCTGCCGCATCGCCTTTGCCCAGAAAATCGGGGGTCAGAACCTCGACCGTGGTGCCGGGGTTCTGATGGCGTACCGCACGGATAGTCTGAGCGATATGCTCGGCCCCGCCATCTGCCAGATCATCGCGGTCGACCGAGGTGATCACCACGTGGCGCAGGCCCAGCTTTTTCACCGCAACCGCCACGCGACCGGGTTCAAACGCGTCCAGTGCATCAGGACGGCCGGTGGCCACGTTGCAGAAGGAACAACCGCGGGTGCAGACTTCGCCCATGATCATCATGGTCGCGTGACGCTTGGACCAGCATTCGCCGATATTGGGGCAGGCGGCCTCTTCGCACACCGTCGTCAGATTGTGATCACGCATCAGGCGCCGGGTTTCATAATACGCGGCGCTGTCGCCCTTTTTCTTGCGAATCCACTTGGGTTTGCGCGGGATGACGCTGTCAGCCTTCTTGGCCTTTTCCGGGTGACGTGGTCGAAGCTGGATGGTCATCTGGCTGTCCCTCGTTATTCGTGGATCGCCCGGCCCATGGCATCGAGGCAAGCTTCTTTTACCGCCTCTCCCATTGCCGGATGAGCATGACAGGTCGCCGCGACCTCGGCAACAGTGGCCCCCTTGGTCATGGCCAGAACCAATTCGGCGATCAGATCACCGCCGTGGGCACCGCAGATATGCGCACCCAGGATTTTGCCGTCCGCGTCAGCCAGAACTTTGACCGCACCGTCGGTTTCACTCGTCGAACGGGCGCGCGAGTTGGCCATGAAGGCGAATTTTCCGACCGAATATTCGGTGCCGGACTCTTTTAGCGCTTCTTCGGTCAGCCCGACCGATGCGACTTCGGGGTCGGTGTAGACCACGCCAGGAACGGTGTTGTAATCCACATGGCCCGCTTGCCCTGCCAGAGCTTCCACGCAAGCAACGCCGTCTTCTTCGGCCTTGTGCGCCAGCATCGGGCCGGGCACACAGTCGCCTATGGCATAGATGCCGGGAACCGAAGTCTGGAAAGTACCGTCCACCTCGATAAATCCGCGTGGATTTATGGTAACGCCGAGGTCTTCCAGTCCGAGCCCCCGGGTGACAGGACGGCGGCCAACGGCGATCAGAACCTTATCGGCCTCGATCACTTCTTCTTTGTCCTTGCCGACGCGACCAACAGTCAGGGTCAGGCCCGCACCGGTCTTGTCGACCGATTTCAGCGCGCGGCCCAGCTGGAATTTCAACCCGCGCTTGGACAGGGCACGCTGCGCCAGCTTGGCGATCTCGCCATCAATACCGGGCAGAACGCGGTCCAGGTATTCGACCACAGTGACCTTGGCGCCCAGGCGTGCCCAGACCTGACCAAGCTCCAAACCGATCACACCTGCGCCGATCACCACCAGATGCTCGGGCACACTGTCCAGCTCAATCGCCCCGGTCGAGCTGAGGATTTCCTGTTCATCGATCTCGATCCCCGGCAGAGAGGTCGGTTCGGACCCGGTGGCGATCAGGATATTCTTGGTCTCATGGATGTTTTCACCCACTTTGACCTGCCCTGCAGCGGGAATGCTGGCCCAGCCTTCGATCAGATCGACACCGTTTTTCTTGAATAGGAACGCGATGCCCTTCGTCAGATCGCCAACAATCTTGTCCTTGCGCCCCATCATCGCACCAATGTCGATGCTGGCCCCCTCAACCGCAATACCGTGGGAGGAGAGATCTGCAAGTTCGGCATATTTGGCCGAAGAGGTCAGCAACGCTTTGGAGGGGATGCACCCTACGTTCAGACAGGTGCCGCCCAGTGCGCCGCGTCCTTCGACACAAGCCACTTTCAGGCCCAGCTGAGCCGCACGGATCGCAGCGACATAGCCGCCAGGTCCGCCCCCAATGACAATCAGATCGTAGGACATTTTGTTTTCTTTCAGTAAATCGGATGGCGGGCGCACAAAGCGAGGACATTCTCGCGCGTTTGTTTTTCGACGGCTTTGTCACCATCAGGTTTTTTGGCAAGCGCATCCAATACGTCGCCGATCATGTGGCCGATCTGCCTGAACTCGTCCGGCCCGAACCCACGGCTGCAACCTGCTGCCGTTCCCAATCGGATACCGCTGGTTATGGTGGGTTTCTCAGGATCGCCCGGCACACTGTTCTTGTTGCAGGTGAACCCGGCACGCTCCAACGTCGCTTCGGCGTCTTTCCCGGTTACACCCAGAGGGCGCAAATCTACCAGCATCAGGTGGTTTTCCGTGCCGCCTGAAACGATATCGCAGCCGCGCGCAATCATAACGTCCGCAAGGGCGGATGCACTGTCGACGACACGTTGCATATAGTCCTTGAATTCCGGCTTCAGGGCTTCGCCAAAGGCCACAGCCTTGCCTGCAATCACATGCATCAGTGGACCACCTTGCAGGCCGGGGAACACAGCCGAGTTGATCTTTTTCGCCAGCGCCTCGTCATTGGTCAGGATGATGCCACCGCGCGGTCCGCGCAGGGTCTTGTGCGTCGTCGACGTTACAACATGCGCATGGCCGACGGGTGAAGGATGCAAACCAGTTGCAACCAGCCCTGCAATATGGGCCATGTCGGCCAGCAGCCAAGCTCCTACCTCATCCGCGATTACACGGAACCGGGCGAAGTCGATCTTTTGCGAATAGGCCGAAGCGCCGGCGATAATCAGCTTGGGCTTTTCGGCTTTGGCCAGTGCTTCAACCTGATCGTAATCAATCAATCCCTCATCGGTCAGACCATACTGGATCGGGCGGAACCATTTGCCGGACTGGGCGGGTTTTGCCCCATGAGTCAGGTGCCCACCTGCATCCAGAGACATACCAAGGATCGTGTCACCCGGGCTGAGCAGCGCCAATTTGACCGCGCCATTGGCCTGTGCCCCCGAATGCGGCTGGACGTTGGCGAACTCACAGCCGAACAGCTGTTTCAGGCGGTCGATGGCCTCAGCCTCAACCTCGTCCACATACTCGCATCCACCGTAGTAACGGCGACCAGGATAGCCTTCGGCATACTTGTTCGTCAGCACCGACCCCTGCGCTTCGATAACAGCCTGCGAAACGATGTTCTCCGATGCGATCAATTCGATCTGCTCGGCCTGGCGTTTGCCTTCTTTTGCAATCGACGCGGCGATGACCGGATCAACCTCTTTGAGCGCGATTTTGAACATGATCCCCTCCCGGATGCAGAACCTCAGACGCGAAACTTTGTTTCCTATAGTGGAAAAAGTGCACTCAAGGCAACACTTCTCTCATAATTGTGAAGTTGTGCAGGTTGGGAAAAATGGGTAACTTACGGAAAATCGGGGGGATTTCTATGATTGATGACAGTCGCATCGACGGGGCCGGACAGGCAGAACCGGACGAAGGTGCCGCTTTGGGGCAATCAATTCGTGATGCTCGCCGGGCTAAAGGGTGGACTTTGGAAGAAGTTGGGCGGGCGGCGGGAATCGGTCGCTCGACCCTGTCCAAGATCGAAAACAATCAAACCCGACCCAGCTTCGATATCGTGCGGCGCCTGACGCAGGTCCTGGATATGAACACCCCGCAGCTGTTCCTGCAATCGGGTCAAACCAGCATTTCGGGTCGGCGCGATTTCACAGCCAATGGTCAGGGCGAAAAGCGTGACACCCCGACCTATCAGCATGAACTACTGTGTCCGGAATTGACTACAAAACGCATGTTACCCTACATCGCGACCATCAAAGCACGCGATGTGTCAGAGTTCGAGAACTGGATTCGACACAGTGGTGAGGAATTCATGTATGTGATCAGCGGCGAGCTGATCTTCGTTTCAGAACATTATCGACCTTTGACAATGAAAGCCGGTGACTCGCTATATTACGACAGCAGCATGGGGCATGGCTGTATTTCGACCAGCAAAGAAGATGCCCGGGTCTTATGGGTGTCGCTCGAGTGAGCTTGCAGCAACCAGCAGCAAGGCAGGTAAAAAATGCGAAGGTAGTGATGTTTAATCCCTGCCGGATACACCTGCGACCGTGCAGAAAGAGGGATCTTCAGATCAGTACCCTCTTTCCTCTGCCTTCTGAGATCGGTGCCTTGTTTTTGGGGCGCGCAAGTTGAAGGTTGCGATGTCCGTGCCTGAATCCGGCCGCCAAGTTCTGTATCGACCAGGGCAGGCGCGATGAAATTCGCGGAAAAGCCAGCGGTGCGATGCAGGGTGTCTGTGTATTGGAAGGCAGTACCGAAACCGATACATGGGACTATGGAAGGCAAAATATGGGCTCCAGCGATTGGATCAGCAATCCGGTCGCCTTGCATCGCACGATTGCCGATCGTTTGTCTTTGTTTTGCCAGACCGTGATCCCGCCTTTGGTCCTGAAAGATCAGTCCGCATTTAGCCGTGGCTGAAGGTGCAGGTCGCGACATCGACATGTCGCGGGATTGGTATACTCCTCGCCGCGTCCTCAATAGCCATAAGCCATGATACGTGCGTTGAATGAAAACTGGGCCCTGTTTTTGGGGATGCTCATGCTGATGGTTGCCAACGGTCTGTTGGCGACATTGCTGACAATTCGCGGGGCAAGCCTGGGCTTCAGCGACTTTACGATTTCCGTCATGCAGGCCAGCTATCCGTTGGGAGCACTTGCCGGAACCGCCATGGCCCCACGCCTGGTGGAAAATGTTGGTCATATCCGGGCTTTTTCCGCCCTTGCGTCACTGGTGTCCATTGCCGCAATCGTGCATCTGCTGACCAGCGATGCCATCAGTTGGAGTGTCATGCGCTTCCTGGGCGGTTTTTGTTACCCGGGTCTCTACGTCATTACCGAGAGCTGGCTGAACGCGAAATCCGATAACAGCACGCGCGCGCAGGTGTTGTCGCTCTATTTCGTCATTCAGCTTGCCGGACCTGCACTGGGTACAGCCCTTGTTGGCTTTCCCGATCCCACGGGCAACCTGTTGTTCGGCACCGTCTCGATCCTGATTTCACTGTCGATCGTGCCACTGCTTTTGTCCGGTAACAAAGCGCCGGATTACACCGTTCCCGAACGGATGCCCATTACCCGGTTGTACAAGGTGTCTCCGATCGCCGTCATCGGTATTGTGTTGGTCAGCATAGGTGTTTCCGCCCATTACATCACCTTGCCCTTGTATGCCTTGCAGCAGGGTTTCTCGGCCGCACAAGCATCCGGCGCCTTGGTTGCGGCCCTGATTGCTGGTGCTGCTGTGCAATACCCCGTTGGCTGGATCTCCGATCACACAGACAGGCGTTTTGTGGTTATCGGATTGGGCGTTATTACAGCTGTGGCAAGTCTCTGGATTGCCGTCGATACGTCCCCCACGCATCTCACCTTGGGCTTCATGCTCATCGCAATTGGCCTGTATCCTACCTATTCCATCCTGACGGCCCATGCGAATGATCAACTCCGGCTATCCCAGATCGTGCCTGCCAGTGGCACTATGGTTTTGCTGATGAATATTGGGCTGTTGGTCGGAACCATGTTGGGTCCGAACGCCATATCGCTGTTTGGAGGCCGAGGCCTACAAATACTCTTGGCTGGGATCGGCATCTCGGTTGCTCTGATCGCGTTAATCCGCCGATTCAAGGTCGCTGCCCCAGCCGAGACCGGAGAAGTTCAGGTTGTGGGCATCATCGGCGCAACGCAACCCGGCGTCTTACAAGCCGAAACCTGGGTGCAGGAAGAGGAAGAGGCAGAAAGGAAAGACCAGAACCGTTCGGTGGACGGTATCTAAAACGCAGGGAAAATAAGAGATCCTCCATAACCACATTGCCCGATTACAATTCAGGTGCGGATTTTGAGCCCGACCCAAGCATTGCCCAGTTGGACCAGAACGTCGTTATCATAAAGCTTCTGGAGGCGTTAAACGAAGGCCTGATACAAGGCCAGCCCAACGTCAGACGTCATCCCATTCATCCTGAACACAACTCGTGATGACCTGATTCAGCCGGTAGTGCAGACCGATATGGTCCGGGTCATCCAATCCATGAGCAGGTTATGTTCCGGGGCGTCTGTTTAGTTTCACTTCCAAGGAAGCCCCGGACGTCCCCAAAGCACCACCGTGTTTTGAACCTTGGATCGCCCGAGTGGCACTTCCATAATTCTGACAAAATGGGAAAAGCTGAGCAACGTATCCTTCATTCCGCAGATTTGCCCCGCTGCTGCGCAACGGTGGTACGGATTTCGTCGACCAACACATCGATCAAACTTTTTCTCGGGCTGTCGACGCGTAATAGAACGCCCAGTGCACGGGATACGGGTTTGCCGCCCAGTGGGATTTTCCGCAACTGACTGAATTCCGGGTCGGGTACGCAAAGGTCTGGCACGATTGAGACACCCAGATTGTAGGCTACCATGCTGGTGAGGTCCTCCAGCGATTTCATCTCCATTGCGTAACTCACCCGGATTCCGTTCTGCGTCAGCCAAGCATCGGCCAGAACGCCTACCATCCCGTCGCGGGCGTGGCGCACGAAAGGCTGGCTTGCAAGGATCTGCACAGGATCGCCTTCGGTCACCTCAGGGGATGTCACCAGAACCAATTCCTCATCTGCAACAGGATGCCATTCCAGATCGGGCGTTAGCATATCCGGAGCGCTCAGAACCGCTGCATCGATCACACCGCGTTCAACCTGCGTCTGAAGATCGCCGGACAGGGCCGACGTAACATGGACGCGCAGTTCCGGGTAGGTTTCCAGCAAACGCCGAACAGTGATCGGGATCAGCCTGCGGACGGTCGATGACACCGCCCCCAGGTTGAACTCACCACCAAAGGCAGTGTCACCGGCCACACCTTCAAGAATGGTGTCGTAGGCCCGCACTAGATCCCTGGCCTTAGGCACCAGCGCCCAGCCAGTCTGATTGAGCTTGGGTGTACGACCGGTCCGATCGAATAAAACGATCTGCAATTGATCCTCGAGCCGTTTCATCTGCTGTCCGACCGCCGCCTGAGACACGTAAACCTTATCTGCGGCTGCAGCGAAACTACCGGTTTCGGCGATCGCGATCAGTGTTTTGTACAGCGTGATGCTCATGGGCCAAGTCTTTCGCAATTTTTAAACCATCTAAACCGCAACTTTATATCAGATAAAGTAGATTTAAATTGAGTAAAGCTGTGGTTTTGCGCGATATGGACGTCAGTGAACAGAGGAACCGACAATGTCCATCCACAGTAAAATCGTTGACGATCTGGTGGCCAATGACATCAGTTTCGTGACAACCGTGCCCTGTAAACAATTGGCCGGTGTCATCGACGAGGTCGAAGCGCGCCCAGAGATTTTTCACATCCCCTCAAACAAAGAAGACGAAGGCATGGGCCTGTGCGCCGGGGCCTGGATGGGGGGCAAACGACCCGCCATCATTATGCAGAACACCGCGATCGGCGTGACAATCAACACGTTGGCCACGTTGATCCAATATTACCGGATGCCGTTGCCGATGCTCATCTCGTATCGCGGTGAACTACGCGAGCCAGTCGCCTGTCAGGTTGAAATGGCAGTTCACACCAAAGCCCTACTGGCCCAACTCAACATCCCGACCTATCACTTCCACAAGGAAAGTGACGCGGACGAGTTGGATACAATCCTGAAATACACCTTCATGTGCAACAAGCCGGTCGCCATCCTGACCGACGCATCCTTCTGGGGAGGCTACGGAGACCAATGATCCGCTCTGAGATTCTGAAAGAAATCGCCCCTGTTATCCGCGACCAGTTGGTGGTCTGCAATATCGGCATCCCCAGCCAAGAACTGCACGCCATCGACGATCAGCCCACCAATTTCTACATGCTGGGCACTATGGGGCTCGCGTCCAGCATCGGGTTGGGTTTGGCCTTGGCTCAGGACAAAAAGGTGATTGCAATTGACGGTGACGGCTCGGTTCTGACCAATTTCGGCACCTTGCCGACGATCGCCAACAATGTGACCGACAATTTCATCCTGCTGATCATCGACAACGGGTCATATGGCTCGACCGGTGATCAGCCGACCTATGCGGGACAGAAAACCTCGTTGGCGGCTGTTGCCTCGGCCTGTGGTTGCGAAAACGTGGTCGAATGCCGGGCCGAGGATACAAAACAGGCAATCGAAGACGCCCTGGCCGGGAACGAGATGACCATAATCGTGGCCAAATGCGAAAGCGGCAATGCCAAGATGCCCGTCATCACCATGGACCCGGTGGTGATCCGTGATCGCTTCATGAAAGCCGTTCAGGCCTGAGGCCCCGATCATGTTGCCGTCCGGCCAGATCCATTCCAGTGCGGATGCCCGGCGGATCGCCCGCAGGCGTCTGCCCTGGATGGTGTTCGATTACATGGATGGTAATGCGGGCGAAGAATATGGCGCAGCGCTGAACCGACGCGCCTTGCAGGACATCCGATTGCGCGCGCGGGTGCTGGTGGATGTTAGCCAGCGTAGCCTTGACTTGCCGGTCTTTGACCACGCTGCCAAACGACCTTTTGGTATCTCTCCCATGGGCATGTGCAATCTGGCTGCGCCCGGGGCGGACCTCATGCTGGCGCGCTTGGCCGCCGACTACAAAATTCCGCATGGGGTTTCGACCGTGGCCTCGACTCCGTTGGAAAAGATCATTGAAGTGGCTCAAGGACACGCCTGGTTCCAACTGTATTTCAGCGGCGATGGCGGCAGCGCCATGAACCTTGTGGACCGGGCCGAGGCTGCAGGCTATCGCACACTGGTTCTGACCCTGGACGTGCCAGAAGTTGGCCGCCGCCCGCGCGAACTGCGCCATGGCTTCAAGATGCCGTTTCGGATCGGACCGCGGCAGTTTGTAGATTTTGCGCTACATCCTCGCTGGTCACTGAACACACTGTTCCGCGGCAAGCCAAGGATGGCAAATTTTCCAGATGGTACCTTTGACCGCACGGAATCCCGCGCGCGTGCTGATTGGGACTATCTCAGTCGACTGCGCAACCGATGGACGGGAAAGCTGGTCGTCAAAGGTGTTCTGGATGCCGAAGATGCACTGCGGCTAAAACAGGCCGGTGTGGATGCCATACAGGTGTCCAGCCACGGCGGTCGACAGCTTGATTCAGCGATCCCCCCGATTCTGGCCTTGCCTGCCATCCGTAAGGCCGTTGGCCCGGATTTCCCCCTGTTCTACGACAGCGGATTACGCAGCGGTGAAGACGTGGTTAAGGTGCTGGCGTCAGGGGCTGAATTCACCTTTCTGGGCCGTGTCTTGTTATACGCGATCGCCGCCGGAGGCGAGGCGGCGCTGCGAACCCTTTGGGAGGTGCTATCTCAGGAAACCAGCCTGACTCTGGCTCAGATCGGGGCGACATCGCCCCAGGTTGAGCAGCTTGAACAAAGCCTCTGTACGTCGGCATAGCCTACGACTTGGTTGCTCGCGGCACGTGCCGCCTTGCCTTGCTCATCAGAGAATTACCCTCCAATCCACCTTTGCTGGCTTGGGTTGCTTGCTAGCTGTTCTCAGCCCTCCGTTTCCTAAATGTAACGGAGGACCAGATCTGTTGGTCAGGCTCACTAATAGGCAACCATTGTCAGCAACTCATATTCCGCGACTTGTTCATCATCCTGCTGCGTCAGGATGACATGCCAGCGCACTTCTCCATATTCATCGTTGCGTTGGGTCTTTGCCTTAACCGTCAAGCGTACTTTGATGCTGTCACCGGCTTCAACCGGCTTCATAAAACGCAACCCGTCCAGGCCGGTGTTGGCCAGCACCGGCCCTTCATTTGGTTCGACGAACAGCCCGGCAGCAAAAGATAGCAGAAGATAGCCATGGGCCACCCGCCCCGGGAAGAACGGGTTCCGTTCCGCCGCTGCCTGGTCCATGTGGGCGTAGAACGTATCGCCTGTGAAAGTGGCGAAGTGTTCGATGTCTTCCATAGTGATGGTACGCGGTTCCGTGTGGATGGTCTCGCCAATGGCAAGGTCATGAAACCTGCGTGTGAACGGATGAGCGGGGCCCTTGACCTCGGTCGCGCCGGGCACCCATCTGTTTCCAATCGCGGTCAGCAGATCAGGCGAACCCTGAATAGCGGTCCGTTGCATGTAGTGTTTTACACCACGCACGCCGCCCATCTCTTCGCCACCGCCAGCGCGCCCGGGGCCGCCGTGCACCATGTGTGGCAAAGGTGAGCCGTGACCGGTGGACTCCTTCATCGAGTCGCGGTTGTTGAAGTACAGCCGCCCATGATAGGCCCCTGCCCCAATGGCGACCTGACGCGCCGCGTCAGGGTCATGCGTAATGACCGATGCCACCAAAGATCCCTGTCCCCGGTTTGCAAGTTCAATTGCATGGTCGAGATCGCGATAACCCATGACCGTGCTGACCGGACCAAAGGCTTCGGTATCATGCACGCGCTGCGCGGCGTCCGGGTCAGCACAGTGGTAAAGCATGGGCGGCAAAAAGGCCCCTTTTTCAGGATCCGCGCCATCGACTGTAAAATCATCGGGGTTGCCAAAGACGCGCTCGGCCTCTTGGCCGATGATCGCGACCTTTTCCAGAACGTCGCGTTTCTGACCGTTCGAGACCAACGCGCCCATGCACGTGGTTTCCAGCCTTGGATCGCCGATGACGGTTTTGGCCAGTCGCGCGGACAATGCCTCGATCACCGCCTGCACCTGTGCCTCAGGCGCGATGATCCGACGGATTGCTGTGCATTTCTGCCCTGCCTTCGTGGTCATCTCGCGCTGAACTTCCTTGACGAAGAGGTCAAACTCGGGCGTGCCCGGAACAGCGTCAGGGCCAAGGATCGAACAGTTCAGGCTGTCCTGTTCCGCGACGAACCGTACGGAGTTTTCCAGGATCACCGGGTTGGAGCGCAGTTTCAGCGCCGTATCCGCCGATCCGGTAAAGCTGACCACGTCCTGCAAGGTCATACGGTCCAGCATGTCACCCAAACCACCCGAAACCAACTGAAGCGCACCGGCGGGCAAGATACCGGATTCCAGCATCAACCGCACACACAACTCGGTCACGTAGCAGGAGTTCGTCGCCGGTTTGACGATGGCCGGAACCCCAGCCAACAGGGTTGGCGCCAGTTTCTCCAACATGCCCCAGACCGGAAAGTTGAACGCGTTGATGTGAACCGCCACGCCGCGCAGCGGTGTACAAATGTGCTGACCCAGAAACGTACCGTTGCGCGACAGTTGCTCAATATCACCATCCAGATAGACATGCCCGTCCGGCATTTCCCGGCGACCTTTCGAGGCAAAGACAAACATCGTGCCGATGCCGCCGTCGATGTCGATCATATGGTCCGACTGCGTCGCGCCTGTGTCAAAAGACAGATCATAAAGCGCTTGCTTGTGTTGGCCCAGATGCAGCGAAAGTGCTTTGAGCATCTTGGCTCGCTCGTGAAAGGTCATCTTGCGCAAGGCCGGCCCGCCGACGTTGCGCGCATAGTCCAGCATCCCCTGCACGTCCAGGTCCGCGTTTCCTGCTGTGGCAATCACCTCGCCCGTTACGGCGCTGGCAATATTGCGCGCCCCGGCACCAGGCGGCACCCACGCACCGGCGGCAAAGCTGGATATCTGTTGGATGGTCATGAGCGTCTCCTCATCAGTGTCTGGATCCTCGCCTCGCTTTTAGGAGCGGGTGAGATCACATATTTAACCGTACGGTCGGTCGTTGTTATTAGCAAAAAACACCTCAAGCCGTACCTTTCAAACCTGCGCGGGCAGTCGCGCGAAACCCCGAAACCGGATGCGGCCACCACGTTCAGCACCTTCGGTGATGCAATAATCCGGGAAGCGGGTCAGAAACCGACCTACCGCCACCCGGCCCTCCATGCGGGCCAGAGTCAGGCCAACGCAGGTATGAGGCCCACCTGCAAACGCGTGGTGTTTATTGGGGCGACGGTCCAGGATCACATCGTCAGGCTCGGCAAACTGCCGCGGATCACGGTTGGCGGCACCTATGCAAAGATGGATGTCCGTCCCGGCGGGAATGGTGTGACCATGAAACACGACATCCTCGGTGGTCAGACGATTGCCGAATTGGTTCGGGCTTTCCAGTCGCAGGAACTCGTCCACGGCGATGTTGATAAGCTCCGGGTAAGCCAGCAGTTCAGCCCGCTTGTCCCGGTGCCGGTCCAGCAGTTCCAGAGCGTTACCGATCAGGTTGGTCGTTGTTTCGTGCCCAGCATTCAGGATGAAAATACAGTTCTGATACAGCTCAATTTCTGTCAGGCCACCATCAGTGTCGTCCTGCATCAGTCGCGTCAGCACGTCCGTTGACGGGTCACCCGGATTGGCGCGACGATCATCTATGATGTGGCGCAAGAACTCTTTGAAGTCCGACACCGCGCGGTTGCCCCAGTCTTCCTGTTCAGGAGTCAGCTGCGGCTCCAACGCGCCCAAAATGGCCAGAGACCAGTCTCGCAGAGGTCCGCGCTCGGATCGGGGTATACCCAATAAGTTGCCGATGATCTCGATCGGGATAGCCCCGGCAAAATCCTCGATCAACTCAACAGTGCCCTTGGCCTGCATCTGATCCAGCAAGCCGTCGACCAGCTGTATCAAGCCCGGTTCCATCTGCGACAGCGCACGCGGGTTCATCGCACCAACCATCACCTTACGGACACGGGTGTGCAGCGGTGGATCATTGAACACCAGACTGGTCGTGTGGTGTTCGTATAACGGGCTGTCTACCCCGTATTTTGGCCCGAAAACCGCCTTCTTGTCCGAGATGAACCGCACCGTATCCCGGTACACCACATCCAGATCTTCAAAGCGCGACAGGATGACCGAACCATCCGCTTGCTGGCAGACAGGAGTTTCCTCGCGCAGCGCAGCATAAGCTGGATAAGGGTCTTCGTGAAAACCGATGGGAAGTGCGGTCAGCGAGAACATCAGTGACCCATCGCCCCCATCTGCTCCGGCAGAACCAGCACCAGCCACGGCACCAGAACGATCAGCGCCAGACGGAAGATATCCGCGACCCAAAACGGTGTGACACCTTTGAAGATGGTCCCGGTTGAGACATCCCCAACCACACCTTTCAGAATGAACACGTTCAAACCGACCGGGGGAGTGATCAGGCTGATCTCGGTCACGACGACGACAACGATGCCGAACCAGATCGGATCATAACCCAGCGACGTGACCAACGGGAAAAAGATCGGCACCGTCAGCAACAGCATCGACAGCGATTCAAAGACACAGCCCAGTATGATGTAGATCCCGAGGATCATCAGGATCACCACAAACGGCTCAACCTCATAGGCCGTCACCAGAGTGATCAGCGCTTCAGGAAGACCGGCCAGGTTGATGAAATTCGAAAAGATCTGCGCCCCGATCAGAACCGAGAACAGCGCCGCCGCGGTGAAACTGGTCTCCTTCAGCACTTCAAAGGTCGAACCAAGGGTCAGCCCGCCCCGTGACAGGGCAATCAGGAACGCACCCATCGCGCCCATTCCAGCAGCCTCTGTCGGGCTGAAGGTGAGGTTCAGAGGGTGGAAGTCAAACACACCGTACAACCCGCCAATCACAAGAAAGAACAGCAGCAACACGGCCCAGACCGAGCGCAGGGCCAAGAGACGTTCGCCCCAGCCGCGCCTCTCCCCTGCCGGTCCGGCGTCGGGTCTGCGCCAAACGGTCCAACGCACCGCCAGCAGATAGAACAGGATGCCCAGCACGCCAGGGATGATACCCGCAACGAAAAGCTTGCCAATCGAAGTTTCGGTCAAAAGGCCATAGATCACCAGAATGACCGATGGAGGGATAAGGATCCCCAACGTACCGCCGGCAGCAATCGACGCCGTAGACAGCTCATCCGAATAACCGTAGCGGCGCATTTCCGGCATCGCGACTTTGGACATGGTTGCCGCCGTTGCCAGAGACGAGCCGCAAATGGCGGAAAACCCTCCACACGCAGCAACCGTGGCCATTGCAATGCCGCCGCGGAAATGGCCAAGGAAGGCGTTTGACACCGCATAAAGCTCGCGCGCAAGGCCACCTTTGTTTACGAACAGCCCCATCAGGATGAACAGCGGCACAACCGACAGCCCATAATCCTGCGCCGTGTCGGTAATCTGGCGTCCCACCATGGACATCGCAGCCTTCAACCCACGCTCGGACAGGATGCTGCCACCGCGTTCATATGCAAAGCCAAGCGTCCCAACGAGCCCCATCGCAAACACAATAGGCAGGCGCAGCAGCACCAGAACAAGGACAAGGGCGAAACCGATCAAAGCGGCAGTCATTAGGAGTGCTCCGACAAGGCTTGGGGGGCAATAATGTGCAAAATCCCGGTGATGATCATCGCAACAGCAGTGATCGCAGTGAAAGCGGCGATGAACCAACCCAGATAGAAGACCGGGATAGACAAGTATTCGGTGACATCGCCGTAATCCCGCGCCCGTTCCGCCAGCACCCAGACGCGCTGGATCGGCCAGATCAGCATGATGCCGGACACCAGATACACAATCGCATCACGCACCCGGCTTAGCCGTAAACGTGCGAAAATCCCATCTGTCAGGTCCACAGCGATCTGTCCGCGCCCAGCCGAGATTATGGGCAGGACCGAGAAGACAAGGATCGCCATCAGAATCCGGGTCAACTCGGTTGCCGCCTCAATAGGGGCGTTGAAGACGGAACGAAGGATAACGTCGAAAAAGGTCATCACCATCAGGATGAACAGCGCCACACAGGCCAGCAGCGTCGGAACGACACTGATGCGTCGCGCAAAGGTCACGAGTGAGTGCATGATTGGTCCCCGGCGGGTGAAAAGGGCTGGCGGTTTAAGCCCGCCAGCCCGGCTGCGTTACTGGGCAGCCATTTCATTTACGATCATGTCGTAGGCGGCCTGAGCGTCGACGCCCGCGCCGTTAACTTCGTCAATGACCTTGGCGCGTACATCCACGGCAATCGTGTTGAATTGCTCCAGATCTTCAGCAGATGCCGCGTTGATCGCGTTGCCTTCGGTGGCTTCGGTTGCTTCACGACCGATGGCGTCGATCTCGTCCCAGATCTTACCGATCTCGCGGCTCAGTGGTTCGCCAAAGACATTCTCTTCCAGTGCGGCCTGCAGGTCTTCGGGCAGATCGGCAAAGGTGTCTTCATTCATGATGAAAGCAAACGATCCGCGATAAAGGCCGCCTGGAACTTCGTAGACGTTCTGCGCCACTTCGGTCAGTTTGAAACCCTTGCGGGATTCAAAGGGCATCACAACCCCATCCGCAGCTTTCGAAGCCAGGGTTTCGTATACTTTCGGCGCAGGCACCTGAATGCCGGTCGCGCCCAGCGCCGTGCCGACATCCCCGCCAACGCCACCTGGGATACGCACCTTGAGACCCGACACCTCTTCCAGCGTGGTCACCGGGCTGCTGGAATGCAACTGGGCAGGACCATGCGTGTGCAGGGCGATCACCTTCACGCCGCGATGCTCATCCGCCGCCTTGAGGTGCTTGTCATATGTGCGCCAATAAGCGACCGAGGCGTCCTCGGCCGAACCCTCATACCCGGGCAGTTCGATCATCTTGGTGGTGACAAAGCGACCCGGCTGGTAGCCGTGGAAGATGATCGAAGCATCAGCCGCACCATCCATGATCAGGTCCATCTGCGCCGGTGGCGGTGCAATACCCAGCTTGAGTTCAGCCGTGACCTGGCCGTCTGTTGCCTCTTCAACCATTTCGACGAATTTCGGCCACATCTTGGCGTTGATGCCATGAGTCGGCGGTGCCCAGCTTGAGATGGTCAGCGTATAGTCTGCCGCCATCGCCACTGTGCCAGATACGGCCAGCGCGGCCGACGCCAATAAAGCGCTTAGCTTGGTGAATTTCATGGTCTGTCTCCTCCCAATGAAACATGAGTCAAGAATGCGTTAATGGTCGCTTTTGTAACCATCAACATGTTAAAGGCCCCCCGGATGGTTCGCGATGCGCCACGAACCGGGGTTTTCGTCTGCAACGGTCAGCATCGTTGCGTGGGACACGTCGATACCGATCTCCATGCTGTAGTTCATTGGCCCTCCACGCCAACGTGGAAAACCGTACCCATGGATTTGTACCATATCGACAGCCTCCGTGTTTTCTGCGATTCCGTCCTGGATGATCAAAGCACCCTCATTGGCCAGAACCGCCAGAATACGCGAGGAAATGTCCTGCTGTGAAAAGCGCTGGCGGGTGATTCCCTGTTCGGCCGAGTAGGTTTCAATCAACGCCTCAACCTCAGGGTCCCGGACCGGGGTACGGTCGCCATCTGAGTAACGATACCAACCCTTGCCCGCTCGCTGACCAAAACGCTCCATTTCGCACAACTGATCGGCGATGCGCACGTAGCGTTCGTTTGGGTCGCGAGTTGCGGCATTGCGCTGTCGGTTGGCCCAGGCGATTTGAAGACCAGTCAGATCCTGCAACTCATAAGGCCCCATGGGCATCCCAAACGCCCGCATCGCTGCGTCCACCTGATAGGGCAGCGCCCCATCCGCCAGCAAATAGTCGGCCTCGCGCCGATAGGCGGCCAACATGCGATTGCCGATAAAGCCGTCGCATATGCCGGACAGAACCGAAACCTTTCGCAGCTTTTTGCCCAGCGCGAAGCCAGTGGCGACGATATCCGGAGATGTCTGCGGCATATGTACAATTTCCAGCAGCTTCATCACATGGGCTGGGCTGAAGAAATGCAGACCAATGCAGCGGGCCTGGTTTTCAACACCCGCAAAAATGTCCACCGGGTTCAGGTAGGATGTATTCGTGGCCAGGATCGCATCGTGGTTCATGTACCTGGCCAGTTCCGCAAACACCGCCTGCTTGACAGACAGATCTTCGAACACTGCCTCGATAGCCAACTCTGCATCCGCAGCAGCGGCATAGCCGTCGACGGCCTTAAATTTGAACAGGTAATCCCGCAGCTGTACCTCGGACATCCTGCCCCGTTTAACGGCCCCCCGAAGCAGAGATTCAACCCGCCCTTGCGCCGCCGATGCTGCCTCGGCGTTCTGCTCGATCAGAGTGACAGACAATCCACCATTCAGCGCGGCCGTGGCAATACCTGCACCCATCAACCCGCCGCCCACAACGGCAATCCGGGTAATGTCGCGCGCAGTGGCGCCCTTGATCAAAGCGGGCTTGGACACCACGCGCTCGGCAAAGAATGCGTGGCGCAGCGCCCGGCTTTCAGCGCTTTGGCGCAGAGCCAGGTGGCGGGCGCGTTCTTTCGGCTGACCCTCAGTGAACGGTTCGGACACCCAACTCAGCGCGGTCAGGTTTTCCAGTGGTGATTGCTGCCCTTTGGCGCGCTTCTGCAACGCCTGACGACTTGTTTCCAACAGATCAGACGCGAACTCCGGCACAGAACGCTGGCTGACAGGTATCGGACGTACGGGCAGCGCGGCAACAAAATCCGTCACTGCATCCTTCGGGTCTTCGGCGACCAGATCAATGCCCCCGAGTTCAGCCAGCGCTTCGGCTTTCAGAGTTTTACCAAAACACGCCATGTCGATTGCAGCCTGCATTCCCACGAGACGCGGCAAACGTTGGGTGCCCCCCGCCCCGGGGATCAGCCCCACATTGACCTCGGGTAGACCGAAACCGGTATCCGGCGCGGCGATCCGCCAGGCACAGGCCATGGCGATCTCGAACCCGCCGCCCAGCGCATTACCATGAATGCAGGCGACAAACGGCACTTTGCTATCTTCGATCTTCTGAACGACGTCCGGCAAATGTGGCTCAACCGGCGCCGCATCAAACTCGGCCATATCACCGCCTGCGATAAAGGTTCTGCCCGCGCAGCACAGCACCGCCACACGCGTGCCTTGAACCGCATCAACCGCATCGGACAGCCCCTGTCGAACCGCGGTAGAGGTTGCGTTCACTGGCGGGTTGTTGACCGTGACCCAAGCCACGTCACCCTTAATTTCAACGCTCACCAGCGACGACTGCAACATCGGCAACCCTTTTGATCGGTCCAGATTCGGTACAGGTTTATATATTGACCAACCGTTCGGTTAATGCAATGATTAAGTTGAAACGAGACCAGAAGAGACAGCCATGAGCGATACGATACTTGTACAAGATCACGGGAACTGGGTCGAAATTACCCTGAACCGCCCCGACAAGTTGAACGCGTTCAATGAGGACATGCACGTTGCCCTTCAGGACGCGTTAAAAACCGCGCGCGAAAACGGGGCTCGCGCGATATTGCTGACCGGAGCGGGGCGCGGGTTCTGCGCAGGTCAAGACCTGGGTGACCGCGACCCATCCAAAATGGATAGCGCTCCGGACCTGAGCAAAACGGTGCGAACGTTTTATGCTCCTCTAGTCCGCTTGATCCGATCCTTGGAGTTCCCTGTCATATGCGCCGTAAACGGGGTTGCCGCAGGCGCAGGGGCAAATCTGGCATTGGCCTGTGACATGGTTCTGGCCGGGGAAAGCGCTAAGTTCATCCAGAGCTTTTCCAAGGTCGGACTGATTCCCGACACCGGTGGCAGCTGGCACTTGCCACGCCTGTTGGGTGAGGCGCGCGCCAAGGGGTTGGCCATGACCGCTCAACCTCTTTCAGCCAAACAGGCAGAAAATTGGGGGCTGATCTGGAAGGCGCTGCCCGACGATCAACTGATGCTTGAGGTTCGCGCGCTTGCCGCGCAATTGGCCAACGGCCCCACACTCGGGCTGGGCCTGACAAAACAGTGCATTCAAACGGCGGCCACCACGTCACTGTCCGATCAGCTTGAGATTGAAGCGGACGCAATGAAAACTTGCGGGGAAAGCGCGGACTACGCCGAAGGCGTATCCAGTTTCCTTGAAAAACGCGCACCGAATTTTCAGGGACGTTGAGTATGACCCCAAAAGAACGCGCCGAAAAATCTGCCGCTGCAATGTGGGCAAATGACGAGGCAAGCAAATGGCTCGGCATGGAGCTTGCCGAAGTTGACGAAGGCCGCGCCGTTCTGACCCTGACCGTCGCGTCCCATCATTGTAACGGGTTCGGTATGTGCCATGGGGGCGTCACTCATGCCTTGGCCGACAGCGCTTTTGCCTTTGCCTGTAACAGCCGCAACGTTTCCACTGTCGGGCAGCACACGATGATGAGCTATCTCGCGCCGGGAAAAAAGGGGGACCGTCTGACCGCCACCGCGACAGAGGTCACTGTATCCGGACGAAGCGGCATCTATGACGTTCGCGTCATCAACCAAGACAACACTCTGATCGCTGAGTTTCGCGGCATGTCCCGCGCAGTTGGCGGTCAGAATTTTCAAGAATAGCTTCACGACTGGAGGAGTGACGCGATGGAAGACCTTTCCCCAAACAAAGCGGACCTGGATCCGATCGAGATCGCCTCGATCGACGAAATCCGCGCCACGCAGCTTGAACGCCTGAAATGGTCCGTACGCCACGCCTATGACAACGTTCTGATGTATCAGCAGCGGTTTGACGAGGCCGGCGTGCATCCTGACGATCTACAGCAGCTGTCCGATCTGTCAAAATTTCCGTTCACACACAAAAACGATCTGCGTGACAACTATCCCTTCGGTCTGTTCGCAGTTCCGCGCAGCGAGATCATTCGCCTGCACGCTTCATCTGGCACGACGGGCAAACCGACGGTTGTGGGTTACACCAAGAATGACATCGACAATTGGGCGGACTTGGGCGCGCGTTCCCTGCGCGCGTCGGGGTTGCGCAAGGGTGACATGGTACACAACGCCTATGGTTATGGCTTGTTCACCGGTGGGTTGGGCGCCCATTACGGAATCGAACGGCTTGGCGCGACCGTCGTCCCCATGTCCGGCGGGCAAACCGAAAAGCAGGTCAACCTGATCAACGACTTCCGGCCCGACGGGATTATGGTGACGCCGTCCTATATGCTCAATATCCTTGAGCAGTTCCACAAAGCTGGTCTCGACCCCCGTGAAAGCTCATTGAAAGTTGGTGTGTTCGGCGCTGAACCCTGGACTGACGCCATGCGCGCCGAGGTCGAGGCCGCCTTTGATATGCATGCGGTCGACATCTATGGCCTGTCCGAAATCATGGGTCCTGGGGTGGCCAATGAATGCGTTGAAACCAAGGACGGTCCGGTGATCTGGGAAGATCATTTCCTTCCTGAAATCATTGACCCCGTAACCGCTGAGGTCCTGCCCGATGGCGAAATCGGCGAGTTGGTGTTCACAACCCTGACCAAGGAAGGGCTGCCGATGATCCGCTATCGCACGCGCGACTTGACCTGCCTTCTGCCGGGAACAGCACGGTCCATGCGCCGGATGGCAAAGATCACAGGCCGAAGTGACGACATGATGATCCTGCGTGGCGTCAATGTCTTCCCTAGCCAGATTGAAGAACAGGTCATGGCGACAGGCGGTCTTGCCCCCTATTATCAGATCGAACTTTATAAGTCGGGCCGCATGGATGCGATGCGGGTCTTTGTTGAATCCTCACCGGATTCCACCGACGAGCTCTCCAAAACCGCGGCGGCCCGAATGCTGACCAAGCGGATCAAGGACGTCGTTGGTGTTTCAACTGAAATTGTTGTAGGTGACCCCGGCGACGTCGAACGCTCTCAGGGCAAGGCGAAGCGTGTCGTCGACAATCGCGATAAGGAATAAACCGTGGCCCGAACAATCGCCAAAGACCACGACCAAAAGCGGGAACAGATCCTGAAGATGGCGGCCAAAGTGTTTGCCGATCAGGGGTTTGATCGTGCGTCGATGACTCTGCTGGCCAAAGAGTGCGGGATCTCGAAAGCCAACATCTACCATTACTACGACAGCAAGGATGCCATCCTATATGACATCCTTGAAACATATCTGCGCGAGCTAAGGGATCGGATCTGCAACGTGGATCTTAGCGGTATGAGCCCCGAGCAGAAGCTGCGCAAGGCGGTGCGCGAAATCCTGTTCGCCTATCAGGGCGCGGATGACGAGCATCGCGTACAAATCAGCGGCATAAGCGCACTGACAGACGAGCAGCAGAAACTGCTACGAGGCTATCAGCTTGATTTGGTAAATTTTGTACGCGACATCCTTAAGGAGTTGTCTCCCGAAACTTTCGATGATGCCAAAGACAAGTTGCGCGGTGCCACAATGTCAGTCTTTGGGATGCTGAACTGGTATTACATGTGGAACACCGGCGCGGGCCCCAAAGCCCGCGAAGACTACGCCGATCTGGTCAGCACGCTGACGGTTCAGGGCGTACCAAAGCTGTAGGCGCGCAGCGGTGCGCACAAGGCGCTATGTCGCAGCTTTGCGCCTGTCCAGGTAGGCTTGCTTTGCGGCTATGACATCCTCGTCCGTCATGTTTGATCGGTTCAGTTCAAGGAAATGTTCCGCGGCCCCAACCGGCTGAACATTCAGGTTACTGACGGGTGTCAGATCGTCCGACCGTACATTCAAAATCGAAAGCACCTTGGTGACGGGAAACAGACGATCGCTCAGACCCGAGATGTTCAGAGAGATGACTTCGGCTCGTGAAGACATCTGTGCCGCGACCCGGCCCACAACACTCTCGAGGTCAGCGCCCGGGGTCAGCAGTTCAGCATATTCGGAAAGGTCTTCTTGTATTCTGTTTCCGCGAATGTTCTGCCAATACACGCTCTTGATCCAGTCGGGGGCATCTCTGGTCGTGTAAAAGAATGTGATCCGTGCCTTGTTGTCAGCGAACCTGTTGATTTCATCCAAGATGACTTCAGCAAGGACATGCGTTTGGTGGTAGGACCACACATCCTTACGTCCCGGGATCATACCAGCAAACTCTTCGCTGCTGATCAACAACGGCGCGTCAGTCTGGCCCTCGAATGGCAGCAGAGTTTGCCGGAACATCTGGCGAAATTTCTGAAGCGTTCTTTCGTTTGGTGCGACAGAATAACGGCGTGCGGCAAAGCCAGCTTCTTTCAAATCCCGCGGCACCAGAACATTCACACGGTCCTTTAGCCGGAAACGGTTCCTGTACAGCATCGTTTGCAGGGTTCTGGTCCCGGTTTTGTGAAACCCTTGATGTACAACAACCTTCAGCATCGACCCTTTTGACTTAACCCACGCTTAACATCCGCATTTAGAGTTGCCGCATCGAAAACATCAAGCGGTCCAGTCGATGTTCAGCTCTTCTCGAAAGGCAAAGCGTGTCAAATGCGCCTCGATCACCTGTTGCCAACGACGCAGATCACCACGCGGACCAGTAGCGGCTGTCACGGTCAAAGTGGTTGCATCTGCCGTCAATGCCAGCCGATCTCCATCAGGGAAAGACACGCTGCCATGTATTGCGTCAAATGAGACCTCGGCCTTGTGCGACCAGTGTTTGCAGAGTTGCTGAAGGTATTTTGAGGCCGCACCCGTCTGCGCAATGCCCGTTGCAGTCTGATCAGGCAACAGGTTTAGGCCCGCAACAGCGGCAGACCGGATGGCTTTGGCAAACAAGGTCACGTCGATGTTGGTGGCTACGAAAGTAGCGCCAAGATCCAGACATTTGCGTTGAAGATCCGGGTCCAGTGTCAAAATCCCAGCGGCTTTGCCCGCTGCCACAATACGGCGGATTGCATCCAGCACCGCCGCAACTACGTCAGGGTGGTCCGCTTTTCCCAGATGGCCCATGTCAGCAGCCAGGTCGGCAGGGCCAATAAACACCCCGTCCACATCAGTCGCCAGAATATCGTCCAGCGCGTCCATACCCCTGTTGTTCTCGACCTGCACGAGCAAGCAAATCTGTTCGTCGGCGGTTTTCAGATAATCAGGGATCGCCGCAAAGCGTGAAGCCCGCGCCAGAGATGATCCAACACCTCGAACGCCATGCGGCGGGTACTGCACAGCCCGCACCAGTTCGCGTGCCTGATCGCCGCTTTCGACCATCGGCACCAGAATATTCTGCACGCCGGTGTCCAGATATTGCTTGATCATCCAGGTTTCGCCAATCGGCAGGCGTGCGACCGGCACACTGCCAGACCCCTCAATCACGCGGACCTGCTCCAGGATTGAGCGCAGGTCGTTGGGCGCGTGCTCCCCATCAACCAGCAACCAATCGAATTGTGCGGTGGCGGCGATTTCGGCTACGTAGGCATTGGCCAAACCAACCCAGCATCCGATCTGAGGAGTTCCGGCCTTCAGCGCAGCCTTGAATGCATTATGTGGCGCGGGCATTAGCGTTCCTTTCAGGCGAAATTGATATCGACCGAGCCAAACGGCCCGAAATCCGCGTGAACTTTGGTGCCCGAGGGGCATTCGACGGGGCGGATGAAGCTGCCGGACAAAATGAGTTGCCCAGGTTCGATGCTTTGCCCGTATTTCGCCATGCGACGCGCCAACCAGACCACGCTTTCAACAGGATCGTTCAACACACCGGCACCCAGTCCGGTTTCTTCAATCTCGCCATTGCGGAAGGTAAGCGCCCCGACCCAACGCAGATCATATGCATCGATTGCGTGACGCTCTGCACCCAACACGATGCCCGCATTGGCGGCATTATCGCTGATCGTGTCAAAGACCGTACGGGTCTTGCCGGTCTCGGAATCTGCTCTTTGAATTCGGGTATCCAGAATTTCTATTGCCGGTGTGACGTAACCCGTGGCGGCGATAATCTCTTCGCGAGATACGTTTTCGCCGCCAATGGCGGACTTCATGACAAAGGCGATCTCGGCTTCGACCCGGGGCTGAATGAAACGGCCTGCCGGAACGGTTGCACCATTGTCGAAGACCATATCGTCGAACAGAATACCGCTGTCTGGAATGTCGATATTCAACGTATATTGCATTGCCTTCGAGGTCAGCCCGATCTTCCACCCGATCACCCTGCGGCCTTCGGCCAGTTTCTGGTGATAGATGGCGTTCTGAACCTCATAGGCATCATCCATGCCCATCTCGGGATGGCGCAGACTAAGCAGGCCGATCTGTTCGCACCTGCGTTCAGCCTGCAACAGATCAGCTGCTGCACGGGCGTGGTCCTCGGGCGTCATACCCGTTCGTCCTCAATGGTATTGCGCAGGGTGCCGATACCTTCGACGGACACCTCGACCACATCTCCGGGTACCAGATATCTCGGTGGGTCGAACCGTGCCCCTGCCCCGGTCGGTGTACCAGTGACAATGATGTCACCGGGCTGAAGCGTCATGAAGGTTGAGATGTATTCGATCTCGCGACGGATTGGGAACATCATGCGGCTCAGCGTGTCGTCCTGACGAAGCTCACCGTTCACACGGGTCTGGATGCGAGCATCATCCAGTTGGGCTGCATCCGTGAAAGGCACCAGCCAAGGGCCTATGGCCCCCGAGTTATCCCAGTTCTTGCCTTGCGTGACGTTGAACTTGGCGTGCCGCACCCAGTCGCGAATGGTGCCTTCATTACACAAAGTCAGCGCGGCGATGTGATCGTAAGCTTCTTCCTGAGAAATGCGGCGGCCAGTCTTGCCAATCACGATGGCCACTTCGCCTTCATAGTCCAGTGTGTGGTTTTCCGGCGGCCGGATCAGCGGGCAGTCGTGGCCGGTAAAGCCGCTGGCAAAGCGCGGGAACAGCGACATGTACTTTGGCTGCGCGCTGCCATCTTTGTACTCCGCGTTCCGGTCGGGAAAGTTTACCCCGACACAAAGAATACGACGGACATCGGGCATTACCATTTCATAGGCGAACTCGGTATGGGTGACGGGTTTGCCTTCGGCAGCTTTTGCAAGTTGATCGACGGCCCCGGCGGCAATCACCTCGTAAAGGCTGTTGTGATCCGGGAATGCTTGGTTCAATGCAATGGCACCTTCATCGGTGATTGCTCCGAAAAAACGCTCTTCGCCCGCGAAGAAAGTTGCAAACTTCATTCAATTATCTCCCAAACATCCCGGATCACGTCCGCTGCCATCAGCACGTCATCCCGGGTGGTATCGAACTGCCCGACCTGAAAGCGGATGATCTTGCGGCCATCGAACATACCTTGGGTCAGATAGATCCGCCCGTCATCGTTCAACGCGTCGACCAGCCGCTGCTGCATTGCGTCGTCCCCAGGACAACGAAAGGAAAACAGGCTCAGGATCGGACCGGTGGTGATCTCGAACCCTTCCATCTCTCCGATCTGATCGGCGAGTTCCTGGGCCCAGGTCACGTGGTTGCGGATGCGCTCGCGCAGTCCTTCCAATCCGTATGAGCGCAACAGAAACCAGATCTTCAACGCCCTGAACCGACGGCCCAGAGGGATGGTCCACTCCGAGAAATTCGTCACCTCTGCTCCGGTTGTCTTGAGGTATTCCGGTTCGATCTTCAGCGTATTGAGTTGCGGCACGGCGTCCCGCAGGAACTGGATGGCGCAATCGAACTGTGCACCCATCCATTTATGCGGGTTGAAAACGATGCTGTCATAACGGTCGGCCCCCTGCCATAGGAGCTCGCGAAATTCGGGGCAGATCATTGCGGACCCAGCCCATGCCGCATCGAGATGGGTATACAAGTCGTGTTTTTGCGCGATATCTGCCACAAGGGTCAGATCATCGCAGGCACCAACGCCGGTTCCACCTGTGATCGCAATAATACCGGCCGGAACATGACCGGCTGCGATATCGCTTTGAATGGCGGCCTCAAGTGCAAAGGCATCAATTGCAAAGTTGGAACCCGATATCGGCAGCTTGACCAGATTGTCCTGTCCAATCCCGGCAACCCAGCAAGCCCTGTCGATGGACGAGTGCACCTGATCCGAGCAATAGATCCGCAGCGCACCCTTGGTGTTCAGACCTTCGCGGTTGCCGGTAAAGCCCGTGGCTCGTTCCCGCATAGTCAGAACCGCCGACAAAGTCGCCGAAGAGGCGCTGTCCTGAATAACTCCGGTCATGCCTTCAGGCAGTCCAAGTGACTGTCGCAACCAGTCGACCATGACACCTTCGACCTCGGTCGCGGCTGGCGAGGTTTGCCACAACATGCATTGCGCCGCGATCGTCGTCACCAACATCTCGGCCAGCATCGACGGTGGAGCGGCATTGGCCGGGAAATAGGCGAAAAAGCGTGGATGTTGCCAATGGGTGATACCCGGCATCACGATCCGTTCGAAATCGGCCATGATGGCATCCATAGGCTCACTCGCCTCGGGCGGGGTTGCCACAAGCTGGGCCGCGATTTCCCCTGGTGCGGTCTGCGCGCGCACGGGACGTTCAGCAAGTGTCTTATGGTAATCGGCAGCCCATTTTGAAATGTGCTGACCCCAATGCGAAAACGTGTCCCAATCCATGCATTAGCCTTTTGTTGTCGCAGAAAAATCAACCCGCCCGGCCCCCCGAAAGATACAGGGCCACGACGAACGGATTTGTTTCTATCTCATGAAACAGTCCCTGGTGTCCGGCGTCAGACCGAAAAACTGACATTGGCCTGACCTGTGCCAGAGCTGCCGAAATACGGGGTATAGATGTCGATATTGCCCTTGTAGCTGCCCCAACCCAGCGCACCGAACAACAAGGCGGTGTCGTTCATGGCACACTCTCCGGTGCATTTCTTGGCATAGTCGGGCAGCATTTCAAGGAATTCTTCGAATCGGCCCTGTTCCCACAATTCCATCACGCGCATGTCCATCTGGCGGTTGAATTCACCGTTCACTGCGTTCAGCCCTTCGACCGAGCGTTCATTCGGCGTGAAATCATGGCTGAGCGACCCCGACGCCAGTACAGACACGTTGCGGTCAGATCGCCGGATGCCTTCGGCAATGGCCTCACCCCAGACCCGGTTTTCCGCAATCGATGAGAATTGATTGACCGCCACGGGCAAAACCCGCGCGTTAACCCCTTCGTTGATGAAATGCATAGGCAACAGGGTGCCGTATTCCATGCCCATGTCCGGGTGCGAATGTCCCAGCGCCCGCTCTCCACGCTCGCGCAGAACGTCAAGGATCGTTTCCCCAAGTTCATGATCGCCGCGATAGTCGAACTCCATATCCGCCAGCATATGCGGCAATTCGTGGCTGATGAAACGACCCTTGTGGTGTTCTTTCGTGTTCAGGTGAAACCCCTGATTGGTGATCCAATGGGTATCGAACACAATGAACGTCTCGACCTCGCGGTCTATCGCGTCCTGACGCAGGCGGGCATACCCATCAATGGCAGATTGCCGGATACCTTTGTATTTCGGCATCGTGTGGGACATCCAGATGCTGGGCACATGCGTGATTTTTGCGGCCTGTACGATCTTTCCCATGGCGGTTCCTCCTGATGCGTTCTGGCGGCCCCGGTCCGGGATCGCCAGAGGGGTTTATGTCCCCAATTGCATAATCTTGTGCTGACCGGTGGCAAAACCGATGTGCTTTTGCTCCATATAAAACTCAAAGCTCCAATCACCGCCGTCCCGCCCGATGCCGGATGCTTTGACCCCACCAAAGGGCGTGGGCAGGTGACGCACGTTTTCTGAATTCACCCAAATCATCCCAGCCTCAAGCTTGTCTGTAAAGCGCAAGGCACGGGTCAGATCGTTGGTCCAGACATAGCCTGTCAGGCCATAAGGCGTGTCGTTGGCAATCTGAAGCGCCTCGTCCTCGGTTGCGAACGGAATAGAGGTCAGAACAGGACCAAAGATCTCCTCACGTGCGATACGCATCTTGTTGGTGGCATTGGTGAAGAGTGTCGGGCGAACAAAGTACCCCGCGTCGCCTACCTTTACGCCACCAGCGGCAACAGTCGCACCATCCTCTTTGGCGATGTCGAAGTAACTGGTGACTTTGTTGTAGTGCTCTTCAGTTACAAGCGGGCCAATCTCGGTTGCCGGGTCCAACGGGTGGCCCACCTTGATGTTGTTCACACGCTCGACCAGTTTCGCCTCAAACTCTTCCTTAATCGTATCCTGCACCAACAACCGCGAAGACGAAGTGCAGCGTTCGCCGTTGATCGAATAGATCATGAAGATCACCGCATCCAATGCACGGTCAAGATCTGCGTCATCGAACACGATCACAGGGTTCTTTCCACCCAGCTCCAGATGATTGCGCTTATGCGTATCTGCGCCTTGCTTGACGATAAGGCTACCGGTGCGGCTTTCGCCCACAAATGCTATGGCCTTGATCAGTTCATGTTCGCACAACGCCTTGCCTGCGTCGGGACCAAATCCGTTGACCGTATTCAACACACCTTTGGGCAATCCAGCTTCTTCGGCGATTTCCACCAACAGGCGGGCAGTCAGGGGAGAGTCTTCTGCGGGCTTATGAACCACCGTGCAGCCTGCAGCCAGCGCAGGCGCGATCTTCCATGTCGACAGCATGAATGGTGTATTCCATGGGGTGATCACACCAACCGGGCCGATGGGAACGCGGGTGGTGACGTTCATCAGGGTCGGGGACTTCAGATGTTGTCCGTCGCGCGCCTGAACCACCTGATCTGCAAAATACCGAAAGTTCTCAGCACCACGCAACGCGGCCTTGGACATGAAGCGCAACGTCTGGCCTGTATCCCAGCATTCACATAGCGCGATTTCCTCGGCTCGGGCTTCGATGGCATCTGCAACGCGCAACAAGATTCGGCGGCGGTCAGTGGCAGGCATGTCGCGCCATTCAGCGAAGGCCGCATAAGCGGCCTTGGCCGCCGCGTCGATGTCATCGGCCGTGCCATGGGCAACATCGCAGATCACGGATTTATCGACAGGCGAGGTAGATTGGAATACCCCTGCAGATCCGTCTCGGTCTTCGCCAGCAATGCGATTGCGGATGCCGGTTTCTCTGAACCGAGCCAGAAAGCCCGACAGCTTCTCGATATTTGTATCCAGCGCACTCATGCTTCAGGTCTCCTGCGTGGTCGCGGCCAGGTGGTCGCGGATCGTGCCGGTCTTGGGCGAAAGCTTGGGGTCGATATCGCGCATCTCTAACGACAGAGCGATGGAATGCTGCGAAAGGGCGGGCGCCAGATAGGCTTTGACCGCGTCAAATACGCGCTGCGCCGCGTCCTGTTTGACATCCTCGGACCGACCTGCGCGCAGACGGATCGAAATATCGACAAAACCATGCGCCAGACCCCCATCCGCAATGGCATAGTGGTCCACACGCGTCGCGCGCACGCGAATCCCCGGCATTGGAAAAGCGTCGATCCCGGCAGCTGTTGCCCTTATGCATTCGCACAGGCCACCCATGTCGATCTTGTCTTCCAGATTGCCGGAATATTCGACGTGGAAATGTGGCATGGTTCCTCCCTTATTACTTAACATGTTTAGTTTCTAGCATCCCACCTGTCAAGAGATTGCTTTGTTAATCTTTGCAATTTCCGAAACACCACTCTAGAAGGCCGCATGACCACTCAAAGCCATATCAAAAGCACTGCCAGATCCCTTCCGATTGCGCTGTTGCGAGCCCGTGAAACCGTGATGGCCCCGATACGGGACATGTTGCAAGGCATCCAGATAACCGAACAGAAATGGCGCATCCTGCGCGTTCTGGATGAGCTGGGCGAAGTGGAACAAAGCACCATTGCGCACGAGGCTTGCCTGCTGCTTCCAAGCGTGACCCGCATCTTGCGCACGATGGAGGCTGATGGACAGATCACCCGCCGTCAGGACAGTGACGACAAGCGCCGCACCATGGTTACGATTACCGATGCGGGTCGGTCTATCCTAAAGGAAAACCTGGCCACGTCACTTGCGATCTCCAGCAATATCGAGGCTCAGATGGGTCGTGAAAAGCTGGACCAATTGCTGGACCTGCTGGAGGAATTACAGGCCGTCAAAGTTTGACCCCGCCTACAGCAGACGGGGCCGGTGAAAGCTCAAAGAGTCGACAGGCCGGCATCCAACGCTGACAAGATCTTGGCCACATCGTCCGAAGTGATGATCAGCGGAGGTGACAGAATGATGTTGTTGCCGGATACGCGCACCATCACGCCATCTTCGTAAGCCGCCTTCTGAACCTGCAACGGCAGGTGTTTGGCGATGGGAGCCTTGGTCGTCCGGTCGGAAACCAGCTCGAGCGCACACATCAGACCCTCTCCGCCCCGCACGTCGCCGATCACCTCGTGTTTTTCGGCCAGCTTCTGCAATCCGGCAAACAATTCATCCCCACGCGCCGCCGCATTTTCCCAAATCCGCAGTCGGTTGATCTCGGACAGGGTAGCCAGCGCCGCCGCAGCCCCGACCGGGTGGCCGGAATAGGTGTATCCTTGATCGACGGATGCGAGCCCGGTGGTGTCCTTTTCGAATACCTCGGCGACAGCGCCTGAAATCATTGCAGCGCCAAAGGGAAAGTACCCGTTGGTGATCGCCTTCGCTGTTGTCATGATATCCGGCTGAACACCCCAATGCCGAGCACCACTTTCGCTGCCAGTGCGGCCAAATGCCGTGATGATTTCGTCCGAGATCAACAGGATACCGTGTTTGGAACAAACCTCGCGCACCATGGGCATGAAGCTTTTGTGCGGTGGGATCACGCCCCCAGCCCCCAGAACCGGTTCCATGATAAATGCCGCAACCGTGTTCGCCCCCTGAAACGCAATCTCGGCCTCCAACGCCTTGACGCATAGCTGCGCCAGACGTGCGGGGTCGGTTTCGTCAAACGGATTGCGATAGGTCCAGGGGGCGGGCACATGGAAACAGCCCGGCATCATCGGCTCATAGACCGCGCGAAACTTTTGATTGCCGTTGACTGATGCCGCCGCGAAATGGGTGCCATGATAGCCTTGCTTGAGGCTGATAAACTTGGTGCGTCCCGCGTCGCCTCGAACCTTGTGATATTGCCGCGCGAGCTTCAGCGCGATCTCAACAGAATCCGATCCACCCGACGTAAAGAACGCGCGAGTCAAACCGTCTGGCGCAAAAAACTGCGCCAGCTCATATGACAACTCGATGGCCTTGTCGTTGCTGGTTCCGCGAAATGTAGAGTAATAAGGCAATGCGTTCAGCTGATCTGCTATGGCCTGCTTTACCGGTTCGCAGGAATAGCCCAGATTGACGTTCCACAACCCCCCCACGGCATCCAGCGCCTTGTGACCGTCGACATCAATGATGCTGACACCTTCACCGCCATTCAGAATGGTCGGCGGGTTATTTTGACTGTCGGCAGGATGCGCCATCGGGTGCCAGAAATAACGGGCGTTGTTTTCCTTCAGAAAGTTCGAATCTTTCATGGTGCGGGCCTCCGGAAGTGTTGCTCACCCTCGGTCACGGGTGGAATTCGGTTGGAAAGGTGTCGGGCAACTGACCGCCAAAATCTGCGGTCAGGTCAGTCGAAAGAGCGTGCAAAGCGGACAGAATTGATGGCAGGCGGTCTTCAGTGGCGCGGCCTTCAGGCACAGCAATTGCGATGGTCCCCAGAGCGACTTGATTGATGCCAAAAATCGGCGCTGCGTATCCAAAGACGCCCTCTTCGTAGCTGCCGCTGCTGTTGGCCCAACCCGAGACACTGATCTGCGCTACACGCTCTTTGATAATATCAGGATCGGTGAGCGTGGCGTCCGTGAACCGCACCTGCTGGTCCTGATCCAAACGATCCATCAAACTGGTCGGGCCAAAGCTGAGCATACAAAGGCCAGAAGCCGTGGCATTGATCGGCAAAATTTCACTGGGATCAAGGCTGACGCGCACGCTGTGCCGCGTTGTTTCAACCACCAATGCGGTTTGCAACACGGTCTTTTCCAACAGAGACAGATGCAGGCTTTCACCAACGCTCTGCATCGCAACCTGCATTTTCTGGCGCGCACTTTCGATGCCGGGCCGGGCGATTTCGCGCAGCGCGGCCAGACGCAAGGCTGCCGGTCCAATGGCATAAGACTTGGTCATGGGGTTCTGCTCGATCAGGCCGCATTCCTCAAGCGCACGCAGGTGGCGCAGCGCAGTTGCCTTGTTCAATCCGGACAGTCGCGCAATGTGACTCAGGCCGATTTCTGGTCGCGCGTTTGAAAAGTAATCCAGTATTTTTAGGGCATTAAGGGCAGTACCCATGTGTTTCACGTCCTCTCGCTCAGGGAATACTTGACAGAACTAACTTAACAAAGCAACATTATTATTGTTAACGCGGATCAAATAATGAACCACGTATGGGAGGAGTCAATGAAGAAATTTCTTACAGCCGCGGCTTTTGTGGCATCAGCAACCGCTGCACTGGCCGAGTACCCTGAAAAGCCGGTCAGCTTTGTAGTGCCATGGCCGCCGGGCGATCTGGAGGACGTGCTGACCCGGATGATCGCCGATGAATTTCAGGCCATGTATGGCGTGCCAGCCGCAGTCGTGAACAAACCCGGCGGCGGCGGTGGTCCGTTCCCCGGTGCCGTCGAGGTGGCAACCGCCCCTGCGGACGGCTACACCATCGGTTCCTTTGTCATCGGCGTGCCGGTCATTGGCCCCGAAATCGGAATCCCCGAGCTCAACCCCAACCCGTTTGATCCGATCGGGATCTTCCTGACCTACCCGTTCGTTATCGCATCCAGCAAGGATGCGCCTTTCTCAAGCTGGGAGGAGCTAGCGGAACACGGCAAGGAAAACGACGTCGCACTTGGCCATTTCGGTTCCGTTCTGCCGCCCACCCAAGTGACCTTTGCAGCTGCCGTCAGCAGCGGGTTCGACTTTGCCAGCGAAGCGGCGTTTGATGCGCTGGACTGCAACACACTGGCATCGGGCGATGTTGACGTAATCAACACAACGCTTCAACTCATCCTGCCCTGTCTGGATCAAGTGAACGTTCTTGCCAGCATCGGCGGTGAGCGGATTTCGCTGGTGCCCGATACACCTACAATCGTGGAACTGAACCCGGATCTGCCTTTGGCCCTATGGAACGGCTTGTTTGTCCATAAGGACACACCAGCGGATGCCCGCGAAAAGATCTCGGCTGCTGCTCAAAAGGCGCTGAGCTCTGACAAGGCCAAACAACTGGCTGAAGAAACCGGGGCTCTGATTTACTGGCAGGATCCCGATGCCTCCAATGCTCAGATCGAGCAAGACAAAGCCTCGTTCGCCAAGATCGAAGAGATCCTGGGCGAGTAAACCGGAACGGGCCCGGCAAGTTCAACACCGCCGGGCCTCTTTCCATCCAACAGGAGGCCACGATGATTGCAAAGACTTTGCAAGACATGTTCCGGCGCTATCGACGCCCTGGTGACATCGTATTTGCCACGATGTTCTTCGTGTTCTCACTGTTCCTTCTCAGCCAGCTTGGCACCGAGACTCAGGTCGTCAAACGGACAAAGTGGTTTGCCCAACCTGCTTTGTGGCCAACCATTGCGATCTGGGGCATGGTAGTGTTCAGCGGTCTGCATTTGTTGAGCTCATTCCTGTCGCCACGTATTCCCGGACGTTTGCGAGAGATCACGTTTTGGCTGAAGTCTATCGAATACGTTGTTTATTTCCTGATCTATGTCGTGGCGGTTCCATGGCTTGGGTACCTGCCCTCGACCATGCTGTTTGCAGCCCTTCTGACAGTACGCTTGGGGTTTCGTTTGCCGGGTGCCTTTTGCATTGCACTTGTCTTTGGCGCTGTGGTCGCAATCGTCTTTAGGGCGCTACTGCAAGTGAACATCCCGGCGGGTCGCATTTATGAATACCTGCCCGACGGGCTGCGCGCCTTTGCGCTGACCTATCTGTGAGGCCGCTATGGACAACCTGATTTCCGGCTTTGCAATTCTGGCCCAATGGCAGGTCATGGTGGCGCTGATCATCGGTTCCGTCGGTGGCGTCATCATTGGCGCATTGCCCGGCGTGGGCGCCGCCGTCGCCATCGCTATCCTGCTACCAGCCACGTTTGCCTTCGAACCCATCGTTGGACTGACCCTTCTGCTGGGCATCTACGGGTCGTCCATGTATGGCGGCGCGATCCCGGCCATTCTGATCAACACTCCCGGCACGGCGGTTAACGCCCTGACCACCTATGACGGCTATCCCATGACCAAACGCGGCGAGGGGCACAGGGCTTTGTCACTGGCCTATTCAGCTTCGTTCTTTGGTGGTATTTTCTCGATCCTTTGCCTGATCGTCCTCTCGCCCGTTCTGGCATGGGTTGCCCCGCATTTCGGCAGTCGCGAGATTTTTCTGGCCGCCTTGATGGGTGTCTTACTGGTGATCCTCGCCCATCGCGGACAGACCTTTTCAGCCGCAATGCTGGCGTTTTTTGGAATTTTCCTGAACACGGTGGGGCTGGAGCCTGTAAAATACACACGGCGTTTCACCTTTGATCAAACCTGGCTGTCATCGGGCGTCGATCTGATCGTTGTTGTGTTGGGCCTGTTCGCCATCAGCCAGGCGCTGCTTTTGCTGGTCGACAAGGAACACGCTCCCGGCGAAGCACATGTTCGTGGCAACATATTTACCGGCCTGAAAGAGCTTCTGGGCCTGAAACGAATAGCTACGGTGTCGTCGTCACTGGGCGTTCTGATGGGTATGGTGCCGGGTACCGGCGAATTTACGTCCCAGTTCCTGTCTTACACCTACGCTCAGAAAACCTCGAAAGATCCCGATGCTTTTGGCAAAGGATCACCCGAAGGTCTGGTGGCATCCGAGGCGGCCAACAACGCCGTGCCAGGGGCTGCAATGATCCCGCTTCTGGCGCTGGGTATTCCGGGTGAGGCGCTGACGGCAATGATGCTGTCGGTTTTCTACGTCCACAATGTGATCCCCGGCCCGCAACTATTTGCGGAACAAATGGATTTTGTCATGGCTCTGTACATGGCACTGATCCTTCTCAACGTGGTCGTTCTGATCTTTCTGCTGTTTTCGACCAACCTGCTGCTGAAGCTCATTCAGATCCCAACCCGGTTTCTTGGCATCATGATCCTGACCCTCTCCTTTGTAGGCGTGTACAGCCTGCGAAACTCGATCACGGACTGCGCGATTGCGGCCGGGTTCGGCGTTGTCGGCCTGATCCTGAAACGCCTGAACCTGCCGATCGTGCCCATCATTTTGGGTATGGTTCTGGGCGGCATCATGGAGGTCAAGCTGCGCAGCGCTATGGCCCGTGTGAAATCACCGCTTGATTTCATCGACCGACCCATCGCGGCGATCCTGTTTGTGATGATCCTGGGGATCATCCTGCTGCACATTCGCTCGCTGATCCAGGAACACAAAGACCGCGTCAAACCGCAACCAGTTCTCGACGAAGACACTACTCAGCAAGGATAACGCTTCATGGATCAGTCCTCGATTGACGCGCTGCGCACACAGGAAATCGCACCGCGCGGGCATTTCATAAACGGTCGCTTCCAGGATGGCGAAAACGGTGCTCAGCATCAGGTGTATTCCCCGATCAACGGTCAGCCTCTGGCGCTGATCGCCGAGGGCAGTGCAGCGGATGTCGACGCGGCAGTGCGCGTTGCGCGGGTTTCGTTTGAAGATGGGCGCTGGTCACGAATGGCCCCTGCGGGTCGTAAGAAAGTTCTGTCGAAGCTAGCCGATCTGATCGAAGCCCGCGCGCTGGAGATTGCCGTTCTGGGCGTTCGCGACAACGGCACCGAAATCAACATGGCCTATAAAGCCGAAGCACTCTCAGCCGCGGCAACCTTCCGGTATTATGCCGAGGCAATCGACAAACTGTACGGCCAGATCGCCCCCACGGGCGACGATGTTCTGGGTTTGATACATCACGCACCTGTGGGCGTTGTCGGCGCGATTGTGCCATGGAACTTTCCGCTGATGATCGGCAGCTGGAAAATTGCCCCGGCACTGGCGGCAGGCAACTCCGTGGTCCTGAAACCGGCGGAAAGCGCCTCGCTCAGCCTGTTGAAGATCGCCGAATTGGCGGCTGAGGCCGGGGTGCCCGACGGGGTATTCAACGTGGTGACAGGTCGCGGCTCGGTTGTGGGTGAAGCGCTGGCGCTGTCGATAGATGTCGACATTCTGGTTTTCACCGGGTCCGGTGCGACAGGGCGGCGGCTTTTGGAATATTCCGCGCGGTCCAACCTAAAGCGCTGTTATCTGGAACTGGGCGGCAAATCCCCGAACATCGTCTTTGCTGATGCCCCGGACCTGGCCGAAGCGGCCAAGGTCTCGGCAGCTGGAATCTTCCGCAACTCGGGCCAGGTCTGTGTCGCCGGATCGCGCCTGTTGGTTCAGGAACAGATCTACGAGGATTTTTTGTCCGAGATCACCCGCCACGCCGCAGCTTTTCGCGTTGGCGATCCGTTGGACCTGAACAGCCAGATCGGCGCGGTTCACAGCCTGTCCGAGCTGGAGTCCAATCTGGAATTTATCACAAAAGCTCAGGCAGAAGGGGCCGATCTTCGCACCGGCGGATCCCGCATCCTGACCGAAACCGGCGGGTACTACATGGCCCCGACGGTGATGGCTGGTGTTAAGGAAACCGACACCCTGTTCCAAAACGAAGTCTTCGGTCCGGTTCTGGCTGTAACACCCTTCAAGGATGAAGAAGAAGCGATCCGTCTTGCCAATGCGACAGTTTACGGGTTGGCGGGTGGAGTTTGGACCTCGAACCTGGGCCGCGCACATCGCATGGTCGCGGGCGTTCGCGCCGGGGTGGTACATGTGAACACTTATGGGGGGGCCGACCTGACTGTACCCCTTGGCGGTGTGCGCCAATCCGGCAATGGGCACGACAAGTCTTTGCACGCGTTGGAAAAATACTTCGATCTGAAAACTGCCTGGATCAAGCTCTGATCGCTGGGGTAAGGGAGGCACACATGACCAACAAAACAATCCTGTTGATCGGCACCTATGACACCAAAGAACCCGAAATGCGGTTCATCGAAAACGCAATCCGGGCGCAGGGTGCCGATGTGTTGACGATGGATGTGTCCGTTCTGGGCGATCCCACCGTACCGACCGACATCTCAAAGCATGACGTGGCCGCGGCTGGTGGCATGACAATTGACGAGGTCATCGCACAAGGGGGCGAGAACAAAGCCTTCCGCATCATGTCTGCCGGGGCCGCCAAAGTGGTTGCGCAAGCCTATGCTGACGGGCGGTTTGACGGGATGCTGGCTACCGGAGGCACAATGGGCACCGATCTTGCGCTGGATTGTGCACAAGCGCTGCCGATGGGCGTGCCGAAATACATCGTCTCAACCGTCAGCTTCTCACCGCTTATCCCGCCACATCGGCTGGCCCCTGATATTCAGATGATCCTTTGGGCTGGCGGGCTCTACGGTATGAATTCAATTTGTCAGTCCTCGCTCAGTCAGGCGGCCGGCGCCGTGGTTGGCGCGGCAAAGGCGGCCTTCGCACCGGACCGCAGAAAGCCGCTGGTTGGCATGACCAGTCTGGGGTCATCCTGCCTGCGCTATATGAAGACCCTCAAACCAGCACTGGAAGATCGTGGGTTTGAAGTGGCGGTGTTCCATTCGACAGGAATGGGTGGCATGGCCTATGAAAAACTGGCCAGCGAAGGCGCGTTCGCCTGTGTGATGGATTTCTGCATGCAGGAATTCGGAAACCTGATGGCGGGCTCGGTCGTGTCCAGCGGTGAAGACCGTGTTACCAATGCCGGGCGCATGGGTATCCCGCAGATGGTCGCCCCTGGCGCACTGGATCTGCTGGATTTTGCGGGATGGCAGGACATCCCCGAACACTATGCAGACCGGCCATTCCATGAGCATAACCGGCTGATCAAAAGTTCGGTCTTCAGCGGGGCTGAACGGCGTGCCTGGATTCGGGAACTCGCCAATAGGCTGGGCGCGGCCAAGGGGCCTGTACATTTCTTCTTGCCGCTACAGGGCATCGAATCTTGGGACAAGGAAGGCGAAGAGGCGTATGACCCACAGGCCTTGGCCGAAATGATCGACGAAGCCCGCCACGTGATGCCCGATCAGGTGCCAATGACCGAACTGGACGCCCATATCAACGATACCGCGTTCTGTGATACCGTGCTGGCACTGTTCGATGATTGGGTTGAACGTGGCGTGGTCAAGTCGACGCCGCGAGCCTAATGTTTCTGGGGGTGGCTCCGCCCCTTAGTATGCATGACATCGTTGGCGATTGTGTGTGTGAGTCATGCAGTGTTGGTGAGTGAATTTCATTCACGAAAATCAGCTAATAATGGAATTGAGCTACAATAAAGCCCTTTCTAAGATGCGCGGGAAAACACCTTATCAGGAACGCGCTCATGCGGCGAACACGATCAAGACGGGCTTCCAACTCCGCAACGCCACAAATGACTATTCCGCCCATCGGCGGGCGGTTCATGCCACTGAATCAAGGCGAACTGGCCCATATCACTGATACGGCCTTTGATATTCTGGAACGGATTGGCGTATCAGGAGCACCCAACGACATCCGTATGTTGGCGTTGGAGAACGGCGCAACAGAGCGGGCCGACGGGCGCATCACCTTTTCACGCGCATTGGTTGAGGACATGATCGCTGGCGCGTGCAAGCGGGTCGAGCTGCCCGGTTTCACCCGGGATCGCGGGATCGAGATTGGAGGCGGTCGCGTCCATATCGGTACGGGCGGCGCAGCGGTACAGGTGCTCGACGCCACCACAAACACATTCCGCGACAGCACATTGCAGGACTTGTACAACCTGATGCGTATTGTCGATGCTTGCGACAACATCCACTATTCCCTGCGTCCCGTAGTGGCAAGGGATCTGGAAGACCCGCTTTCGCTGGATATCAACACCGCCTTTGCCGCGATGAAGGCGACTTCGAAGCCTATCGGCACTAGCTTTTTCGAGCCCGCCAACGTGACCCCTGTGATCGAGATGTTCGACGCAGCTTTGGGCGGCGAGGGCGCGTTCAAGGCACAGCCCTTTTGTTTTGCATCCGTCTGTCACGTGGTGCCACCGCTGACGCTGGCCGAGGAAGCCTGCGGGGTGATGCGTGAATGCGTGCGTTTGGGAATGCCACTGCAAATCTGTTCCGCAGCGCAGGCTGGGGCCACAAGCCCGGCGGCGCTGGCTGGAGCTCTGGCGCAGGGGCTGGCGGAATCGCTCGCCGGTCTGGTGCTGGTCAACATGATGCAGCCGGGCTTTCCCTGTATTCTGGCCTTTCTGCCCTTTATTTCCGATCTGCGTACCGGAGCGATGACCGGCGGTTCGGGTGAAGCTGCGGTGGCCAACGCTGCCGCCGCACAGCTGCTGTTGAACCTTCGCCTGCCGTCGACCGTTTCAGCGGGAATGACCGACGCCAAGACGGCAGACGCTCAATCGGGCTACGAAAAGGGATATACCATCGCGCTGGCGGCGCAGGCTGGGGCCGATATGATCAACCTGTCTGTTGGTATGCTCGGCTCGATCATGGCAGCCAGCAAAGAGGCACTGGTCATCGACAACGACATGTGCGGCGCCATCCTGCGCTCGGTCCGTGGGGTCGAAATGTTCGAAGGCTCGATTGATCTGGACATGATCGAACAGGTCGTAACGGGAGAGGGTCATTTCCTTGGCACGGCTCAGACTCTGGACCTGATGACCAAGGAATATGTCTACCCGTCGCTCGGCGACCGTCAAAGTGTCAGTGACTGGCTTGAAAGCGGCGCTCAAACTGTTTGGGACCGCGCCATAGCCCGCGTTGACGAAATCGAAGCACAACCTGCGCCCTCGCACCTGACAACCGAAATCGAAGCCGCCCTGCGCGCCCGCCTGCCCATCCATCTGAAAGACTAAGCACATGAAAAGCCATGCCAAAGTTGTGATCATCGGGGGCGGCGCGGTTGGTGTCTCGACCCTTTATCATCTGGCCAAAGCCGGTGTGACCGATACGCTTTTGATCGAAAAGAACGAACTGACCAGCGGATCGACCTGGCACGCGGCGGGCAATATCCCGACCTATGCCAACAGCTGGGGCGGGATGCGCGCGGGCAACTATGCCTGGCGGCTGTATAAGGATCTGGCGACAGAGGTCGACTATCCGATCACGTATCGCCACACAGGCGCGTTCTGGCCTGCCCATACACCGGAACGGATGGATCTGTTCCGGCATCTGGTCGGCATTTCCAATGGGCTGGGCTATGACATGGCGATGCTGACCCCGTCAGAGATGGATGACATGCACCCTTACTTTAGTTCGGGCGACAGCATCATCGGCGGCATCTTCGACCCCTACGAGGGTGACGTGGACCCGTCGCAGCTGACACAGGCATTGGCAAAGGGCGCGCGCGATCGGGGTGCACAGATTGCGCGGTTCACCAAGGTCACCGGCATCCAACGCCGCGCCTCGGGTGAGTGGGTGGTGCAGACTGACAAGGGCAACGTGGTTTGCGATGTCGTGATCAACGCTGGGGGCTATTACGGCCGTCAGGTTGGCGAGATGGTCGGGCAGAAACTGCCAGTGGTGACGCTGGAGCATCAATATCTGGTCACCGAAAGCCTGCCCGATCTTGAGGCTAACCCGGACAATTTCCCCCTCATCCGCGACCCGGACATCATGTACTATCTGCGGCGCGAGCGGAACGGGCTGCTGCTGGGCTCTTACGGCCACGAAGGCCGCCCCGCCTGGCTGGACGGAATGCCTGATTGCTTCGCCAACCAGCTCTATCCCGACAGTGTCGATGACATTGCCGAGATCCTTGAGGCCGCGCTGGAACATGTGCCACTGCTGGGTGAGGCCGGGGTCAGCCGGTTCGTGAACGGCCCCATCCCCTACAGCCCGGATGGCGCGCCACTTTGTGGGCCCGCCTTCGGCTTGCCGAACTTCTACCATGCCTGCTGTTTCCCGGTGGGCATCACCCATTCGGCGGCAGCGGCGAAAACCCTGACCGAGTGGATCACCGAGGGCGAAACCGAGTGGGATATGTCCTTCTGGGACCCCCGCCGTTTTGGCGAGGAATGGGCGACGTTCGACTATACCGTCAAACGGTCCAGTGAGCTTTACGAACACCAATACGCAATCCCCTACCCGCATCGTTTGTGGAAATCAGGTCGTCCAGTGCAAACCACCCCGCTCTACGATACGCTTAAGGGTAAAGGTGCAGTGTTTGGGCAAATTGCGGGTTGGGAACGGGCCTTCTGGTTCCAGACAGATCAGATTAAGGATGACGGCCAGCTCAGTTTCCATCACGAAGTCTGGCACGATGCGGTCAAAGCTGAATGCGAAGGCGTGCGCGACCGTGTCGGCGTGATGGATCACGGCGGTTTCACCCGGTACGAGGTCGAGGGGCCAAAAGCCACCGAATTCCTCAATCATGTTTTTTGCGGCGTGATGCCGACCGTAGGCCGGGTCAAGCTGTCCTATATGCTGACGCCCAAGGGCAAGATCTGGTCCGAGGCCACGATTGCGCGGCTGGATGAGAACAAATACCTGCTCTGCGGTCCCACTCTGGCCGATCAGCGCGACCATGACTGGCTGTCGAAGCACCTGCCGGACGAGGGCGTGACCCTGACCCGCGGCTCTGATTTTGACGCCGCCTTGATGGTTATGGGACCGAAATCCCGTGACGTATTGCAACCGCTGACCCAGGACGATCTGTCCAAGGACAACGCGCCGTGGATGTCGGTGCGGGAAATCACCATTGCAGGCGCACCGGTGATTGCCATGCGCGTGTCCTATGTGGGCGAATTGGGCTGGGAACTGCATATGCGCAGCGCCGATCTGGTCCGGGTCTACACCGCCGTCGTGGATGAAGGCGCGGATCACGGCATTGTCGAATTTGGCTCTTACGGGCTGAACGCCATGCGGCTGGAAAAGGGCTATCACGGCTGGGGCGCGGATTTTGGTATCGAATACACCGCGTTCGATGCGGGTCTGGATCGTTTCGTCAGCAAGAAGAAAGACAGTTTTGTCGGGCGCGAGGCGTTTCTGGCGCAAGCCGAACTGCCGAAGGATTACCATTTCACCGCCTTTGTGCTGGACGGTCACGGCGCGGATGCGCTGTCCTCGGACCCGATTTGCCGGGATGGTCAACCGGTCGGTTACGTCAGCTCGGGCGGTACGGGGTTCCGCATCGGCAAGAGGGTGGCGCTTGGCTATTTGACTGTGCCCGCCAAACCCGGAGATGTGTTTGATATCGAAGTGCTTGGCGTGCCTGTGAAAGCGACTGTGGCGACCGTTCCGTTCTACGATCCCGAAAACGACCGGTTGCGGGGATAAGAACCATGGCAAAATCCCTTCCGACCGACGTACAGGTCGCCATCATTGGCGGTGGGATCGTCGGCTGTGCCACTGCGTATCACCTCGCCAAAGCAGGTTGGTCCGTCGCCCTGTTCGAGCGCAAGAAACTGACAAGCGGAACGACATGGCACGCCGCAGGTCTGGTCAGCGAAACCCAAGGCGTGCCGGTCATGTCGGCGCTGGCGAAATACGGCCTCGACCTGATGGAACGTCTTGAGGATGAGACCGGGCAGAATACCGGTTTCAAGCGCAACGGCTCGATGACCGTGGCGCTGACCGAGGCACGCATGGAGGAACTGCGCCGCAAGGTCGATTATGCCCATGGCTGTGGCCTGCGCGCCGAAGAGATCAGCCTGACCGTGGCGCAGGAGCGCTGGCCTATGTTATCGACCGAAGGCGCCAAGGGGGCGTTCTGGTTCCCCGGTGACGGCTATACCAACCCGATCGACACCACCATGGCGCTGGCCAAAGGCGCGCGGGCGAACGGCGCGCAGATTTTTGAAGACACCAAGGTCGAACGCGTCGTCATCGAAGGTGGCCGTGCTGTTGGTGTGGAAACCGAAGAAGGGCTGGTGCGCGCCGAGCATGTGGTCAATGCCACCGGCATGTGGGCGCGTGAGTTTGGAATGTCCCACAGTGTGCAGATCCCGCTGCACTACACAAACCATTACTACGTTGTGACTGACCCGATTGAGGGCGTGACCGGTGATCTGCCCGTCCTGCGGGTAATGGATGAATACGCCTATTACAAAGAAGACGCAGGCAAGCTGCTGATCGGCTGTTCCGAGCCCAACGCGACCCCGTGGCTGCCCAAGGACGGCCTGCCCGAGGCGTTCGAATTTGATGAGCTGCCCTGCGATGAAGAACACCTCTATCCCATCTTGGAGGCCGCAATGGAGAGGGTTCCGGCCTTGGCGGAAAGCGGCATTCGCAAGTTCTTCAACGGGCCGGAATGCTTCACACCGGATGCCAAACATTACCTCGGTCCAATCACAGATGTGACAGGGTATTGGGTTGCTGCCGGTTTCAATTCGACCGGCATCCAGAACGGCCCCGGCGCGGGCAAAGCCCTGGCTGAATGGATCATGGCGGGCCACATGACCATGGACCTGACAGATGTCGACAGCCGTCGCATTATACCCGGCCTGAACGCCCGCAGCTATACCGCAACTAAGGCGGCCGAAACGCTCAGTCACGCCTATGCGATGCACTGGCCCTATCTGCGCAAAACACAGGCGCGGGGCTTGCGCCGGACGCCTTATTACACCCATCTACGCGACGCGGGCGCGCAATTCGGCAGCGCCAATGGCTGGGAACGGCCCCTCTTCTATGGGCGTGAGATGACGGACGGGTTCGGACGCGAGCCCTGGTTCGACGACTGGCAGGCCGAACATCAAGCGCTGCGCACCGATCTGGGCTGCATCGATCTGACCTTTGGCCGGTTCATCGTGGACGGGCAAGATGCCGAGGCGCAGATGCAGCGGCTTTGTGGGGCGAATATAGCCGTTGCTCCGGGTACTCTGGTCTATACCCATATGTTCAACCCGCAAGGCGGGATCGAAGCAGATGTGACCGTCGCGCGCCTGAATGCGACCCGCTACATGGTCATGTCTTCTGCCGGGGCTGAACCGCAAACCGAATACTGGCTGAAAACGCAACTGGCGGACACAGCAGTTTCAGTGGTCAATATCACGTCATCCGAGGCCACGCTGGCCCTGATGGGTCCGCGCGCGCGGAACTTCCTGGCCGGGCTGACCGATGCCGACCTGTCAAATGTCGTCTTCCCATTTGGCTCGTGGCAGGCATTGCATGTTGGTCATGCGCCGGTCCGCGCACAACGGATTACCTATGTCGGCGAATTGGGTTGGGAGTTGCACATCCCTGCCGAATTCGCACAGCAGGTGTTTGAAACGATCATGGCTGCGCCTGATGCGCCACGCCTGTGCGGCGGAATGGCCGTAGATAGCTGCCGGATCGAAAAGGGCTTCCGCCACTGGGGCCACGACATCGGCCCACATGACAGCCCGGTGGACAGCGGCCTGACTTTTGCTTGCGATTTCACTACCGAGTTTACCGGCAAAGCGGCGATCGAAACTCACAAATCGACCGGCCCTGCGAACCGCTTGTTGTCTTTCCGGCTGGACGACCCAAATGCTCTGGTCTTCGGCAAGGAACCGATCCTGTGTGACGGGCAAATCGTCGGGCGGTTGACGTCGGCAAGCTACGGCTGGAGCGTCGGTGGTGCCATTGGCATGGGCTATGTCTCGCGGCCCGAAGGCATGACGATGAAAGCTCTTGCCGGGCGCAACTATCAGGTGAAGGTGGCTGGGCGCGCTGTAATGGCACAGGCCAGCCTGCGACCGCTTTACGATCCGGACAATGCCCGGATGCGCGGGTAACCACCGCGCATCCTCAGACGGTTTGACCAAACACTATGACCGCGTGGTCAGCCGTCCCCGCCCATCTCATTGATTGCGGCAAGAAGGCGCGCGATTTCCTGTTCCGTGTTGTAGTGACAAAACGAGATGCGAATACAATCGGACAACTCCAACGGTGTCAGAACATTGCCCGAGTAGTGATCCGCTTTGCGCGTGTGGGTGCGGATACCCTGTTGGTTCAACACCTCAACCACATCTTCCGAGGCTTTGCCGTTGATCACAATAGACACCAGCCCTTCGCGCGCGGGGTTGTCGGCCCCTGCCAGAATGGTCACGTGATCCATGTCCCGCAGGCCCGGCAGATTGCCCGTGCCGTTGATGGCAGTATTGGTCAGGTGGGTCTCATAGGAGTGGATGGCACGGCCCGCAGCCTCGATGCGCGCGCGGGGGTCGGCTTCACCCGAAACCTCTCCGCCCAGCCAGTCGAAATAAGACACCACGTCCGAAACGGTTGCGTACGACCCAGCGTCACGGGTTCCAAACTCCCAACCGGTGGCGGGCGCGTCGATCAACATGTCGTGCGGCAGCGCGCTCAGCCTGTCCGAGATCCAGGCTATTCCATACCCATGGCGCGAAAAAACTTTGTACGGAGAGATCGCGTAGCCATCGACATTGTACCTATCAAGATCAAGCTGTCCGTGTGCCGCGTGCTGAATGCCATCAACGATGATCAGGCATTCCGGCGCGACGGCGCGAATGGCGGCTGAAATCGCTGCCACATCCATGCCCATTCCTGTAACGGGCGACGCATGAAGGATCGTGGCCACTGCAACGTCCGGGCTCATCAACCCCGCATAATCCTCGGCAGTCACCAACCCGGTATCATTGTCATGGGGCACGTTCACATAGTCCAGACCCGCGATCTTTGCCCAACGGCGCGCGGCGCTGCGAGTGGCGGGGTGTTCGATGGACGACCCGATCACCTTGGCCCCGTTTGGCGCAGCCAAACACGCGGTGCGGATCATCCGGAACAACAGTTCCGTCCCGCTTTCCCCGGCAAAGAACTGTCCGCTGGTGACATTCATAAAAACGGCCAGATCCTGCTTGGCCTTGTTGATCACGTTCTGAGTGCCCTGCCCCGCCGGGTTGATCCGACCGGGATTGTCTGGAATCGCGGCGTAAAAGGCCGAAGTTTCAGCAACGGATTTCAGCGTCAGCGCGCCACCGGCATTTTCGAAAAAGATCCGTTCGCCTTGAAATGGGCAGCTGTCGACATGAGCGAAACGGTCGCGGATTGCGTCGATAAGGGCGGGGTTGTCTTGGATCATGGGTCTTCCTGTAAATGTTCAGATCGCACGGCTTACGATCGAGCGGCAGAGCTCGGCCACCGCGATGTGGCTTTGACGGGTGAACCCGTCGACGTTGTCGTCGACGATTCCGTGGGTTGAATTGATCAGACCGTTGGCGACCATGGTGTCAAGCAGCAAGGCCTCGCGGTCGGGTGTGTGCAGCAGTTTGGCATTGCTTGCCCGGGCGGCCATGGCGGCTGCAATTGCGGTGCAGCCCCAGTTGGAACAGGCGGCAGTCACTAGCACGTCACAACTGGTCACAGCGCCGATCCCACCACCGCAGCCACATTGGCAAGCGTCACCATAGGGCACATGCGCCTTCACGTGGTCGGCGACCTTGCCCATGCCGATCTCATTGCCGCCGTCGCCAACGGCGACAACAGGAACGCCACGCTTCAATGCCAGATCAAACAGTAGATCAACGCGGGCGCGACCCATTCCATAGTCAATACCACGCATCGAATGATAGACGCCGAATTCGTTGCGCCCGACCCGCTCTGTCGAAAACAACAGATCGGGGTTCAGCTCATCCATCAGGGTTTTAGCCTGCGCCTGTCCCCCGACGTCATCCGTGACATAGGGCAGCATGACGATCGTGGCGAGGCTTTTGTCCGCCTTGGCAATAGATGCTTGTTCCAATGTCACAGGAAACAATCCCGCAGCCTGGCAGGTGTTGCGGATCGCCGGCAGCAAAGTGTCTTCGCACAGCAAGACGCAGGTCACGTTACGCCCCAGTACCAGCGCCCGCGCAATGGCCGCCGCGCCCGAGGGGCCGTCATTTTCGCCCAGATCAGGTGTGATCCAGGCGCGCGAAACCGAACCGGTCGTTATCACCACGGTCCCGCCCTCGGGCACTGCCATCAACGTGTCCGCCGCCGCGCCGATCAACGACTGACCTTCAAGCACGCGTGCGGCCTCGAACAGGTGCTCGACGCCGCGTTCGCCCATATCGATATTCACCAACTGATCCAGCCGATTGTCCAACCGAGTGATCAGAGCCTTGTCAGCCATTCACGTTTCTCCAAACAACGTTGCTGCAAACCAAGCCTTGTCGTTCAGGTGGTTCGCTGTCTGGCGCATTGCCGACAAGAGAGTGTCGGTCACAGCCATCGCACCTCCGACACGAGCCACAGCGCCGGACGTTGGCTTCAATCGGATTGAAACGCGCCCTCCCGGCTGTCCATGAGTGTTAACGGTTACAATCCCTTTGTCCCGCAGCATAAACATGCCAATGGCGGCCGTCACTTCGGCAGGCACAACATCGGTCTTTTCTGAGTCAGCCATGCCCAGGACAATGTCCATCGCGTCCTGTTCGTCTATCTTGGGTCCCAGCGCCGAGCGAGACACGCGACCAACGCCCAGCGCAGATTCAAGCGCGTCGGCCAGGTCTTGTCCGTCTTGCGCTTCTTGTAACAACAGATCCGGAGCGAACCCCTGAAGACTGCGCATTGCACCAACCGCAACGGGCGCGCGTGCCTCCATCCCCAATTCGCTGGCCTTGGCCTGCACTGGGATCAACACTGCCGGATCGCCACAAAGAACCCCCGCACGGGGACCGGACAGCCCCGCTTTGTCGGCATTGGTGATCACCAGATCCGCCCCAAAGGAAAGCGAATCCCCACCGCCATGCAGCACCGGACGGAATCGCGCACCGTAAGCGTCATCAAGGAACGTGACACAGCCCGCCTTGTTCCCCGCCGCCACTGCATCGCGGATCAGGTCATCGCTCAGCATGGACAGTTCCGAGGTGACGGGCGTGATTACGAAAAGCGCCGGGCTGTCCATGGCCAGCGCCTGGTGCATCGCGTCCAGGTCGTGCACTTCGCGCACCTGCACATTGGCAAGCCGCGCCCCGCGCAGAACCGAGGCATGGCTCCGGTCGCCGTGTGCCACCAGAGACAACACCGGCCTGACTGCTGAATGCGCCAGTATGGTGGCAACGATCCCGGCACTTGTACGGTTCACCACCGCTGCTGCCTCGTGCCCCTGCCCGCCCAGATGAACGATTGCGGCCTGGCGCAGTTCTTCACCAAACAGGCCCGGACCGATCCATTCTTCGCACAACAGGTTCAAATCGTCCGGCGTTGCTGGATAGAACCGCAAGTTTCCCGTGCAAATGGCGACCTTGTCGATACCTTCGCGTGCCACGAAATCCGCAGCAACACGGCCCGCCTGTGCCAACCTGCGCACCTCATCGGCTGAACTTTGCAACAGCGCGCCGCGGGCGTATCCCACGCTTGGATCGATGGCGTTACCGAACCGGTCCGTGCTCACGCGCCGTCCTCAATGTTGATGGTGACACATTTGCGGTAGGTGTAGGCTTCCAATGCGCCTTCGATGGAGTATTCGCTGCCCATACCCGATTGCTTGGTGCCGCCATAAGACATGCCGGGAATCTGACCACCGCCCTGATTGACCTGTATCCAACCCGCATCAATGGCGCGCGTCAGGCGCGTAATGCGGCTTACGTCATGAGTGAACAGGAACGCTGCCAACCCGTAATGAGTGTCATTTGCCATGGTGATGACTTCTTCTTCCGTCTCGAAGGGAATGGCCACCATGACAGGGCCGAACACCTCTTCCCGAGCAATGCGCCAATCGTTGTCGACACCAGTGATGATTGTCGGGTTGGGGCAGAACCTTGAGGGGTCTTCGACAGGCGTTTCTCCGATCAGGAAGGTCGCCCCTTCTGCTTCAGCCTCGGCCACATAGGCACGTATTTCGCCGTAGCGTTCCGCGTTTACCACCGCGCCCATATCCACATCCGGATCCAGTGCATCGCCGACGTTCAAAGCCGCCGATTTTTCGGCCACTTTGGGCATGAGCTCATCCCAGATGTCCTTATGCACAAACAGGCGCGATCCGGCGGTGCAGCTTTGACCCTGACGAGCAAAGCGCATGGCGTTAGCCACTTGCTGCGCGGTGCTGTCCAGACGGCCCTCGGAAATGGCGTCCGGGAACACGATCGTAGGTGACTTTCCCCCCAGTTCCAGCGTCAGCTTGGCAATGCGATCAGAAGTGGCCTTGCCAATCAGCTTGCCGACCTCGCTTGAACCGGTAAAGGACACCTTGTCTACATCGGGGTGCGAAGCCAGCGCCGCGCCTGCCTCTTCGCCCAGCCCCGTCACAACATTGAAGACGCCCGGTGGAAACAGTCCATCCGCCAGTTCAGCCAATTTCAGAATCGCCAGTGGCGCATCTTCAGCCGGTTTCAACACCAGACAGTTTCCGGTTGCCAATGCCATAGAGATTTTTACAGCGCCCAACTGGAGGGGCGAGTTCCACGGAATGATCGAACCCACAACACCATGTGGTTCTCGGGTGGAGTAACTGAATAGACCCGGACCAAGTGGCAGGGTTTCCCCTTTTTGTTCGACCGCGACGCCACCGTAATACTTAAGAACCCCGGCAGCCCCCATCGCTTCGCCCCGTGATTGGGTCTTGATCGCGTTGCCACTTTCCGCCGCCAATACGCGAGCCACTTCTTCGGCGTTCTCTTCCAGGCGACGGCCGAGCTCTGTGAGACGTTTGCCACGCTCACTCGCCGCCAAGGCGCGCCACGTCGGCAGCGCGGCACGAGCGGCGGCGACAGCCAAATCGACCTCGGTTGACGTGCCGCGACCAACCTCGCAGATCGGGGTGCGGCGCGAGGGGTTTTCGACCACCAGCCGCCCTTCGGGCCAATGCCAGGCACCGTTGATGTAACTACCGGCCAAACCCACATCGGGCAGTTTCGGTTCCAAGTATGTCGTCATCCCTGTTCTCCTTGGCGAACCGCGGTTTCAAAAATGCGCGCCGCCTGAGGGGGTAACAGCGGCGCTGGGATCGGATGAAAGCTTGAACCCGACCCCAATTCAATCAGATCTTCGCGCGAACCACTGCCCAGGCGTCATCCAAGGCGCCCTTGAAACGTTCAGTGGCAATATCAATCTCATCTTCGTTGATGATCAGCGGCGGCATAAAGCTCATCCGGTCGCCAATCGCCCTCAGGTACAGACCCCGATCATGGGCAAAGTTCTGCACAAGCTCACCCACTTTCCAAGAGGGATCGAACGGTTCACGGGATTTTGCATCCTTCATCAGCTCGAAGCCGCAGAACAGACCGACGCCGCGCACTTCGGCCACCAGCGGGTGATCGGCCATCGAGTGGCATTTTTCGAGGAACCGGGCCGAAACCGCGCGGACGTGACCCACCAGATCGATTTCATCGTAAATATCCAGTGCCTCTAGACCGACGGCAGCGCCAACCGGGTGACCGGCATAAGTATATCCATGGCCAAAGGTGCCAACCTCGTCCGAGTTCTTCATCATGTCGGCATACATCTCATCCTTGAACATAAGGGCCGAGATCGGGAAGAACGCAGCGGACAGCGCCTTGGCGCAAGAGATCATGTCAGGCTCCAGCCCCCAGGTCTGTGACCCCCACATATTGCCGGTTCGGCCAAAACCGCACACGACCTCATCGGCCAGGAACTTGATGTCATACTTGCGCAGTACCGACTGCATTTCCCTCCAGTAGCCTTCAGGCGGCATCAGCGCCCCGCCACCCGAGATGGCCGGTTCGGCAAAAAAGGCCGCCACGGTTTCCGGACCTTCCGCCAGGATCAGCTTTTCGAAATTCGCCGCCATCCGGGCCGAAAACTCTTCTTCACTCTCGCCGTCGATATGGAAACGGTAATAGTTCGGCAGCTCGGCGTGCTTGAACTCGGGCAGCGGCAGGCCGAACTTGGCATGCATGTGCGGTTGCCCCGACAGGGACACCGTCGCCACCGTATTGCCGTGATAGCCCCGCACCCGGCCAATGATCTTGCGACGCTGCGGCTCGCCACGGGCTGTGTTGGTGTACCACAGCAGCTTGATTGCAGTGTCGTTTGCCTCGGACCCCGAACACTGGAACATCACCCGGTTCATTTTGCCCGGCGCCATGCCGATCAGACGTTCACCCAGCTCGGCCACCCGCGGGTGTGAGCGGTTGTAGAATGTCGGAGCAAAAGGCAGCACATCCATCTGTCGCTTGGCGGCATTCGACAATCGTTCGTTGTGATAGCCCAATGATACACAGCCCAGGCCGGAAAACCCGTCGATGATCTCACGCCCTTCGCTGTCGTAAATGAACACCCCTTTACCATGCGTGATCATCGTCGGGCCGTCTTGGGCATGTTGGCGCAGGTTCGACTGAGGATGGACGTGGTGCGCCTTGTCCTGTTCGATCGCGCGTCGGGCGTCAACGTTCATGGGGATGCTCCAAATGAAAATCTGCCGGAACTTCACCTTTTTATTGACTGAATTTCAATTTCGAAGTTTTTTGGTTTTCGTGAATTTCATTCAGGCTAAAACACATGAAACCGCTGCTCGATCTACGGCATCTGCAACTGATCCAGGCTATAAACGAAACCGGTCGGATCACCGATGCCGCCAAGAAACTGGGGGTCACACCATCGGCCCTGTCGCATCGCCTGCGCGAGGCCGAACGTCGGCTGGATGTGCCCCTGTTCACCCGAATGCACAAGAAACTGCGCCGGACACCGGCGGCGGATTACATGGCAATCGTGGCAGAACGCATCCTCACCGATCTGAGCCGCGCGGAAGAGGACGTGCGGCGCATGAATGCCAATGTGCAGCATGTGGTGCGCCTGTCGGTCGAAGCCTACAGCAACTATCGCTGGCTGCCCTCCTTCATCAAATTTATGAAATCGCGCACCGACGGGATCGATATTCAGATCATGGCGGGTGCGCGCAGTGATCCGCTGACCGGGCTTTTGAACCGGCATCTGGACATTGCGATTACCTCAGGCAAGGTGTCGCAGGCCGGGCTCAGCAGCATCAAACTGTTTGACGATCCTCTGCTTTACATTATGCCGCCGTCACATCGTCTGGCAGATCGCCCGTATGTGGAAGGTTCTGATATCGTAGGCGAGCCTTTCATCACCTATACCAAGATCCCCGAACCAGACCGGGAATTTGCGCTGTTGTTTCGCCCCACGGACAGCTACCCGAAATGGGCCGCAACCGTTGAACTGCCCGAGGCGATTGTCGAACTGGTTGCCTCGGATCTGGGCACAAGCGTGTTGTCCAACTGGGCGCTTCAATCCGCATTGAAAGAAGGTCGCATCGTTGGTGCCCAGGTTACTCAGGACGGGATTTCCGTGCCCTGGCACGCGGTGTTGCGCTCGGAGGATCTCGAAGAAGGAGATCCGATTTTACAAATCGCCAAGCTGTTGTCGGAATGGTGCGACCTGCCCGGCTGCGGGTTTCATATGAATTGAAGTCAGATCTATTGCAAACTTGTTCCCATTGATGCACGCGAAGGCAGACAGTGAGAGGACGTTGATACAATTCAGCCGAGAGCCTGTTCATGATTTCCTTCAAAGGTGCGCAATGTCCAAAGGATGTGATCCTGTATGCAGTGCTTTCTAGTGTTCGATACGGCGTCGCAGTGGATCACACCACGTTGAACTGATGGCGCGCGCGGTACTCTTGTGCCATTGCGGAAGCAGCGCGGCGACAAAAAGGACAATGCGACCGTTCCCGCAGAATGGATGAGACCCATGCTGAGGTTCAAGGCTTTCGCTTCTGAGGCGGCAACGCTGGCATCGAACTTACGCATATGATTTGAAAGGGCCACCCCTTGCCCGGACTCTGTTCTTTCAAACAATTCGCTAAGCTGGCCGCCTCACACTCTACCTTCGATGAATTGACGCGCCGTGCCCTAGGCTCAGGACTCATAGCCAATAGATGACGAGTGCGGCGAGTGCGATGGCTGACAGGAAGACTTTCGGGCATCTA